>DASQGR010000221.1:0-9244 GCA_035632515.1 Allostellaceae bacterium | reverse complement strand
GAGTTAGACACCACATGAGAATCCTGGTGACCGGGGGCGCCGGATTTATCGGGTCGGCCGTGTGCCGGCTGTTTGTCGGCGAGCTGGGCGCGACAGTGCTCAACGTCGACAAGCTCACCTACGCCGCCAACCTCGCGTCGCTGCGCGCGATCGAGAAGCATCCATCGTACCGCTTCCATTGCGCCGATATCTGCGACGGCCCGGCGATGACAAAGCTGCTCGACGATTTCGCGCCGGACGCGGTGCTGCACCTCGCCGCGGAATCCCATGTCGACCGCTCGATCGACGGGCCGGGCGAATTCATCACCACGAATGTCGGCGGCACCTACACGCTGTTGCAAGCCGCGCTCGGCTATTGGCGCGGCCTGCCCGCCGACCGCGCCGCGCGCTTTCGCTTTCAGCACATCTCGACCGACGAGGTGTTTGGCTCGCTCGGCCGCATCGGCAGGTTCACCGAGGCAAGCCGTTATCAACCCAATTCACCCTATGCGGCGTCGAAGGCGGCCTCGGACCACCTCGTCCGCGCCTGGCACGAGACTTACGGCCTGCCGGTCATGCTCAGCAACTGCTCGAACAATTACGGCCCCTATCACTTTCCCGAAAAGCTGATCCCGCTGGCGATCCTGAAGGCGCTGCACGGCGAGCCGATCCCGGTCTACGGCAAGGGCGACAATGTCCGCGACTGGCTCTTTGTCGATGACCACGCCCGCGCCCTCTACGCGATCCTGACCGGCGCCCGGCCCGGCGCCAGCTACAATATTGGCTGCGACGGCACCTGCACCAATCTCGAGGTCGTCACCCGGATCTGCGCGCTGCTCGACGAGATGTTGCCGTCGTCGCCGCATCGCCCGCACGCGCGGCTGATCACCTTTGTCGCCGACCGGCCGGCGCATGACCGCCGCTATGCGATGGATGCGTCCCGCCTCTACCGCGACCTCGGCTGGCAGGCGCGGGAAAGCTTCGCCACCGGCCTGCGCAAGACCGTGCTCTGGTATCTCGACAATCGCTGGTGGTGGGAGCCGATCTGGTACGGCCGCTATCCGGGCACTCGCCTCGGCGCGTCCGCGGCGGCGGCCGGGTGATGAGACGCTCGCACCCCTCTTTCGTCACCCGCCGCGAAAGCGGAGGCCCAGGGGCGACAATTCCCTCGCTCGCCCTGGATGCCCGCCTTCGCGAAAATGACGACTAATCTCAAGGACTATTGCTCCGACCCTCTGGAAGGACCCGAACGATGACCGGTTTCGCCTACACCAACCTGTTCGCCAAGCACGTGCCGGCGCCGGCGGTGCGCTTTGCCGGCTATCCCAAATACAATTTCATCGGCGGGCATAACGACCCGACCCTGATCCCGGTCGAGGGGCTGATCGAGGCCACCGCCAGCGCACTGCGCAAGGAAGGCTCGAAACTGGCGATGTACACCGCGGCGCAGGGCTCGCAGGGGCATCTCGGCCTGCGCGAGTTCGTCAGGAACAAGGCCAGGCTGCGCGGCATCGACTGCTCGACCGACGACATCCTGATCACCGCCGGCTCGGGCCAGGGGATCGACCTGATCAATGCGGTCATGCTCGAAGCCGACGACACCGTGATCCTCGAGGAATTTTCCTACGGCGGCGCAATCAACAAGCTGAAGCGCGAAGGCCAGAAGATCGTCGGCGCCCCGCTCGACGAGGGCGGGATCCGCATCGATGCGCTCGACAACATCCTCGCCGACCTTAAGGGCAAGGGCGTCACGCCGAAATACATCTACACGATCCCGACCATTCAGAACCCGACCGGCAGCATCATGCCGCTGGAACGGCGGCATCAATTGCTGGCCGTCGCCAAGAAATACGGCGTGCTGATCTTCGAGGACGAGTGCTACGCCGACCTGATCTGGGGCGGCACCAAGGCACCGCCGGCGATCTATTCGCTCGACCGCGACCATGTCGTCCATATCGGCTCGTTCTCGAAGACCTTGTCGCCGGCGCTGCGGCTGGGCTATTGCATCGCCGATTGGGGGCTGATGAGCCGGCTGATCGCCAGCCGCTCGGACAGCGGCTGCGGCGCTCTCGAGCAGATGGTGGTGGCGGAATACTTCTCGCAGAATTTCGGCGAGCACGTCGGCGAGCTGAGCGAAACCCTGAAAGGCAAGCTCGACACGATGGTCGAGGCACTGGAGCAGGAATTCGGCACCGCCGTCGAGCCGTGGATCCCCAAAGGCGGCATCTTCCTGTGGATGAAGCTGCCCCCGGAGGTCGACATCATGAAGCTGGTGAAGCCCGCCGCCGATGCCGGCATCGCCCTCAATCCGGGGCCGGAATGGGCGGTCGAGGGGGCCGAATCGGGATCGCGGCTGCGCCTGTGCTTCGCGCTGACCTCGAAGGAGGAGATCCGCGAAGGCGTCGCCGCGCTGGCCAAGGTCTGCTACGAGCAGACCGGCATCCCGGCGCAGAGCGGCAATGTCCGCCGGGCGCCGTAATCCCATGACCGTGTCCAACCCCACGATCGACGCGCCGCTCGAGGCGGCCGTCGCGTCCGGCACGGTGCCGGGGGTCGTGGCAATGGCCGCGACCGAGAGGGGTCCGTGCTACGAAGGCGCGTTCGGCAAGCGCCAGCTCGGCGGCGGCGCGGCGATGACCCTCGACACCGTGTTCCGCATCGCCTCGATGACCAAGGCGATCACCGCGGTCGCGGCGATGCAGCTGGTCGAGCGCGGCAAGCTCTCGCTAGACGGGCCGGTGCCGGCGATCGATCCGGCCCTGGCCGCGCCGCAGGTGCTGACCGGGTTCGACGCCGCCGGCCAGCCGATCCTGCGCCCGGCGAAGCGGCCGATCAGCCTGAAACACCTGCTGACCCACACCGCCGGGTTCAGCTATGAGATGTGGAACGGCGATGTCGGCCGCTATGTCCGCGCCAGCGGCACGCCGCCGATGTCGAGCGGCAAGCACGCCGCCCTGCGGCTGCCGCTGGTATTCGATCCCGGCGACAAGTGGGAATACGGCATCAACATCGACTGGGTCGGCCGCCTCGTCGAAGAGGCGAGCGGCGACAAGCTCGACACTTATTGCCGCGACCACATCTTCGCGCCGCTCGGCATGACCGACACCGGCTTTGCCGCCTCGGCCGAGCAGCGCGGGCGCCAGGCGATCGTGCATCAGCGCCGGCCCGACGGCACCCTCGTGCCGCAGGCGCTGGAGCCGGTGCCGATCCCCGAATTCTGGTCGGGCGGCGGTGGCCTTTATTCTACCGCAGGCGATTACCTCAGCTTTCTTCAGATGCTGCTGCATGATGGGACCCATAAGGGCCGGCAAATCCTCAAGCGGGAGACGGTTGCCTTGATGGCGGAAAACCATATCGGCACGCTGCCGGCCGGGGTGATGAAGACGGCAATGCCCGAGCGGACCAACGATGTCGATTTTTTCCCCGGCGCGCGGGTGCGCTGGGGGCTCGGCTACATGCTGACGCTCGATCCGGGACCTAACGGCCGCAGCGCCGGCAGCGTGACCTGGGCCGGCATCTTCAACACCTATTACTGGCTCGATCCGGCGAAGCGGGTGACCGGGCTGATCATGACCCAGATCCTACCCTTCGCCGATACGCCGACAGTGGCGCTTTACGGCGCCTTCGAGCGCGCCGTCTATGCTGGGTTGAGCGAGGTGTAGGCCGCGGTGCGCGTTTGCCATTTTCGCCGTCGTCACGCCCGCGGAGGCGGGGGTCTCACAACACCTGATCGAGTTCCGGCGGCCCGGATTTCCGCCTTCACGGGAATGCCGGGAAAAAGGCGGAGCATTATCCGGTTTCTGGCCGCCCTGCCGCTGCTGGCGCTTGGCGCTTGCGTCGAAGGGGTGACGGTCCCGTCGGGGACGTCGGACTTTATCGTCGTCAGCGATTTCGCCGTCCCGGAAGGGGCGGTGCACCTCGATACGAGCTTCGGCTTTTCGCTCTCTCGCGGCTCGCAGGGCGTGCCGCAAGAGCAACGCGCGGCCTCGATCGGGCGGGCCGTGGGTTTCCTCGTCACCGACGCGATCACCGAGCGATTGCGCGCGCAGGGTTACGACGCCGCCAGCACCACCGACCCCGAGCCACGGCCGGGCGGCCGGGCGCTGATCGTCACCGGCCGCTTCCGCACCATCGACGAAGGCAGGCGACGCCGGGTCGGCGACGAAAACAGCGCCGTCATCGCCGAGGTGCAGATCAAGGCGCAAATCCCCGGCAGAGCGCTGGCGACGGTGCAGAGCTTTGCCGTCGATTCGCGCACCGCACCCCGCGTGGCCGCGAGAAGCGCCGCGACGCGACGCGAGACCGGGGTCGATGCCGACGCCACCCGGATCGGCGCCGAAATCGCCCGCGTCGTCGCCGATGTCGCACGCCGCAACAACTGGCTGCCGGCGCGGCGGTGAGCCACCTCCGTTTCGGCGCGCGGCGCCAATCAATTCACAACGCGGCTTCGCCGCGAGGGAGCGTCATCACGACCCCGGCACGATACCTTTGGGCAGGCCCTCGCAATAGCGGGCGATCTCGCCGGGGGTGGTGATCCACAAGCGGTCGCGGTGGGCCATGATGTGCTGCAACGCGCGGCGGAAGGCGCGCAGCCGGAACGGCTGGCCGATGATGAACGGGTGCAGCGCCACCGAATAAACCAGCGGATATTTCTTCGACTGCTCGAGCATTTCGTCGAACTGGTCGATCAGCATTTCCTCGAACTGCCGGCCGGTGTGACGGCGGAAGACGAGGCTCGGCGAATCGTTGAGTTCGATCGGGTACGGCACCGAGAGGATCGGCCCCGAGCGCGTCGTCATCCAGATCGGCTGATCGTCGAGCGCCCAGTCCATGACATAGCGGTAGCCGGCTTCCTTCAGCAGATCGAGCGTCACCCCGGTCTGCGCCAAATAGGGGCCGAGCCACCCCTCCGGGCGCTTGCCGGATAGCCGTGCGACGATTTCGGTGCATTCGGCGATAAGGCGCGCCTCGTCCTCTTCCCACAACACGTCCTGGCGCTCGGAATTGGTGCGGCCGTGGCCGACATACTCGTCGCCGCGGGCGTTCAGGCGCTCGACGATCGCCGGGCATTCCTCGAGCACCGCCGAGTTGACGTTGTGCGCGCCGGGCAGGCCGAATTCGTCAAGCAGGTCGAAATAGGACCAGATGCCGACCCGGTTGCCGTAATCGCGCCAGGCGTAATTGCGCTGGCTCTGCGCCGCATCCGCCCCGGTCGAGTCGCTGCCGAGCCCGGCGCAGAAGGCGAAGAACTCGATGTTGTTGCAGAAGAATACCGCGAGCCGCTTGCCCTCCGCCCAGTCATAAACCGGCCGCTCGTGGATCGGCACATAGTCGTAACGTCCGTGGCGGGGGAGTTTCATGTCGGGGATCTCACAAAAGCGGCCTCTCGCGCGGAGACGGTCATAGATAGCAAACCGCAGCGGCCACGAGAACAGGCCGGAGCCGTCCGCTCGAACCCGCCCTGGCTAGTACCCGCGCCTTCCCGGCACGGTGGGGGTCTCGCTCCCGCCGGAATTGCCGCCAGTGCTTCCGGAGGGTGGCTGGTAGGTCCCGCCGGGCTGCGGATTGTACCCACCGCCGGGATTGTAGCCGCCGCCGGGGTTGTAGCTGCCGCCGGGGTTGTAGCTGCCACCGGGGTTGTAGCTGCCACCGGGGTTGTACCCACCGCCGGGGTTGTAGCCGCCGCCGGGGTTGTAGCCGCCGCCGGGGTTGTACGGATCGGGGGTCTGTTGCGGCGTCTGCTGAGGCACGGGCGTCGGCGTGGGCGCGGAATCCTCCTCGGCGGGCCGCTTGGGCCGCGGCGCGCGGCGCGGGGGCGCCGGAGCCGGCGGCTCGGTCCGCGCGATCAGGGCGTTGAACTCGGCCCGCCGCCACACCCGCGGCGGGGTCGGGTCCTCGCCGGCGGCGACGCTGGCACCCGATCCGGCCGAAATGGTTACCGTCGCGCCGGTTGCGTTGCTCTTCAGGCTGACGCTGCCAGACAAAACGCCGACCACCATCGCCCCGGGCTGCGCCTCGGCAAACCAATCGGTCGAGCGCACTCCTGCGGCGCCCGCCGCGGTCTTGACCTCGAACGTCGTCGGGTGATCGACCGGCGCGACGATGGCACGCATCAGCCCCTGCCCCAGCGACAGCCCGACATCGTGACGCTTGCCGTCGGCGTCGACGGTGTAGGTGGTGATGGTCAATTGGCTGCCCGACGCAACCGAGACAATCGAGCCGTCATTCATCCGCAATTTCAGCTTGGCGCCGGCCGGCACATCCACCGTGTCGGCGACGTGCACCGGCTCGCCAAGCTTGAGCGGGGCTCGCTTACCCTCGGCCTCGATAAAGCACGCGCCGCTGATGGCGACGACCGCCCCCGCCGTATCCGCCGAGCGCGCCGCGCCGGTCCAAACCAGGATTAATACGATACCCAGCAAGGCTCGCGCGAACAGCGTCGGCATCATCATTCCCCGCTCGGAAATTGCCTCAGCCCGTCAATTCGGCGCGCAGCGAACAACGGTTCCCCTAACCGCGGCTCGGCCTCCGGCTAGCGTCCCGTGAACACCGGGCGGCGCTTTTCCATAAAGGCGGTGCGGCCCTCAGTGTAGTCCTGGCTGGCGAAGCATTCCTCGACCACGCGCCGGCACAGCTCCATGTCGCGCTTGCCGGAATCCTTCAGCGCCTCGCGCACGATCTGCTTTACCGAGCGTACCGTCAGCGGCGCGTTGGCGGCGATCGTGTCGCAATAGTTCTTGGTATAGCTTTCAAGTTCGCTGTCGGGCACGAGCTGGTTGATGATCCCCATGCGCAGCGCCTCTTCGGCGGTGAACTGCCGCGCGGTGAAGAAGATCTCGCGGGCATAGGCGGGCCCGACCAGGTCGATCAGCTTCTTGATGCCGTCATAGGCGTAGCCGAGACCGAGCTTGGCCGCCGGAATGCCGAATTTCGAACCCTCCGCGGCGATGCGGATGTCGCAGGCGACGGCGGTCGCCATGCCGCCGCCGATGCAATAGCCGCGGATCATCGCGATCGTCGGCTTCAAGGTGTTTTGCAGCGCCAGGCGCGCATTTTCCGAGGTCTTGGCGTAGGCCGCGGCCGCCTCGACGCTGTCGCGCTTTTCCTTGAACTCGGAGATGTCGGCGCCGGAGACGAACGCCTTGCCGCCGGCCCCGGAGAGCACGATGACGCGGATCGCCGGATTGTTGTCGTAATCCTCCATCAGCTGGCCCAGCGCCTGCCACATGTCGAGCGAGACCGCGTTATGACGCGCCGGGTTGTTGAAGATGATCCGGCCGATGGCGCCGTCTTTTTCGCCGATCATCTTGCTCGTGGCGAGGGGCTGGTCGAGCATGTCATCTACTCCTGATTAGGGTGGTGCCGCCTGTTCTCCGGCCGGGCGTTTGTCGCGGCCATCAACGCGGATCCCGGAGGGTCCTCAGATCGCGCCAGCGGTGCGGAGGTCGGCGATGTCGGCCTGGTTGTAGCCGAGATCGCGCAGGATTTCCTCGCTGTGCTGGCCGAGATCGGGGGTCGGGTAGCGCATCCGCGCCGGCTCGGGCGTCTTCATCATGTTGATCGCCTGCCCGACCACCTTGAGCTCGCCGAGCCGAGGATGGTCCATCGGCCGCGCCATTTCGAGGTGCTGCACCTGGGGGTCGGCGAAAGTCTGGTCGATCGTGTAGAGCGGGCCGCACGGCACGCCGACCTCGTTCAGCAGCTCGATCCAGTAGGCGCTCGGCTTCTGCTTGGTGATCTCGCCGATCACCTCGTTGAGCTTCTTGCGGTTTTTCGAGCGTTGCGGGCCGGTCGCATAATCGGGGTCGGTCAGCAGGTGCGTCGCCTCGGCCGCCTCGCAGAAGCGCTTGTAGAGATTGTCGCCCGAGGCGGCGATGTTGATCTGACCGTCCGCGGTCGGGAACAGCCCCGTCGGAATGCCGGTCGGGTGGTCGTTGCCGGCCTGCTTGGCAACCTCGCCGGCCTGCAGCCAGCGCGAGCCCTGGAAGTCGAGCATGAAGATCTGCGCCTCGAGCAGCGAGGTGTGCACCCACTGCCCCTCGCCGGTTTTTTCGCGCTCGATCAGCGCCATCATCATCGCCTGGGCCAAGAGCAGCCCGGCACAGAGGTCATCGATGGGGATGCCGACCCGCACCGGCCCCTGGCCGGGAAAGCCGGTGATCGACATCAGCCCGCCCATGCCCTGGGCGATCTGGTCGACCCCCGGTCGCTTGGCGTAGGGCCCGGTCTGGCCAAACCCGGAAATGCTGCCGTAGACGATGCGCGGGTTGATCTTCTTCACCGACTCGTAGTCGACCCCGAGCCGATGCTTTACCGTCGAGCGGAAATTCTCGACGATGACATCGGCCTTCGCGGCCAGTTTCATAAAGATCGCCAACCCTTCCTTGCTCTTCAGGTTAAGCGCGAGGCTGCGCTTGTTGCGGTGCAGGTTCTGGAAGTCGAACCCCTCGCGCCGCGAGCCGGTGATGTCGGTTGCCGAAGCGCCCGGCGGCTCGATCTTGATGACATTGGCGCCCCAATCGGCGAACTGGCGCACCGCGGTCGGTCCGGCGCGGGCATGAGTGAGATCGAGAACGGTATAGCCGGACAGCGGCAGGGATCCGATGCTCACGACGCGGTTTCCTTCGATTGCGGGAAAGACACAAGCTCGGCCGCAACTTTCGTCCTTCCATCCCTCGGCCGTCAAGGATGGCGGCCTCGCGCTTGCCGCGCGCCGCCGGGCCGGATATTGAGGCGGCACAATCAACCCCTGGGTGCGGTCATGCAGCGGTGGCGTGCGTTGGCGGCGGGTGCGGGTCTGCTGGTGGTGGTGACGGGCACGGCGACGCACGGCGAGACCCGACTCGAGCGCGGCGCGTATCTCGTCACCACGCTCGGCGCCTGCGGCAATTGCCATACCACGCGCAACGCCGACAACCGGCCGGTGGAGGGCATGGAACTCGCCGGCGGCCGCGAGTTCGACATCGAGATCGGCCACATCGTCGGCCCCAACGTCACCCCCGACAAGGAGACCGGCATCGGCAATTGGACGGAAGGGCAGATCGTCACCGCGTTGCGCAACGGCAAGCGGCCGGACGGCACGATCATCGGGCCGCCGATGCCGATCGAGATGTATCGCAACCTGTCCGACCGCGACGCCGAGGCGATCGCCGTCTATCTGAAGAGCCTCAAGCCGGTTCGCCACGCGGTCGCCCGGTCGCAGTACAAGGTGACGCTCCCGCCCAATTACGGCCCGCTCGTCGGCCACGTCGACGAGCCCGACCGC
>DASQGR010000220.1:0-14731 GCA_035632515.1 Allostellaceae bacterium | reverse complement strand
CCCGCGCTTGAAGATGCTGATCAGCGGCGCTTTCACTTCGCGCGCCTCGGCCCGCTGCTGGCGCCGGTTCTCGACCCAGACCTCCGGCTCCTTGACGAAGTAGCGGATGTAGACGACCGATAGCGCCGGCAATACGCCGGCCCACAGCATGCCGCGCCAGCCAAAGCGATCGAAACCCAGCCAATAGATCAGGCTCGACAGCGCGAACCCCAAACCCCACGAGCCCTGCAGCACGCCGCTCATAAAGCCGCGGGTGCGGATCGGCCATTGCTCCATCGCCAGCGCGGCGCCGGCGGGCCATTCCGCGCCCATAAAGATGCCGAGCAGCGCGCGGAAGACGAACAGGAACAAAAACGTCGGCGAGAACCCGGCGATGAAGTTGCAAGCGGAATAGCCGATGATCGAGATCATCAGCGGCAGCTTGCGACCGACCCGATCGGCGACCCAGCCCGACGCCACCGCACCCAGCAGCCGCATCCACAGGGTAATGGTGAAGACCGCGGTCACCTCGGTCAGCGGAACATTAAACTCTTTGGCGATCGGCACCATGATCAGCAGGAACACAGTGAAATCGAACGCGTCGAGCGTCCATCCCAGCCATGCGGCCAGATAGGCGTACCATTGATCCTTGGTCGGCTCCCGCCACCAAGAAATCGGATTTCGTGCGTCTGCGCTGAACGCCATTGTCGGCCTCTCCCCTGTTCATCGTGCCGCCGGTTTACCGGACTCAATAAATCAAATGATCTGATCATTTGATTTGAGGCTGTAATTATTGGGGCCACTATAACGAGATTTTTCGCGAGGCCGCAAGTCTCGGTTCGTGCAGCCTTCTACTTGGCGATCCCACTAACGGAAAAGGCGACGGCGCTCGTCCAATGAAGAACGGGCGCCGCTGCGGCACGGTGGGACGAGGTCACGCGACGACGAGGCCCGCCACCATCTTTTGCGGGCTTTCGGCGGTCCCGTACCGCCAGCCGGAGATTTGCGATCTAGGCGGCGCGCCGCGTATGGCCCGGGGGTGTGTTGCGATCGAGGAAATCGGTCACCCGCGTGATTGCCGCCGGCAGGTATTCCGGTCCCTTCCACGGACGCATCACCTCGATATTCGGGGCGATCTTGGCGACCTCCTCGCCGACATAGGCGGGGTGCGGCGGGTCGTCGCCCGGCTGCACCAGCATTGGAATGTGACAGCCGCGCACAAAGTCGCGCGTTACGCTGAACACGAAATCGCCGCCGAACGTGTTCTTGCCGAATTGTTCGATCTCCGTGTCCGAGACATCCGGCCGCTCGGCCTTGACACCGCCCGCCCAGAGGGAAACCAGATTGGCAAAGACGTCGCGGTTGTTGTTGACCGGGTCGTGACCGATCGGGTCTGCAGCACCGCAGCGGTGATCCGCTGCGGCGCCAGCTGGCACAGTTTGAGGCAATAGGACGCGCCGATGCAGCCGCCCATCACATGAAACCTGTCGATGCCGAGATGGTCGGCGAGCGCAAGATGATCGTGCGCAAATGTCACCCAGTCATGGCTGCCCGAAACCGGAGCGCGAGACTTGCCCGCGTTGCGCTGGTCGAGCGCGATGACCTTGTACGTGCCGGAGAGGTCGGTCATCGGGTCCATCCACACCGGTTTGGCCGCAGGATCGGACGGGCTGTGCCGCCAGAAGGCCAACTCCGAGCGCAGGCCGCCCGGGGCGAATATCATCAGCGGATAGCCGGTGCCGAGGACCTCGTAATAGATTTCCGCCTCGCCTAGTTTCACCGTTGGCATGGCTCCTTCTCCACGGTGCCGATGGCATTAACGGCGAAGGGACGGCATCCTCAGGGGGGTGTCAAGCCGACGCGGCGATGCGCCCTTGAATAGAACCAAGCGGCGATTAAGTTGTTTGTTCCAGTTAGCGGTTAGCGCCGTAAACCGCGGAGCGCCGCCCGATCGCATCAAAAACAGGAGACAGCGATGTCCACAAGAATGCGTTTGACCGCTAGCCTTATCGCCGCCGCGGCCGGCCTCGCCGCGCTCGCCGGACCGGCCTCGGCGCAAAGCGCGGTCAAGGTCGGCACCCTGACCTGCAATGTCGCGAGTGGTTTCGGCTTTATCTTCGGCTCATCGAAGGCGCTCAATTGCACCTATGCTGGCGTGGGCGGCCGCTATGAACATTACACCGGCAACATCAACAAATTCGGCGCCGATATCGGCTATACCTCGGGCGGCGTGTTGGTGTGGACGGTTGTCGCTCCGGTCGCGGTGATGCAGCCCGGCGCGCTCGCCGGCTCCTATGCGGGCGGCACCGCCAGCGCTACGCTTGGCGTCGGTCTCGGCGCCAATGCGCTCATCGGCGGTTCCAACAACACGGTCGCTCTTCAGCCGCTCAGCATCGAGGGCAATACCGGCCTCAACGTCGCCGCCGGCATCGCGTCGATCCAGCTCACCCCCGCCCCGTAACCCGGGCCTCAAAGGCGCGGCGGCGCGGCAAGGCGGATCACCCGACCTGCGCGCCGCCGAAGACCGGCCAGCCAGTTCCAGAAACAATTTTTAAAGCTCAGTGTTGACCGACCGCGGTGGCTGAGGCTCAAACGCGCCTGCGGTCATCACGGCTCAAGGAGGTCCCCGATGACGGTCAGTATAGCCCATTTACAGCCGCTGGTGGCGATCCTGGCCGGCGTGCTGATCTTGTTGGTGCCGCGGATTCTCAACTACGTCATCGCCATCTACCTGATTATCGTCGGCATAATCGGCTTGGGAATCATCCACTAAGATTAAAGCCTTACCTGTTACGGCCGGATCGCTTTGTGTACCGCCTTGGCCGGCCGGGCTTGACCCGGCCATCTACGTCTTTTCCTCCGGCGTTCGCAAAAGGAGGACGTGGACCCGCGGTCAAGCCCGCGGGCGGGGCCTGCTTTGAGGCTTCGATCTGATTGGATTAGGCTCCAGCGCCTACGGTCGATTGCCGGCGAAGCGGTGCAGTTCGTCATAGACCAGCTGATCGATGTCCAGTCCTTCGTGCGCGAGGCGCGCGCGGCTGCGCGCTGAATTTTCCCCTGGAATGCGGATTTCGGTGACCCCTGCTGCGCGCGGGATCGCCTTCACCCGCGCGATCAGGGCGCTGACCTCGCGCTTGCATTGTTCGAGCGGGATCAGCAGATCCGGCCGAAACGCGATGAACAGATAACCGTCCTCCGCGCCTGCCACCATGCCGGCGCCGCCCAGCACGCCAAGCGCCTGGACGACGAGCCCGAGCCCAAACCCCTTATACCCGGCGAACGGCAGCAGCGCGCCCGCGCGCGCCTCGGCCGGATCGGTGGTCGGCCGCCCGTCGCGGTCGATCGCGACCCCCTCCGGCAACGGTTCGTTGCGGCGCACCCGCAGCTGCAATTCGGTCGCCATGAACGCCGACGTCCCCATATCGAGGATCAGCGCGCCCTCCTCGGTCGGGATCGCGAAGGCGATCGGGTTGGTACCGAGGATCGGCTTGATGCCGCCCAAAGGCGCCACTGCGCCGCCGCTGCTGGCGGTATGGATCGCGACAAATCCGGCATTCGCGATCATCTCGACGAAATAGGCGTTGCGCCCGCTCATCCAGGTGTTGGTGACGCCGACCAGGGCAAAGCCGTGCGCCTGCGCCTTTTCGATTGTCGCCTTCGCCGCGTGATAGATCGCCAGCATCCCGACATTGTTGCCGCCGTCGTAGAGCGCCGAGACCTCGGTCTCGTGCAACGTCCGCATCGGCTGGCGGGGCAGGTCGAAGCGGCGGTGCTCGGGAATGTTCAGCAGCTTGGCCAGCCCCGAATACTCGTAGCCGCAGAGCGCCGCATCGATCACATGATCGGTGACGATATGCGCCTCGTCGGGATCGTAACCAATCCCGCGCAGCGCCCGCTCGCCGAGGCTGCGGGCTTCGTCGACGCTCAAATGGACACGGCCTGGCGGCATTTCGGGGTCTCCTCTCACGGTTTTTTCGCGACGAACAGCTCGACCGTCGCGGTGTCGGGGATGGCGTCGCTGGCGGCGAGCCCGGTCTGGTAGGGAACATTGAAGCGGGTGAAGGCGTCGACCAGAATCTTGGCGGCCTCCGGCGAACGCGGATCGCGGACGAAAAGGCTGACCCCCATCGCCGCGGCCTCGCCGAGAACGGTCGTCACCTCCGGCCCGCGCGCCTCCCAGCCGCCCATCCGCAGCACGGTCACGAGCTGGTTGGCGTAGGTGTAGGCCTCGATATCGTTGGGAACGCAGGACACTACGGCGCGGGAAGCATCCTGCCGACGCAGATAATCAACCAGCTTCGCCGCGGTTTCGTCGTCGATCGAGCGGCCCTTGCCCTGCTCCCTCAACGCGGCGATCTGGTCGTCGACGCTCGCGACCTTGACGCTGAGCGACGCCAGCGCATCGCCGAGCGTCTCGAACGAAGCGGCCGGCGCCTCGCCCGCCTGTGGCAGTTTTTGCGAAACCGCATCCCATTGCGTCCACAGGCCCTTCAGCGCCGCGATCTCGCCTGCGGCGGCGGTTTGGTCCGCGTGCTGCTGCTGCCACAAGCCGACCCCGACCGAAGCGCCGGCCGCCACCACCGCCAGCACCCAGGCGCCCTTCGCCCACCACCGCGCCGGCAGCACCGCAGCTTGAATCAGCGCCAGGACGATGATGGGAAGAAACGGCCTCCAGCGCTCCGCTTCAGCCATCCAAGACGTCAGAAATGCGCGCATGCCTAGGCGTCGGGTACGCCTCGGTCGAGCTCCGCCAGCCAGACCCCGGCATGCGAATCCGACGGTGCGCGCCAGTCGCCGCGTGGCGACAGCGACCCGCCGGACGAGATCTTTGGCCCGTTAGGCAGCGCCGAGCGCTTGAACTGGCTTTGCTCGAAAAAGCGGGTGAGGAAAACCCGCATCCATTTCTTGATGTCGCCGAGATCGAATGCCCGGCGCGCCGCCTCCGGGATATTGGCCGGCCAGGCGCCGTGCGTCGGGTCGTGCCAGGCATTCCACGCCAGATAGGCGATCTTCGAGGGCGCGAAGCCATAGCGGGTCAGGTAGAAGAGGGTGAAATCCTGCAGCGCATAGGGTCCCACGACGCTCTCGGTCGACTGGATCGCGCCATCCTCCCCCGCCGGCACCAGCTCGGGCGAGATCTCGGTGGCGAGAACGTCGCCGAGGATCGCCGCCGTGTCGGGCGTGACATCGCCGCTGGTGGCGACAAATCGGATCAGGTGCTGGATCAGTGTCTTCGACACCGAGGCATTCGGGTTGTAGTGCGACATGTGATCGCCGACGCCGTAAGTGCACCAGCCGAGCGCCAGCTCGGACAGGTCGCCGGTGCCGACCACCAGCGCGCCGTTGTGGTTGGCCAGGCGGAACAGATAGTCGGTGCGCAACCCCGCCTGAACGTTCTCGAAGGTCACGTCGTACTGCTTCTCGCCGCGGCTCGCCCCGTGGCCGATATCGCCGAACATCTGGTTGGCCGCCGGGCGGATATCGATCTCCGCCCCGGTGACCCCGAGCGCCTTTATCAGCCTCCAGGCATTGGCCTTGGTGTGGTCGCTGGTGGCAAAGCCGGGCAGCGTATACGCAAGCACGTTCTGCCGCGGCAGGCCGAGCCGGTCCATCGTCCGCGCCGCGACGAGGAGGGCCTGCGTCGAGTCGAGCCCGCCGGAAACCCCGATCACCAGCTTCTTCAGCCCCGTCGCCGACAGCCGCTGGGCCAGGCCCTGGACCTGTATGTTGTAGGCCTCGTAGCAATTATCGCGCAGCATCGCCGGGTCGGACGGCACGAACGGAAAGCGCTCGACCTTGCGCCGCAGCTCAAGCGGCCCCTCGGGCGCATCGAACTCGAACTCGACCCGTCGGAACGGCGCCACCCGCTCGGCGATCAGCCTGGCATTGTCACCGAACGTGTTGGTGCGCATGCGCTCCTGGCGGATGCGGCCGAGATCGATATCGGCCACGGCGATCTCCGGAACGGCGCTGAACCGCTCGGTCTCCGCCAGCGGCTCGCCGATCTCGAAGATGCCGGCCTGCCCGTCCCAGGCAAGATCGGTCGTCGACTCGCCGGCCCCTGCCGCCGAATAGGCATAGGCGGCGATGCAGCGGGCCGATTGCGAGGCGCAGAGCAGGCGCCGCATCTGCGCCTTGCCGATCGTGATGTTGCTGGCGGAGAGGTTGAGCAAAACCTCGGCTCCCGCCGCCGCACCGGCCGCGCTCGGCGGCTGCGGCACCCACAGATCCTCACAGATCTCGATGTGGAAGGTAAACCCCGCCTGCCCGTTCGCGGCGAAGACCAGATCGGTGCCGAATGGCGCCTCCTGTCCCGCCAGCCGCATGACAGCGCCCTGCACCGCCTCGCCCGAGGTGAAATGACGGCGCTCGTAGAACTCGCGGTAGTTCGGCAGAAAAATCTTCGGCACCACGCCGAGCACCTGGCCGCGGTGGATCGCCACGGCGCAATTGTAGAGGCGTCCCCGCCAGCGCAGCGGTGCGCCGACGACGATGACCGGCATCCGCTTGCGGCTCAGCTCGACCAGCCGGCCGATCTGAGCCGCAACCGTATCGAGCAGCGCGTCCTGAAACAGGAGATCGTCGATCGCATAGGCCGACAAGCACAATTCCGGAAAGAGCAGCAGCCCGATGCCTTGTTCGTCGCCCGAGGCGATCAGTGCCGCGACCTGATCGCCATTTTTCGCCGGATCAGCCACCGCGACCAGCGGCACGCAGGCGCCGACACGAGCGAATTGGTGGCGGTAGGGCGAAAAAAACGCAGGCATGGGTACCGGGCGCTCGGGCGGTTTCGATTTCGGGCGAGCCATGTCGGAGCGGCTCTTATACTCAAAATGAGTATTTAGGTCAATCCGCGAACGGGTCGCGCACCAGCACGGTGTCTTCGCGCTCAGGGCTGGTCGACAACATGGCCACCGGCGCGTCTATCAGCTCCTCGATCCGGCGGATGTATTTGATCGCTTGCGCCGGCAGATCGGCCCAGGAGCGCGCACTCCGCGTGCTTTCGCCCCAACCGGGGAAGCTTTCGTAAACCGGCTCGATCTCGGCCTGCGCGGTAACGCCGGCCGGCAGGTGGTCATAGGTTTTGCCGCGCCGGCGATAGCTGGTGCAGATCTTGATTTCGTCGAAACCGTCGAGCACGTCGAGCTTGGTCAGCGCGATGCCGTCGATGCCGCCGAACTTTATCGCCTGCCGGACCATCACCGCATCGAACCAGCCGCAGCGCCGCCGCCGCCCGGTCACAGTGCCGAACTCGCGCCCGCGATCGCCAAGCTTCTGCCCGGTATCGTCGGTCAACTCGGTCGGAAACGGGCCGCTGCCGACACGGGTCGTATAAGCCTTGGTGATGCCGAGCACAAACCCGACCGCAGCGGGCGCGATGCCGGCCCCGGCCGCCGCCTGGCCGGCCAGCGTGTTCGACGAGGTCACGTAAGGATAAGTGCCGTGATCGACGTCGAGCATCGCCGCCTGCGCGCCTTCGAACAGGATGCGGCGGCCGGCCCGCTTCGCCTCGTCGAGCACGCGCCAGCACGTATCGGCATAGGGCAGCACCTTTGGCCCGACCTCGCGCAGCGACGCCAGCAGCTCGGCGCGGTCGCCCTCCGGCTTGTCGAGCCCGCGCAGCAGCGCGTTGTGGTGCAGCAGCACCTCGTCGACCCGGTCCTCCAGCGCCTGCTTGTCGGCCAGGTCGCAGACCCGGATCGCGCGACGGCCGACCTTGTCCTCATAGGCCGGGCCGATGCCGCGCCCGGTGGTGCCGATCTTCCTGTCGCCGCGGCGTTCTTCGCGCGCCCGGTCGAGCGCGCCGTGCGACGGCAAGATCAGCGCCGCATTATCGGCAAGCTTGAGGTTCTTCGGCGAGATGTCGAGACCCTTGCCGCGCATGGTCTCGATCTCGGCGAGCAGCGCCCAGGGATCGACGACGACGCCGTTGCCGATGATCGACAGCTTGCCGCGAACCACGCCCGAGGGCAGCAGGCTCAGCTTATATTCGACATTGCCGACGACAAGCGTATGGCCGGCATTGTGGCCGCCCTGAAAGCGCACCACGACATCGGCGCGCTCGGACAGCCAATCGACGATCTTGCCCTTGCCCTCGTCGCCCCATTGGGCGCCGACCACGGCGACGTTGCCCATTTCCGTCTCCCGCCGCGCCTATCGTGACCGCGCGCGCACGCTCACCGGCGCGCCATCTTCCAGCACGTGCCCGCACCCGAGGCGATTTGCCTCGCCGTGCCAGTCCTCGGCCGCCGTCAACGCCGCGACGGTGATCCAGCCCTCGGCGCGCAGTCGCGCCGCGCAAGCCATATCCGCACCCGGCGGCACCAGTACCCGGCGCCGTCCCGGTGCGGCGGGCAGGGTCGACAGGATCGTGTCGGTATAAAGGGTGAAGCCGGTCGCCGGCTCCGGCGCCGCCGGGTCGCCGGCATTGTAGCGGCCGCCGCGGCCGAGCTCGCCGAGGGGCCTGCGTTCGCCGCTGGTGCGCGCAAAGAAAGCGAAGCTGATGCCGGTGTGATACTCGAAGCCGCGGTTTTCGACCGGATCGACCGTTACCTTGAGCGACGGAATCGCCGCGGCGAGCCCATCGAGAACGGCGCTCAACCGTTCGCGCTCCTCGCGGGCCCGCGCCGGCAGGTCGAGCCGGGCGAGCGCCGTCCGCGCTCGCTCCGCCGCACCGCCTGCCGACACCAGTCGCGACAGCAGCAACCCGGCGTTGCCGGGCACCGCCGCGACTGCGGTTACATCCTTGTGGTCGAGCGCGGCACGCAGTGTCGCGGCACGCTCCCCCACGATGCCGAACGCCTCGGCGATCGCCGGCACCAAGGTCGGCAACGTAATGTCGACCGACAGGTTCGGCACCCCGACCGTCGCCAGAGCCTCGCCCGCCACCGCAATCGCCTCGACATCCGCGGCCGGCCCCCCGGCGCCAATCAGCTCGCCGCCGATCTGGCCGAATTGCCGCTCGGGGCGCACCTCGGACCCCTTCACCCGCAACACCTGCCCGGCGTAGCTGAGCCGCAGCGGGCGCTCATAATGTGCCAGCCTGGTAGCGGCAATTCGCGCGACCTGCGGCGTCATGTCCGCACGCACGCCGACCATGCGGTGCGAGGTCGGGTCCATCGTGCGAAACGTATCGTTCGCCATTGATGCGCCGGCGCCGGACAGCAACGTGTCCTCGAACTCGACCAGCGGAGGCTTGACCCGCTCATAGCCGTGGGCACGCAGCACCCCCATCAGCCGGGCGGTGACCTCGGCTTCGAGTTCGGCCTCCGGCGGCAACAGGTCGTAAAGCCCGGTCGGCAGCAGAGCGGCTTGCGGCGCGTCGTTCATGCCGCGATATTGCACGCAGCGCCGCGAGAAAGCGATTGCCCTGCGGCAAAAAATGCCCCGGCCAACCGCGACTGATTCCGGAAGCCGGCGGCAGAGACACACGGCAAGAAACCGCCGACAACAGAGCGGCCGGCCGCCGCCGTTTCGCCTCGCCGATAGAACCTAACGGTCTACGCGAGTGCCGGTGTTGTCAGTCACCGGTTCGGCACATCTTTTATTAACTGAAATTGTTTGGTTGAATTGAGTGATAAGTATTGCATCTTTTCGCCGAGCCTCAGAGAATATGCTTTGCATCGTCACTTCCCCCACCCTCGACGGTGCAAGCCCAGTTCCGCGCATGTCGACGGAACGCGAAGCCCCGGCCCACCCCCGGCCGGGGTTTCGCACGTCTGGGCTCAGAACTTCATCGACTTGGCCTGGATGACGTTTGGCAGGCCGCGCACGGTGTCGAGCAGCGCCGGGGTCAATTCCTGGTCGACTTCGACCAGGCAGATCGCATCCTGACCCGCCGCCGTGCGGCCCAGATGGAACGTTGCGATGTTGACCGCCGCCGCGGCCAGCGCATTGCCGAGCGCGCCGATGAAACCCGGCTTGTCGTAATTGCGCACAAAAAGGATGTGACGGCCGAGCTCGGCTTCGAGCGGGATGCCTTCGACCGCGACGAGGCGCGGCTTGTCGCCGGCAAACACCGTGCCGGCGATGGCTCGCTGGCCGGCTTCCGAGGTCACCGTGATGCGCATCAGCATCTGGTAGTCGCCCGGCTCCGGGCGCAGCGTCTCGCTGATCCTTATGTCTCGCTCGCGGCAGATGACCGGCGCGTTGACCATGTTGACCGTGGCGAGCTGCGGCGCCAGCAGCCCGGTCAGCGCCGTCGCCGTCAGCGGCTTGATGTTGAGCTCGGCGATCGCACCCTCGTAATCGATCGCCACCGACTTGATGCCGCTGTCGGTGAGCTGACCGGCAAAGCTGCCGATCTGCTCGGCGAGCTGCATGTAGGGCTTGAGCCGCGCCGCATCCTCGGCGGTCAGCGACGGCATGTTGACCGCGTTCGACACCGCGCCGGTCAGCAGGAAATCCGCCATCTGCTCGGCGATCTGCACCGCCACGTTCTCCTGCGCCTCGGTCGTCGCCGCGCCGAGATGCGGGGTGGCGACGACATTGTCGCGGCCAAAAAGCGGGTTTTCGGTCGCCGGCTCGTTGACGAACACATCGATCGCGGCTCCGGCAAGCCAGCCGCGGTCGAGCGCCTCGGCAAGGTCCGCTTCGACGATCAGCCCGCCGCGCGCGCAATTGACGATGCGCGCCTCCGGCTTCAGCTTGGCGAGCGCCTTCGCATCGATCATGCCGCGCGTCGCCTCGGTCATCGGCGTGTGCAGGGTGATGAAGTCGGCGCGGGCCAACAGCTCGTCGAGCGTCACGCGCTCGATCCCGAGATCGACGGCGCGCTCGGCCGAAAGGAACGGATCATAGCCGATCACCCGCATCTTGAGGCCGTGCGCCCGGTCGGCGACGATCGCGCCGATATTGCCGCAGCCGATGATGCCAAGCGTCTTGCCAGTGAGCTCGACCCCCATGAAACGCGACTTCTCCCACTTGCCCGCCTGGGTCGAACGGTCGGCGGCGGGGATCTGCCGCGCCAGGGAAAACATCATCGCAATCGTATGCTCGGCGGCGGTGATCGCATTGCCGTAAGGCGTGTTCATCACCACAATGCCGCGCTGGGTCGCCGCCGGCACGTCGATATTGTCGACGCCGATCCCGGCGCGGCCGATGACCTTGAGCGCGCCTCCCGCCTCGATCAAAGCCTGGGTCACCTTGGTCGCCGAGCGGACCGCGAGCCCATCGTATTCGCCGATACAGGCGGCAAGCTGGTCGGCAGGGAGGCCGATCCGCATCACCGCATCGATGCCGCGCTCGGCGAAGACGGCGACGGCGCGCGGGCTCAGCTCGTCGGTAATGAGAACCTTCGGCATCAGCCGGCCTTTGCCGCGTCGCGCTCCTGCTCCCAGGCCCATTCGAGCCAGGGCAGCAGCGCCTCGACATCGTTGCGCTCGACCGTCGCGCCGGTCCAGATGCGGATGCCCGGCGGCGAGGCACGGTGGGTCGCCAGATCGTAGCCGACCCCCTCGGCGTCGAGCCGGCCCAGCATTCGCCGCGAAGTGGTAAAGCGATCGTCGGGCGACAGGCTCGCGAACCACGGGTCGACGATCTTGATGCACGGCGAGGTGCATGACCGGGTCGCCGGGTCCTCGGCGAGAAACTCGACCCAAGGTGTCTTTCCGACCCATGCGGCAACCGCGGCGAAATTGCTCTCGGCGCGGGCGACGCAGCCGTCGAGCCCGCCGACACTCTCGGCCCATCGCAACGAGTCGAGCGCATCCTCGACGCACAGCATCGACGGCGTGTTGATCGTCTCGCCGCGGAAGATGCCTTCGATCAATTTGCCCTTCGAGGTCATGCGGAAAATCTTCGGCAGCGGCCACGGCGGGCTGTAGGTCTCCAGCCGCTCCACTGCACGTGGGCTCAGCGCGATCATCCCGTGCGCCGCCTCGCCGCCGAGCGCCTTCTGCCACGACCAGGTGACGACATCGAGCTTGTCCCACGGCAGGCGCATCGCAAACGCAGCCGAGGTCGCGTCGCAGATCGTCAGCCCCTTGCGGTCGGCGGCGATCCACTCGCCGTTCGGGACGCGGACGCCCGAGGTCGTGCCGTTCCACACGAAGACGACGTCGCGATCGGGCGAGACCGCGCCGAGGTCCGGCAGCTTTCCATACGGCGCATGCAGCACCCGCATATCGGAGAGTTTCAACTGCTCGGTCACGTCGGTAACCCAGCCCTCGCCGAAATTCTCCCACGACAGGAGGTCGACACCGCGCGCCCCCAATAGCGACCACAGCGCCATTTCGACCGCGCCGGTATCCGACGCCGGCACGACACCGACCCGGTAATCGGCGGGAATGCGCAGCACTGCGCGCGAGCGTTCGATCACTTCGACAAGCTGCTTCAGCCCGATCGCGGCACGGTGGGAGCGGCCGACCAGCGCGCCCGAGAGCGCCGCCGGCGACCAGCCCGGCCGCTTGGCGCACGGGCCCGACGAAAAACACGGGTTGGCTGGACGCCGGGTCGGCTTCATCCCCCAATTCCTTCCGCAGCAGGCGCGCCGGCAAGCACTGCCCGCATTGGGCAGGCAAGGTTGCACACGCCGAACCTATTTAGGGGTTGGGCCGCGGTCAATTCAACGGGTACGGAGCCGGCTGCGGCATCGCCGCGCGGCTCCGGCGCCGGCCACGCTGGCGCGACCGGTGCCCGCCCGAAAACGAAAAGGCCTCGCAGAAGGCTAGAAGATCGCGAGGCCGATAATCGGATTGTCCCAGGTCTTGCGCACCTGCGCCTCGACGATGAGACCAGTCTTCGTCACGCAGTCGTGGACGTGGCTGTCGCTTGGGGGATTTTCCGGGGCAAGCGACCGCACGAGATGCGCAATCGTCGCCTCGTCGCCAATGTGCCATTTCCGAAAATGCGGCTGCTCGCTGCGCTTTACGGTCATGGATTCCTCCCTAGATGGGGCGATAGGGGTTCGCCCCGCCCGTGGTGGCCGGTGTAATATGCCTACTTGCGCTCGGCGGCAATGGTTTTGCTAATAATGGAGATGTTGAGTTACCCAATTTTACGGTCATGTTACATATGGTTTACAAATCAGCCCGCGACAATTAACGGTTTAGCCAAAAAGTAGATTACGCATTGGCTGCTTCAGCTGCTGCGCCAGAAGGAAGGGAACCCGATGCAATACGGCCTGTTCACGATGCCTTCGCATCCGCCGGAACGCAGCCTTTACGACGGGCATCGATGGGATTTGCAGACGCTGCACTGGGCCGACGAGTTCGGCTTTAGCGAGGCGTGGATCGGCGAGCATCACACCGCGCCTTGGGAGCCGCACCCCGCACCCGACCTGCTGATCGCCCAGGCGTTGATGGAGACCAGCCGCATCCGCCTGGCGCCGGGCGGGTTCCTATTGCCCTAACATCACCCGGCAGAGCTGGCGAACCGGGTGGCGATGCTCGACCACATGGCGCAGGGGCGGCTCAATTTCGGCGTCGCCGCCAGCGGACTGCCGAGCGACTGGGCGATGTTCAATGTCGATGGCAATGCCGGCCAGCACCGCGAGATGACCCGCGAGGCGCTCGACATCATCTTGAAGCTGTGGACCGAGGACGAGCCGTTCGACTATCCCGGCAAATACTGGCACGTCAGCAAGACCGGCCGGATGCTCGATACGCTTGTTCCGCACATCAAGCCGTTTCAAAAGCCCCATCCGCCGATCGGCGTTGCCGGGGTCAGCGCCGGCTCCGAAACGCTCAAGCTCGCCGGTGAGCGCGGCTTCCTGCCGCTGAGCCTCAACCTCAATCCTGGCTATGTCGCCAGCCATTGGGCTTCGGTCGAGGAAGGCGCCCGGCGCAGCGGCCGCACGCCGCGCCGCGCCGACTGGCGCCTGGTGCGCGAAATCTTCGTCGCCGACACCGACGAGGCCGCCTGGCGGCTCTCGGTCGGGGGCCAGATGGGCCGGATGATGCGCGAGTACTTCCTGCCGCTGTTGACCAGCGTCGGCGTCATCCAGTTTCTCAAGCACGACGACAGCGTGCCCGACAGCGATGTGACGCCGGAATATTGCGCCACCCACAACTGGCTGATCGGCTCCCCGGCAACCGTCGCCGAAAAGATCGAGCGAATGTACGCCGAGGTCGGCGGCTTTGGCTCGCTGCTGCTGTTCTGCTTCGACTACAGCGAAACCCCCGAGGTCTGGCGCCAGTCGATGCGACTCCTGGCCGAGGAGGTCATGCCCCGCGTCGCTCACCTGATGCCGCCCGATCGCGGAACGATTTCCTGACCGGCAAGGCCGCTCTCGCCCGTGCCGTACCGCACCCGTTGGAGCAATTGCCCGCCGCTCGAGCTGCCACGCGGCCGGCTCGATTCGAGGCCGTCGCTCGCCGTGAAGTGATCCGCGGGAACCTGCACTTCGCCGGATAGGCGCGTCTTTTGGTCCCGCCTTGCGCCGGCCGGCACCCGGTTCCCATATACCCGGCAAGCCGCTGCTATGCAGGGCCGAGCATTGCGCCGACGCCGCCGATGCGGCAAATTCCGTGCGCTGCGCTCGGTTATGCCGTAGCGGCCAACAGGAGGGATGACGCTACGGTTTCACGGGGGTATAAGCGCCCCGCTGGACGGAGCGCCGCACCTCTTGCGGGCAACTACAGGCGCACCGCCGCGCCGGAAGCAAATCAGGGCTGGCGGGGGCTTGGCCCGACGGGAGAAGGTTGTTGCAGCCCACCGATATCAGTAATCCCAACTATTTCCATAAGGTTGTCGACTGCCAGTGGGCTTGCCCATCGCACACGCCGGTGCCGGAATACATCCGGATGATTGC
>DASQGR010000219.1:0-7667 GCA_035632515.1 Allostellaceae bacterium | reverse complement strand
GATGATCGACCTGTCGCCGAAATCGCAGTTCGAGCACAAGGTCGGGATGCCGATGCCGAGATTGACGACCCAGCCATCCTCGAACTCCATCGCCAGCCGGTCGCACATCTGCTGGCGGGTGAGGCCCTTGGCGTCGCTCATCGTGCGGCTCCTTTCGCGGCTTCCCGGGCGGCAATCTCCGAGGGGCGCATTGGCCACCAGCCCTCGGGCGGCGGCGGCACCTTGACCAGACGGTGGACGAAAATGCCCGACAGATGCACGTCGTCCGGATCGATCGCGCCCAGCGGCAGGATGTCTTCCTCGACCTCGACGATGGTGACCTTGGCGGCCATCGCCATCAGCGGGTTGAAATTCCGCTGCGCCCGGCGGAAGCGAAGATTGCCGAACGCATCGGCCTGGTAGGCGCGGATAAAGGCGTAATCGAGCGGCAGCGCCTCTTCGAGCAGGTATTCGCGGCCGTTGAAGACGCGCGTCTCGCGCCCTTCCGCAAGCTCGGTGCCAACGGCCGCGGGGGTATAGAAGGCCGGGATGCCGGCGCCGGCGGCGCGCATCCGCTCGGCCAGGGTGCCCTGCGGCACCAGCTCGGCTTCGATGCGGCCGCTCTCGTAATACTCGGTGAAGACCAGCTTTTGCGAGGCGCGGGTCGGCGCAGTAAAGGCGCAGATCACCTTTTTTACCTGGTCGTTCTGAATGAGCCAGCCCATGTCGGGCGCGTCGGCCGGCAGCGTCGCGCCGCCGCGGGTGCCGTTCGACACGCAGGTGAGGCCCTTCGCCCCCTGCTTGGCGAGCGCGCCATAGAGGTTCACCGGCATGCCGACGACGGCGAACCCGCCGAACCCGATCGTCACGTTGTCGGGGATGTCGGCGACCGCGGCGTCGAAGCTGGGAAAGATTTTGGATTTGGGCATTGTTCCTCCCGAGCTGCTTCGTCATTACGAGCGTAGCGAAGCAGTCTCATCCCGTCTTGGCCCTCTACGGCGCGAGATTGCCGCGTCGCGCGGCGCGCTCCTCGCAATGACGGCCCGCACCTTATCGCAACTGCGTCCCCGCGTTGTCGCCGCTCAAGAAAATATTCGGGCGCAGGAACATCGACAGCACCAGCGCCCCGTTTGGCGAACGGGCGACATGGCGGTTGCCCTTGGGTCGCCAGACGTAGTTTCCGGCGGTGACCTCGCCTTCTTCGTCGACCAGGCTGCCTTGCAGCACAAAGGTCTGCTCGATCTCGACATGCTCGTGAAGGCCGAGCTCGGCTCCGGGCTGCCAGCGGAACAGCGCGGTCATCAGCCCGGTCGCCGGATCCTCGACCAGCACTTTCATGTCGATCCCCGGGCAGGGGGTCGGCTTCCATGGTAATTCGGCGACATCGACATAACAGGACGACAGCGGCCCCAGTCTGTCGGCGTCTTTCAGGTTTGGCGTTGCGGCGGTCATCGCGCCCTCCCTACATCAAGAACACGCCTTTGCCGGTGGTTTGCGTGTCGAACAGCTTGTAGGCCTCCTCGGCCTGGTCGAGCTTCCAGCGATGGGTGAACAGGGCCTCGACATCGATCTTGCGGTCGGCGACGAAGCGGGCGCATTCCTCCTGGCCGATCGACGAGAAGGTCCACGACGCGACGATCGTCAGCTGCTTGCGCAGCATGTCGGGGCTGACGTCGATGGTGACCTGGTTGCGCTCGCCGACAAAGCAGGTCGTGCCCCACACCTTGGTCGCGCGCACCGCGGCGATGCGGCCCTCGGGCTGGCTCGACGTGTCGAGGGTGAACTCGGCGCCGTAGCCGTGGGTAAGGTCCTTGATCGCTCCGACCGGGTCGTTGGAGCGCGGGTTGACCGTCTCGGCGGCGCCGAAATTCTTGGCGCGGGCAAGCCGCTCCTCACTGACGTCGAGGGCGATGACCCGCGCGCCCATCGCCTGCGCGAGCTGCGTCGCCGACAGCCCGACCGGCCCCTGCCCGAAGATCGCGATCGTGTCGTTGCCGGAGAGGCGGATGCGGCGCAGCGCGCCGTAGGCGGTGCCGGTGCCGCAGGAGATCGCCGCGCCGGTGGTGAACGACAGCTCGTCGGGCAGCGGCACAACGGTAAAGGCCGGCACCTTGATATAGGCGGCGTGACCGCCATGCGCATTGTTGCCGTAGACCTTGACCGGCTGCTCCTGACACAGCTGCGACCAGCCCGAGCGGCAATGGCCGCACACCCGGCAGCCCTCGTAGTGATGTACCATCACCCGCTGGCCAACCTTTGCGAGCGACGGGCTGACCGCGGTGCCGACCGCGGCGACGATGCCGCAGGGCTCATGCCCGGCGATGGTCGGCGCGCTCGGCGCGGCGAGGCCGCCGGTATCGCCGCCGGCGCGCGGGCGGCGGTACTGATGCAAATCGCTGCCGCACATGCCGGAGGCCTTCATTTCAATGACGACCTCGTCCGGACCCGGGGTCGGATCGGGGAAATTCATCAGTTCGAGCTGACGATCGCCGGTGAACACAACCCCGCGCATGGCTTCCCTCCTCCTGGACCGGGCAGACGGTCAATTGCCGCGATGCTAGCATGAGTCTTTGCCCGCGGGGCAGCCCCCGCGGGACAGCCATTGAGGGCGAGGCATTGCCAGCCGAGCGCTTCGAGATCGCACCGCGGCGGCGGCGTTAGCCCGGCATGAAGGTTCTCGTTCTCTTTGCCCATCCGCTGGCGGACAGCTTTGCCGCCGCCTTGCATCAAACCGTCGTTGCCGCGCTGCGCGACGCCGGCCACGAGATCGACGATTGCGACCTCTACGCTACCGGGTTCGACCCGGTGATGACGCCGGCCGAGCGCCGCGCCCACAACACGCCCCACCCCGATTTGTCGGCAGTCGAGAGCCATGTCGAGCGGCTGCGGGCCGCCGATGCGGTAGTCTTGTGCTTTCCGGTCTGGTGGTACGGGATGCCGGCGATCCTCAAGGGCTATTTCGACCGGGTCTGGATCAACGGCGTCGCCTTTCACCTGCACACCGCCGGCAAGATCGAACCAGGGCTTCACCGCCTCAAAAAGCTCGGCGTGGTGGCCACTTACGGGGCGCCGTGGTGGCTCATCAAGCTGGTGCTGCGCGACCCGGTGCGCGCCGTCATCCACACCGGCATCCGCGGCCTTTGCACCCGCCACGTAAAGACCCGGTTTCTCGCGCTCTACAGCATCGAGGCCAAGACCTCGAACGCTACCGGCCGTTTTCTCGCCAAGGTGCAGCGCGAATTCGCGCGGTTCTGACGGCTAGGCGAGAAGGCCGATTTCCCTCAGGTAGCGGGCGACCCCCGGCTGGATCAGCGCCGGTGACGCGCGGGGCGGGGAAGCCCGCCTTCTATTTCTTGTGGATCGGATCGACCCAGAGGACTTCTTCGGGCTTTTCGACCGGCTCGATGTCGAGGTTGACGACGACGGCCTCGTTGTCGCTGCGCACCAGCACGCATTCGAGGGTCTCGTCGGCGGAGGCGTTGATCTCTTGATGCGGCACATAGGGCGGGATGAAGATGAAATCGCCGGCATTGGCCTCGGCGACGTATTCGAGATGCTCGCCCCAGCGCATCCGCGCCTTGCCCTTGATCACATAGATGACGCTTTCGAGCGCGCCGTGGTGGTGCGCGCCGGTCTTGGCGTTGGCGTGGATATGCACCGTGCCGGCCCAGATCTTCTGCGCCCCGACCCGGGCGAAATTGATCGCGGCGGCGCGGTTCATGCCCGGGGTCTGCGCGGTATTAGTGTCGAGCTGATCGCCGGGGATGACCTTGACCCCGTTGTGCTTCCAATCCGGGTGCCCGTGGGAGCTATCGTGGCCGTGATGCGTGTCGCTCATCGGAACCTCTAAATCGTCTCGGAGCCGTTAAATCGTTGAAGCCTATTATAAGCCGTCATTGCGAGGAGCCGAAGGCGACGCGGCAATCTCGTTCCAAGTGCGCACTACGCGCGAGGTTTGCTTCGCCCGCAATGACGCGGTCAGGCCGCCGCGCGCAGCTCCGGCATCGCCGCCTCGAACCCGCGAGCGAAGCGGGCGATCGCCTCGTCGATCTCGGCGCGGGTGATGCACAGCGGCGGCGAAAACGAGACCGCCTCGACATAGGGCAATGCCCGCACCATCACGCCTTCGTCATAGGCTTTGCGCTGGATCGCGCGGTGGGCCCATTTGTCGTGGTCGAAAAAGCGCTTGGCCTTGCGGTCGGCAACCAACTCGATCGCCATCATCAGGCCCTGGCCGCGGATGTCGCCGACATAAGGGTGGTCGCCAAACCGCTCGACCAGCCGATCCTTGAAATAGACCCCCATCGCCGCCGAGTTCTCGATCAGGTTCTCGCGCTCCATGATGTCGAGATTGGCCATCGCCACCGCGCCGCCGACCGGGTGGCCGGAATAGGTGAAGCCGTGCATCACCGGCCCGAACTCAGGCGAGGCGTCGCGCAGCACATTCCATATCCGCTCGGAAATCACCGAGGCGGAAAGCGGGAAATAGGCGCTGGTGATGCCCTTGGCGAGGGTCACGATATCGGGCTTGAGGCCATAAAGCCCGGTGGCAAACCACGCGCCGGTGCGGCCGAACCCGGTGATGACCTCGTCGGCGACGAAGAGGAGGATGTCGTTCTCGTCGAGGACTTCCTGCACCTGCGTGAAATAGCCGCGCGGCGGGATGAAGGCGCCGCCGGTGCCCATGACCGGCTCGGCGATGAAGGCGGCGACGGTCTCCGGCCCCTCGCGATGGATCAGGTCTTTCAGATCGCCGACCATGCGGCGGGTAAAGGCGTCCTCGTCCTCGCCCGCCTCGCCAAAGCGGAAGAAATGCGGACAAGAGGTGTGAAGCACGCCGGGCAGCGGCAGGTCGAACGCCTTGTGGAACGAGGGGATGCCGGTGAGGCTCCCGGCCGCGGCGGTCAGCCCGTGATAGGAGCCGAGCCGCGAGATGATCTTCTTCTTCTCCGGCTGGCCGCGCAGGTTGTTGTAGTAGCGCACCAGCTTGAAATTGGTGTCGTTGGCGTCGGACCCGCTGGTGCCGAAAAACACCTTCGACAAATCCGGCGCGCCGGCGCGCTCGCGGAACAGCGCCAACACCCGGTCGGCGAGGCGGATGATCGGCTCGTTCGAATACGAGCTGAACAGGTGGTAGTAGCCAAGATCGGCCATCGCCTTGGCCGCAGCCTCTCCCAGTTCCGCCCTGCCGTAGCCGATATTGACGCACCAGAGGCCGGCGCCGCAGTCGATAAACTCCCGCCCCTGATGGTTGCGCACCCGCACCCCGGACGCGCCCGAGATGATCGTCGGGCCGTTCGCCAGATGGTCGGCAATCGAGGTCGAGGGATGAAACAGGCTTTGCCGGTCCATCTCCTCGAGCGAGTAGTTCTCCTTGACGTCGAGCGCCATGGCGTTATCTCCCACCTTATCTCCGCTGGTCCTCACGCTTGGTGTGAAAACAGGGTCAGTCCCGCAGTCGGCACTTGCGCCTTCAGCACCGTGCCGGTCTCGCTTTCGGTGATGTAGAGGGTCCGGCCGTCCGGGCCGCCATAGGCGGCGTTGGTGGTGGCGTGCCCGGCGCAGGACGGCAGCTCGTAGAGCGGCCGGCCGAATTTGCTGAAGATCCACACCGAGCCCATCCCGACATGGCAGACCGCGAGGTTGCCCTCGCTGTCCATCGCCATGCCGTCCGGCCCGGTGCCGCCCGACAGCTGGATGAAGATGCCGACCCGGCCGATGCTGCCGTCCGGGTTGAGCGGCACCCGCCACACTGCGTTGCCGCGGGTCACGGCGAGATAGAGGATGCTTTCGTCCGGAGTCAGGATCAGCCCGTTGGGGCTCGGCACGTTGTTGAGCAGCAAGTCGAGCCTTCCGTTGGCGCGCAGCCGCCACAGCCGCCCGGTGGGATCGTGCAGCCCGGTTTCGCCCTGATCGGTGAAGTAGAGGTCGCCGTTCTTGGCGAAATGCAGGTCGTTCAGCCCCTTGAACCGTTCGCGATGCGGCCGATCGAGAAACACCTCGACCTTGCCGATATCCGGGTCGAGCACCATCACCCCGCGCGAATGGTCGGCGATGAAGATGCGGCCGTCGCGGTGGATCTTGAGCCCGTTGGGCTCACCGTCATAGGTCGCGACCAGGCTGAACTCGCCGCGCGGGGTGATCTTGAAGATCTGCCCGTAGGGGATGTTGGTGATGTAGAGGTTGCCCTCGCGGTCGAAAGACGGCCCCTCGATAAAACAGTCGCGCGGCACGCCCGATTGATGGCGCGGATCGCGGTGCTGGCGCAGCGCGTCGGGAACGCGGGCGAAGATCTCGGTCTGGATGACGGGCGGCGCGGCAAACACGGATGGCTCCATCGCTGGGGTCGCCGGCGGAGATTATCGAAGCGGCCAGACAAGCGCCACCCGCTCCCCGGCTCACCGAAAATTGACGTGCAATGCCGGGCATGCACGCCCCTACTGCGCCCAATAGTTCGTCGTATCCGATAGGGAGGGGTTAATGCGCCGATTGTCCTTGTTTCTGGTCGTGCTGGCCGCGCTCGCCCCGGGTGCGGCGAACGCACAAACCTCGCCCGCCACCACGCCGGTGCGGATCGCCGGCACGGTCGACAAGCTCGACGGCAACGACCTCACGGTAACAGGCAAGGACGGTCAGGCCATGACCGTAATCTTGACCGCCGACGCCGCGGTGTACGGGATGGAGAAGCGCACGGTCGCCGACATCAAGCCGGGCGATTTCCTCGCCTCGGGCGGGGTCAAAGGCACCGACGGCAAGATCCACGCGGTGGAGGTGCGCATCTTCCCCGAATCGCTGCGCGGGGTCGGCGAAGGGCAGCGCCCGTGGGCCGTCAAGCCGGACGGGGTCATGACCAATGCCACGGTCGCCGGCACCGTCAGCCAGTCGCCGGAGGGCGGCGTTATCCACGTCAAGTACAAGGATGGCGAATCCGAATACACGATCGGCCCCGATGTCCCGGTGCTGGCCTATGTCGCCGCCGACCGCGGCCTGCTCAAGCCGGGCGCGGCGGTGTTTCTGGTCGCCCAGAAAAAGCCCGACGGGACGATGAGCGCCGGCCAGGTGACCGCCGAGAAAAACGGCGTCAAGCCGCCGATGTAGCAAATCCGGCACGTGGGCCGGGACGGAACAGGGAGAACCGAGATGCGCCCAATTTCACTATTGGCGATCGCGCTGGTCGGGGTTGTCGCCGTGTCCGCGCTGGCGCAAACCCCGCCGGCCACCACGCCGGTCCGCGTTCGCGGCACGGTTGAGAAGCTCGACGGCCAGTCGCTGACGGTCAAGTCCCGCGACGGGCAGACGCTGACGATCGCGCTCGCCGACAACTTCACCGTCTCCGCCCTGGTGACGAAGACCATCGCCGACGTGAAAAACAACGATTACATCGCCTCGACCGGGGTCAAGGGCACCGACGGCAAGCTCCACTGCGTCGAGCTGCGGATTTTTCCCGCGGCCCGGCGCGGCACCGCCGAGGGCCAGTTCCCGTGGGACGGGGTGCCCGACAGCACGATGACCAACGCCACCGTCAGCGGCATCGCCAGCGCGGCCGGCGGCCAGACGCTCAAGGTCAATTACAAGGGCACTGAATCCGAATTCGTCGCCGGCCCCGAATGCGCGGTATTCGCTTACATCGAGGGCGATGCGAGCCTGCTGAAGCCGGGCGCGGCGATCTTTACCGTCGCCCGCAAGGC
>DASQGR010000218.1:0-12952 GCA_035632515.1 Allostellaceae bacterium | reverse complement strand
GGGCTCGCCAAGGCCGGCCGCACCCGCGCCCAGTACGAGATTTCCGGCGGCGGCTTCCTCGCCACCGGGGCCGACGACGCGGCGGTCGCCGAGCGCTTCGAATGGGTGCGCCAGCGCGTCGCGTTCTACGGCTCGACCCCGGCCTACTACCCGGTGCTGGCGGTGCACGGGCTGGAGGATTTGGGCCTCAAGCTCAACGCGATGGTGCGCCAGGGCAAATGGAGTGAGATGGCGAACGAGGTGCCGGACGATGTCGCGCATCTCTTCGCCGCGGTCGGCCGCCACGACCGGATCGTCGGCGCGATCACCGAGCGGTTCGGCGGCCTTGCCGATGCGCTGACCCTGCGCGCCGACGGGGTCGAGGGCATGCCGCCCGACCTGGTGCAGGACATCCGCCGCATCCCGCACCAGTATCGCGGCCGGAGGTAACGATGACCTATCCGACCCATCTCATCCCCACCACCGTCGTCGGCAGCTATCCGCAGCCCGATTGGCTGATCGACCGCGGCGCGCTCGAAAAGCACGGGGTGCCGCGGGTGCATGCGCACGAGATCTGGCGCGTCCCCCCGGCGCATCTGAAAGAAGCCCAGAACGACGCGACGATCCTTGCGATCCGCGAGATGGAGCGGATCGGCATCGACATCGTCAGCGACGGCGAGATGCGGCGGGAAAGCTATTCCAACTATTTCTCGCTGGCGCTGGAGGGGATCGACTCCGAGCGGCCCGGCTCGGTGATCGGCGCCAACGGCCGCGCCACCCCGGTGGCGCGCGTCACTGGCAGGATCCGGCGCAAAGGGCCGGTCGAAATCGACGACGCTGCGTTTCTCGTCAAGCACGCGAGGCACGCCACCAAGATCACGCTGCCCGGCCCGTTCACCATGTCGCAGCAGGTGCAGAACGAGTTCTACCAGGACGAGGCGGAGCTCGCGATGGACTATGCCGCCGCGGTCAACGCCGAGCTGCGCGAGCTCAAGGCCACCGGCGTCGATGTCGTGCAATTGGACGAGCCGTGGGTACGCGCCGCCCCCGACAGGGCGGCCCGCTATGGCGTCGAGGCGATCAACCGTGCGCTCGCCGGCATCGACGGGCCGACGGTGGTGCATATCTGCCTCGGCTATGGCCATCTCGTGCGCAACAAGCCGAGCGGCTACGCCTTTCTGCCGCAGCTCGCGGATTCCCTGGCCCGGCAGGTCTCGCTCGAAGCGGCGCAGCCGCAGCTCGATCTCGGGGTGCTGAGCGAGCTGTCGCAAAAGACCATCCTGCTCGGCGTGCTCGACCTCGGCAGTACGGCGGTCGAGACCGCCGCCGAGGTCGCCGCACGGTTGCGTGCCGGGCTCAGGCACGTCGCCGCCGAGCGCCTCGTCGCCGCCCCCGATTGCGGCATGAAGTACTTGCCGCGCGAACGGGCCGCGGCCAAGCTGCAGGCCTTGGTCGACGGCGCCGCGATCGTCCGCCGGGAACTGACAGGATGAAAACCGACCGCATCATCCCCACGCTGATCGCAGCGCTGCTAGCCGCCGGCGCTGCAGGGGGGACCGCCTGCGCCGACGGCGTCGATATGCTGCTGGTGCTTGCCGCGGACGTGTCGCGCAGCATCGATGACGGCGAGTTCACCCTGCAGCGCAAAGGCTATGCCGCGGCGCTGACCGATCCGCGGGTGATCAAGGCGATCACCGGCGGCCCCAGCCACGCCATCGCCATCACCTTTATCGAATGGTCCGGCGCGGCCGATCAGAAAGTCGTCGTCGACTGGACCGTCATCCATGACGGCGAGGATGCTTCGGTTACGGCGGCATCGATCCTGGCGGCGCCACGCTCGTTCGTCAGCCGCACGTCGATCAGTGCGGCGATCGATTTCTCGGTGGAGCGCCTCGGCGCCGCCCCGATCAAGGCGGCGCGGCGGGTTATCGACATCTCCGGCGACGGCACTAGCAATTCGGGGCGGATGGTCACCGAGGCGCGCGACGACGCGGTTGCGGCCGGCGTTACGATCAACGGGCTGGCGATCATCAACACCCAGGCCAATCCCGGCTTTACCCTGCACACGCAGCCGCCCGGGGGCCTGCCCGAGTACTACCGGCAGAACGTGATCGGCGGGCCGGGGGCTTTCCTGCTCGTGGTGGAGAATTTCGAGTCGTTTGCCGAGTCGATGACCCGCAAGCTGGTCAACGAGATCGCCGGCATACCGGCGGGCGAGCGCAGCGCGGCGCTGGGCTCGCTACAGCCGCACTAAGCGGCAGCGGCCGCCGCAAGGCGGCGGGCGGAACCGCCTTCGAGCCGGGCGGCTTCGGCTTCGAGCTCCTCGGCGGTGCGGATGCGAGCGTCCCAGATTGCCGCGTTGCCGGTGCGTTCGGCATATTCCCGGTACCAGGACGCCAGTTCCCGCAGCTTTTCCGGTTCACGCGCCACGATCCGCTCCACTCTTGCCTATGGAGATTTTAACCTCCGCGCGAGACATTAATTTGACATGAACCGTGATCCTTCGTGTTTTTTGCGATTTGCCACAAAAGCCGTTGCGGATATCGCCGATACCGCCGTCGCCGTTGCTCATCACCGCGCAAAAATTCGCTGAACCCGTCGGCAAATGATGATGCAAGACGCGTCGGGGCGCTTGGCATTGCAGCTCCCCGGGGGCAAGTTGTCGGCAAGCTGAGGACCGACTTCGAGGATCGCCATGCCGAACGACGTCGCCATCGCCGCCACTCACGAGATCGAGGTACGCGACCTCGAATATCGCCGGAGCGAGGACGGCCCGCTGCTGGCGCGGCTCTACCCGCCGAAAGCGCCCGGCCCGTTCCCGGCGCTGGTTGAAGTGCACGGCGGCGCCTGGGCTTCGGGCGACCGGCTCAACAACGCCCCGCTCGACGAGGCGCTGGCCAAGAGCGGCATCGTCGTCCTGGCGATCGATTTTCGCATGCCGCCGAAGCACCGCTACCCGGCCTCGATCGCCGACATCCACTACGCGACGCGCTGGCTGAAGGCGCATGCCGGCGAATTCGGCTCCCGCCGCGACCTCGTCGCCGGGCTCGGCACGTCGAGCGGCGCCCATCAATTGCTGCTCTCGGCGCTAAAGCCGAGCGATCCGCGCTATGCCGCGCTGCCGCTCGCCCCCTCGGGAGCCGCGGCGCCGGACGAGGATGCGAGCCTGCCCTATCTGGTGCTGTGCTGGCCCATCTCCGACCCGCTGGCGCGCTATCGCATGGTCAAGGACAAGGGCAATACCCGCATCGTCGAGGCGCACGACGCCTATTGGAATTCGGAAGCCGAGATGGGCGAGGGCAACCCGCAGCGCATCGTCGAGGCGGGCGAGGCGGCGCGGCTGCCGCCGGCGATCCTGTTGCAAGGCACCGCCGACGACAACGTCACCCCCGACATGGCCGACCGCTTCACCGCCGCGTGGCGCGCAAAGGGCGGGCAGATCGACCTGCACAAATTCGACGGCCAGCCGCACACTTTCGTGATCCGCGACCCCGCCTCCGACGCCTCGCGCCGCGCCTGCGAACTGGCACGGGACTTCGTGCTGAGGCAGGCGAAAGTCTAGGGCATTATCTGTTTAGGCCGAATCGCTTTGGGTATCGCCTTGGCCGGGCTTGACCCGGCCATCCACGTCTTTTCCTCGGCCGTCCGCAAAAGGAAGACGTGGACCCGCGGGAGGGGAACTGCCCAAGGCTTCGAGCTAAATAGCTGGCAGGCCAGGTTTCAGGCGTCCCGGCCGTTGCCGGGTAGCTCTGATTTCTGGGCGCGGGGATGAGCCTTTTCGTAAACCGCCAGCAGGTGCTCCGGCTCGACTTTGGTATAGCGTTGCGTCGTCGAGAGGCTGGCGTGGCCGAGCAACTCCTGGATCGCGCGAAGATCGCCGCCGCCACCCAAAAGATGCGTCGCAAAGCTGTGGCGCAACGCGTGCGGGGTCGCGCTTTCGGGAAGCCCGAGCAGACCGCGTAAAAGCTGCATCTGGCGCTGCACCAGACGCGGGTTGAGCGGCCCGCCGCGCGCGCCGACAAAAAGCGGCCCGTCTTTGGCGAGCGGATAGGGGCAGGCGGCGAGATAATCGGCGACCGCTTCGCTGACCGCCGGCAACACCGGCACATGACGCTGCTTGTTGCCTTTGCCGGTGACGACCAGCACCTCGCCTTGCGGCGCCTTGCCGCGGCTCAAGCCCAATGCTTCGGAGATGCGCAGCCCGCAGCCGTAGAGCAAGGTCAGGATCGCGATATCGCGCTTCTGCTGCCAGATGCTCGGCGACAGGTCGCCGGCGGCGCCGATGGTGGAGGCGGCATCCTCGACGGTCAGGGGCTTGGGCACGCTTTGCGGCAGTTTCGGCGCCCGCAGCACGGCCAGCGCCGGCGCGGCGGCGAGCTTGCGGCGTTCGAGAAAACGGACAAACCCGCGCAATACCGAGAGGCCGCGGGCGATCGTCGTGCGCTCGCGCCCCTCGATCGCACGGTGGGCGAGATAGGCGCGGAAATCGGCGGGGCTGAGCCGGGACAGGCCGGCCAAGTCGGGCACCTCGCCGCGGTGCTCGCCGAGAAAGTCGAAAAATGCCGCCAGGTCGCGGCCGTAGGCGGCGACGGTATGGGCCGAGGCCCGCCGCTCGGCGGCAAGCCAGTCGAGCCAGCCGCCGATCGCCGCTCGCAAATCCTCGGCGACCTGAAACCGCGCCAGCGGCAGGGGTTCCGGAAGGGTGGGGAATTGGATCGCGGGCATCCCGCCCGCCGCTTTGGAACCTGCCGGCGGCGGCTGCGACGTCCGCCGTCCCTTTAGCGCACCGGGTTCAACCATAAGCCGATGGAAATGCCGATGACGCGCGCGAGAAAGCCCAGCAACTCGGTGCCGAGACCGCGATGGAAACGGCCCGGCTTGCGTGTGCCCATGCACAGCAGACCCACCGGCGAACCGCGCCCGAACGACAGCCGCAGCAGAGCCTGAGACCGCACCAGCCCCGCCGCGCCGCCAAACAAGGCCGGGTCGCCGACGATGTCGGCGTCGTAGAGCGCCACCCGGTCTTCGCCAAGCCACTCCTGGACCGTGCCCTCCTTGAGCAAATGGATCCCGTGCACCGGAAAGCGCGGGGTGATGCCGACACCGTTCTCGACCGCCAGGGTCACCACATCGACATCGAGCAGCACGGCGAGATCGGTCGTCACGATCTGCAACAGCTGGCCGAAGCTCGGCGCGGCAAGGATGGCCAAAGCCGCCTTGTGCACCCGCGTCTGGCTGGCCAGATTGCCGCGGCTGACCGCGATCAGGTTGCGGTATTCGGCATTGAGCCGCGCCACCTCGGCCTTTTGCCGCTCGAACAGGAATTGCTGGAAATCGACCACCCCGTCGCCGATCTCGCGGCTGGGCGGACGCAGCAGGCGCACCGCCTCCGGATGGTGGTCGAGAAAATCCGGATGCGCCTTCAGATAGGCGATGACCTCGCGGCTGCCGATCTCGCGCGCGATCTCGCCGGCAACACCGGCGGTCCTGGTCTGATCGCGGGGACGGTCAACCATCGAACATCCATAACTCGAACCTGGCCGGCGGCAGCTCGCTGCTGCCGCGCTTGCGGCCTGCCGGATCGCGCGCGAGTGTAGCCGATGCCCGATTGTCCTGCCAACAGCGCCCGCCCCGGCCTCATGCCGGAGCCGGCCAGCGCCGCACGAAGAGTGCGCGTGCTGCTGCCGCTGCCGTTGCCGGGGGCGCTCGACTACTTGGCGCCCAAAGGCGGAGCCGCGCCGCAGCCCGGGCAATTCGTCCGCGTCGGTTTGGGACCGCGTCGCGCCGTCGGGGTGGTCTGGGAGGGCGACGGGGACGACATTCCGGAAGACCGGCTGAAGCCGATCGCCGAAATCCTGCCGACCCCGCCCCTGCCGGCCGAGCTGCGTCGGTTTGTCGAGCGGGTGGCGGGCTACACACTGGCGCCTCCCGGCGCGGTCCTGCGCATGGCGATGAGCATCGAGGCGGCGCTGATCCCGCCCGCGCCGCGCCGGGTCTGCGCCATTGCCGAAGCGGGGCTGGCGCTGCTCGCCCAATCGCCGGCCCCCAAAAAGCTGACACCGGCGCGCCGGCGGGTGCTCGCCGCACTGCGCGACGGCGGCGCCGCGACGATCGCCGAAACCGCGCGCGAGGCCGGAGTCGGCGCCGCGGTGGTGCGCGGACTGATCGGGGCGGGCCTCGTCGTCGAGCACCTGGCGCCGGCCGTGCCGCCGCGCATCGAGGCGCCGGACTGGCAGTCCGCCGGCCCCGCCTTGTCGCCGGCTCAGGCCCGGGCGGCAGGGCGCCTGGTCGAGCGGGTCGATGCCGGCGGGTTCGGGGTCACGGTGCTCGACGGGGTCACTGGCTCCGGCAAGACCGAGACCTATTTCGCCGCGATCGCCGCCGCGCTGGCCAAGGGCAAACAGGTACTGGTGCTGCTGCCGGAGATTGCGCTGTCGGCGCAATGGCTGGAGCGTTTCCGCCGCCGTTTCGGGGTGAAGCCCGTCGAATGGCATTCGGATATCGGCCAGACCCAGCGGCGCGACGCCTGGCGCGCGGTGGCGGCGGGCCGGGCGCGGGTCGTCGTCGGCGCGCGCTCGGCGCTGTTTCTGCCGCTCCCCGAATTGGGGCTCATCGTCGTCGATGAGGAGCACGACCCTTCCTACAAGCAGGAGGACGGCGTCTGCTATCAGGCGCGCGACATGGCAGTGCTGCGCGCCTCGCTGGCGCAGATCCCGATCGTGCTGGTGTCGGCGACCCCGTCGCTGGAAACCGTGGTCAACACGTCGCGCGGGCGCTACGAGCGGGTGCATCTGCCCGAGCGCCACGCGGCCGCCAGCTTGCCGGCAGTCACCATCGTCGACATGCGCAAAGAACGCCTCCCGGCCGGGCGTTTCCTGTCGGCGCCGCTGGGAGCGGCGATCGAGGCGACCCTGGCCGCCGGCGAGCAGGTGCTGCTGTTCCTCAACCGCCGCGGCTATGCGCCGCTGACTCTGTGCCGCGCCTGCGGCCACCGCTTTCAGTGTCCGAGCTGCACCGCCTGGCTGGTCGAGCACCGGTTCACCGCGCGGCTGCAATGCCACCATTGCGGCTATTCGACAACCGTGCCGCCGTTCTGCCCGGAATGCCTCGCGGCCGGGACGCTGGTGCCGTGCGGGCCGGGGGTCGAGCGCCTCAGCGAGGAGGTCGCCGAGCGCTTTCCGAGCGCGCGCACCGCGCTGATGGTCAGCGACGTGCTGCCCGGACCGCGCGCGGCAGCCGAACTCGCCGAGGCGATGGCCGAGCACCGCTACGACGTGCTGATCGGCACCCAGATCGTCGCCAAGGGGCACCATTTCCCGATGCTGACTCTTGTCGGTGTGGTCGACGCCGATCTCGGCCTCAGCGGCGGCGATCTGCGCGCCGGCGAACGGACTTATCAGCTCCTGCACCAGGTCGGCGGCCGCGCCGGGCGGGCCGAACGGCCCGGCCGCGTGCTGATCCAGACCTATATGCCGGAGCAGCCGGTGATGCAGGCGCTCGCCGCCAACGACCGCGACCGCTTTCTCGAAGCCGAGGCGGCGGCGCGGCGGACGGCGCACCTGCCGCCGTTCGCCCGGCTGGCCGCCTTGATCGTCAGCGCTCCCGACGCCGACTCCGCCGATTTCGCCGCCCGCGCGTTGGCCCGCTCGGCGCCGCACCTGCCCGGGGTGACGATCCTCGGCCCCGCCCCGGCACCGCTCGCCGTGCTGCGCGGGCGCCACCGGCGGCGCCTGCTGGCCCAGGCCGAGCGGTCGGTCAATCTGCAAGCCGTGCTGCGCGAATGGTTGGCGAAGGTCCGCTTCGCCGGCTCGATCCGGCTGCAGGTCGACATCGACCCGTACAGCTTTCTCTGATCATCCCTCCGCCGGCCGGAGACGGCGGTAGGCATAGCCGATGCCGATCAGCGCACCGCCGAGGCCGAGGAACGAGAGCGCACGAAAGACGCCCTCGAGCTCGGCCATGTCGGAGAGGAACACCTTGGCGACGACCAGCCCGACCCCGGCGAGCGAGACGCGGCGCAGCCACTCGTCGCGGCGGATCAATCCGATGGCGAGGCCGACCGCGGCAAACGTCAGCCAGGCGGCCGAATAGGTGTACCACTCGCCATCGCTGGCATGGCCGAAGCCGATAAACTCGCCGCGGAAGGCGTGGCGGATCTCCAGCGTCAGCCACAGGAAGGCAAGGCCGGTCGCCAGGATGCGCGCGGCAAGGCGCAGCCACGGCGGACCGAGCCGCAGCCCGGCGATCGCCATGTAAAGGATCGCCGGCAGCAGATAGGCAAGGCTCAACCCGTCGAAGACGAGGGTGCGGCCGACCGAGGCGCCGGTAAACAGCGGATTGGCGGCGAGCACCTGCCAGAACACCACCTGCGCGCTGGCCAGCGCACCGAGGATGATCCCGCCGACCCGCAGCACCGGCCGCGCCCGCCGCTCGCCGAGCCACAGGCTGAACCCGGCCAGGCCGAGCCACAGCAGCGGCGTCAACGCATCGCGGTCGAGGTCGCTGAGCGGCGCGTCGAGCCGGCCGTAAAGCGCGTGGCGCAGTTCGAAGGTCAGCAGCATCGTCGTGAACAGCAGGCTGCCGGCTTCGAGCACGCCGACCAGCAAATCGTCGGCGCGGCTGCCGAACTGCCGGGTCGCGACGATGAACGCAAGCGCCGGCACGCCATAGCCGTACAGCAGCCAGTTGAAGATCGGCGCCGCCATCGGATAGTCGAGCGCATACGGGTTGAGGGCGAGCCGCACCAGCACGACCCCGGCAATACCGAGCGCGAGCCAGCGCAGCACCTTCAGATTAATCCGCCCCTCGACCCAGCCGATCGCCGGCAGATGCAGCGCAATGGCCACGGTCAGCCAAGCGGCCGACAGGGCAAATGTCGCGGCGAGGATGGTTCCGCCGAGCACCCCGACCGCATAGGCGGCGAGGGCGATCTCGATTTCGATCTCGCCGTTGCGCCGCCGCGCGACGCTCGCCGCGGCGGCGAGGTTGAGCCCGGCCAGCCCCAGCGCCAGCGTGCTCCACCCGATATCGAAGCCATACGGGTGCAAGCGCCAATAGGCGATGACGAGGATCAGCGCCGTCGCGGCAACCGACATCCCCGCCCAGCGCCCCGGCCGGGGCGCGCTCATCTGCGCGACAAACCCGCCGCCGCCGAGCAGCGCCGCAGCGGCGACGCAGGCGATGGTGAAATCGCCGAACTCGACCGGCAGACGCAGCTGCGCAAGAAAGACCTGCTGATCGGCGAGCAGCGGCAGGTTCCAGGTCGCCAACACCGCCAGCACCAGTACCGCGGCGGTGGCGATGACGTCGTCGAGGTCGCGGTCGCGATAGGCGAAGCCGATCAGGAAAGCCGCGGCGGCGAAGCCGGTGGCGAGGCTGGCGTTGCCGAACCCGTCGACATGCACCAGCACGAAGGCGGCAACGGCGAACAGCCCGAATGCGACGCGCACCAGCGGCCCGACCTGCGGCGAGTCGGCGATCCCGGCAAGAAACCCGACCCGCGGCACGCCGCGGCGAAACGCGGCGAACAGGCCGAGTTGCGCGAGGATGTAGAGGCCGGTGACCGCAGTCTCGGGCTGGCTCTGCTGGAAGCCGAGCCACAGCATCGCCCAGGCATAGGCGGCGCCCAGGGCCGGCCAGGCCAGCACCCACCAGCCGCGATGGCGCAACACCGCGAGCAGGCCGGCGGTGACGAAGGCGAGATAGGCAAACAGCGGCAGCGCGTGCGGCGCGGTGCTCGTCACCAGCGCCGGCACGCCATAGGCGCCGACCAGGCCGAGCGCAGCGACGAACACGCCGTGCCGCAATGACAGCGCCACGGTCGCAACGGAGGTCGCGGCGAGCAACGGAAACGCGAGGGCGGCGGGGATCAGCCCATAAAGCTGATAGCCGGCGTAAAGTGCGGCAAACACCGTCGCCGCCCCGGCCGCCGCCAGCGCCTGCGGCACATAGGACCGGCCGGCGGCCCCGCTCTCGCCGTCCGGCTCGCGGCGGGCGACCCAATCGGCCCCGGCGCAGAGCCCGATGCCGAGCAGCACCGCCAGCGCGACCCGCACCGGCGGGGTCAACAACCCGTAATCGATCGACAACTTGACCAGGAACGCGCCGCCGAGCGCCAAGGTGACGCCGCCGAGCCAGACCAGCCAGTTCTCGGCGAGACGCTGTTCGAAACTGCTGCCCGCGCGGGCTGCCGGCAGGGGCGGTCCGGCGGCGGTCGGCTCGGGAATCGCCTCAGCTTGCGGGGGAGCCGCCGGCTCGAAGACGGGCGAGGCTTCGGCGACGGGCGGGGCTTCGGGGACCGCGGCCTCGGTGGGCGACGGTTGCGGCATGTCCGCCTGCGGGCCGCCGGCGAGGGCGGTCACCCGCTCGTCGAGCCGGAACAGCCGGTGCTCGTACATCGCGACCTTGTTGGTCAGCGCCTCGATCCGGGCCCGGAGCCGCCGGTCGGTGACGAGGGAGCGCACCGCCATGACAAGCGACACGATCACGGTAATCAGGAACCAGGGAAGCGCGTCATCCCAGTCCATCGATCGAACCCCTTCGACAGCGGCCGGTTGAGGCCCGGCGGCGCGCGGCGGCGGCGCGGCGGAATGCCGCTTGCACCCGCGCCGGCAGCGATCATATAGTGAATGAATATTCACTCACAAGAGCTAATCGGTTTATAGCTTGCCGAGTGACAACACTGCGGGTTGCGGCAGAGGATTTGCGGTGGCGCGAAGCGCGGGGGTCAAGGACAAGGTTGATCGTGCCGCGGTCGAGCTGTTCGCCGCGCACGGGGTCGACGGCGTTTCGATCGCCGACATCGCCGCTGCCGCCGGGGTCTCGCAAGGCGCGCTTTATCGCCATTACCGCAGCAAGGACGCGCTCGCCGCGCAGCTCTTCGCCGCCGCCTATCTGCGCACCGGGGCGGAACTCGCGGCAATCCGCGCCGCAAAGCCTGGCTTTGCCGCGCGCATAGCCGCGATGGTCACGCATTTTTGCGCCCTTTACGACCGCGACGCGGCGCTGTTCCGCTTCATGCTGATCGCCCAGCACGATGTCCTGCCGCGGGTTGGCGGCAGCGGCACCACCCCGGTCGCGGCGATCGAGGCGGCGCTGGCCGACGGCGTCGCCGCCGGCGAGATCGGCGCGGTCGATCCGGCGAGCGGCACCGCCGCGATCATGGGCATCGTGCTGCAGACCGCGCTGTTCCACATTTACGGCCGCCTCGCCGGCCCGCTGCTGCCCCGCGCGCCGGCGCTCGCCCGGGCCGCGATCGCCGCGGCCGCCGCGCTGGCCTCCGGCACCGGCGCATGAAGGCAAAGACCGCCCCGTTGCCGCCTGCTCACGCGGCAAAGCACGTAAGCCATTGAATTAATGCAGGCCTCCAGCGGTTGCGCGGGAGGTGCGAACTATGTTACGAACCGCCCGGATCTCGCGGGGCCCACGTCACATTGGCGTGGCCCGAGGTCGTCTTTAGCCGAGGTCCAATACGGGCAATGTCGCGACCCTCCGCTCCCCGGCGCGCTGATCGAGGACCGTCTCCCTTTGGCAGCTGAATCGACAGGCATTTCCGGCCTGGCAGAACGTTATGCGGCGGCGCTGTTCGAGCTCGCCGACGAGCGCCATGCCCTCGACGAGGCCGCCGGCGATCTGCGCGAACTGCGCGCGATGCTGGCGGCGAGCCCCGATCTCGGCCGCATGGTGCGCAGCCCGGTGCTGTCGCGCGCCGACCAGGGCAAGGCGATCGGCGCGCTGGTCGAGCAGGCAGGGCTGTCGCAGCTTACCCGCGACTTCCTCGCCGTCGTCGCCCGCAACCGGCGCCTGTTCGCGGTGCCGGCGATGATCGACGCCTATCTGTCGAAGCTTGCCGATCGGCGCGGCGAGGTCACCGCCGAGATCACCGCGGCACAGCCGTTGACCGAGGCGCAGCAAGGCGCGCTCGGCGAGCAATTACGCCGCGTCGTCGGCTCGCGCGTCGCGATCGACGTTCACGTCGATCCAAGCCTGTTGGGCGGCATGATCGTCAAGATCGGCTCGCGCATGGTCGACGGATCGTTGAAAGGCCAGCTGCAGCGACTACGGCTCAGCATGAAGGGCATCGGGTAGAGGGAAGAACATGGAAATCCGCGCGGCGGAAATCTCCGCCATCCTCAAGCAGCAGATCGCGAATTTCGGCAGCGAGGCCGATGTCGCCGAGATCGGCCAGGTGTTGTCGGTCGGCGACGGCATCGCCCGCGTCTATGGGCTCGACAAGGTCCAGGCCGGCGAGATGGTCGAGTTTCCGAACGGCATACGCGGCATGGCGCTCAACCTCGAAACCGACAATGTCGGCGTCGTCATCTTCGGCGACGACAGCGGCATCGGCGAGGGCGACGTCGTCAAGCGCACCGGATCGATCGTCGACGTACCGGTTGGGCGCGGCCTGCTCGGGCGGGTGGTCGACGGGCTTGGCAACCCGATCGACGGCAAGGGCCCGCTGACCGATGTCACCCGCAGCCGCGTCGAGGTCAAGGCACCCGGGATCATTCCGCGCAAATCGGTGCACGAGCCGGTGCAGACCGGGCTCAAGGCGATCGATGCGCTGGTGCCTATCGGCCGCGGCCAGCGCGAGCTGATCATCGGCGACCGCCAGACCGGCAAGACCGCGGTCGCGATCGACACCATCCTCAATCAGAAAGAGGCCAACGCCGGCACCGACGAATCGAAAAAGCTCTATTGCGTCTATGTCGCGATCGGGCAGAAACGCTCGACCGTCGCGCAGATCGTCAAGACCCTGCAGGATTACGGCGCGCTCGACTATTCGATCGTCGTCGCCGCCACCGCGTCCGAGCCGGCGCCGCTGCAATTCCTCGCCCCGTACACCGGCTGCACGATGGGCGAATTCTTTCGCGACAACGGCATGCATGCGCTGATCATCTACGACTATCTGTCGAAGCAGGCGGTCGCCTATCGTCAGATGTCGCTGCTGCTGCGCCGCCCGCCCGGCCGCGAG
>DASQGR010000217.1:0-3699 GCA_035632515.1 Allostellaceae bacterium | reverse complement strand
GTCGGCCGGCCGAAGCGGTTGAGCCGCAGCGATCCGTCCGGCTCGACGACATTGCCGTGCGCGCCCATCCAGCTCGAATGGCGGCAGCCGCTGGCAAAGCTCCACTGTCCGGAAACCCGGTAGCCGCCCGGCACCGCCTTTGCCGTGCACTCGTTAGGGGGACCCCAGGCGCAGGTCGCGCGCGGGTCGCCGAAAATTTTGCGGGCGATCTCCAGGTCGAGATAGGGCGCGATCAGCGCGATGCTGTTGGCGATCGACAGGCACCAGCCGAGCGAGCCGTCCAACGACGACGCGAGTTCCACCGCCCGCACATAGACGACCGGATCGATCTCGTCGCCGCCGGTCGATACCGGCAATAGCATGCGGAACAGCCGCGCCTCATGCAGCCGGGTCAGCAGCGGCTCCGGAATGCGTCGGGTGCGCTCGATGGTGTCGCCCGCCGCGGCGATCGCCGGCCCCAGCTCGCGCAACCGCGCCAGCGGGTTGACCAGCGGTTCACGGCTGATGAGATCGTCCATGCGGCACCTGCGGCCTGTTGCGGCCAGCTATTGCGACCGAGCCGGCGCACGCTGTCAATGCGCCAGCGCCGGATGCCGGCCACGCCTTTGTCTCTGTCGGGAGCTTCGCGGCACGGCTAGAATAGCGGAGGAAATTACGGAGGCACGCAATGTCGCCGCGCATCGGATATCTGTTGCCGACCCGCGAGCAGGTCATGGAAAGCCGCCCCGAGGCGGCGCCGCTGCTGGCGCTGGCGGAGCGGGCCGAAGGACTGGGGTTCGATTCGATCTGGGCCGGCGACTCGCTGCTGGCGCGGCCGCGGCACGATCCGCTGACCCTGCTCGCCGCGGTGGCGGCGCGTACCAAAAAGGCCGAGCTCGGCACCGCCGTGCTGTTGCCGGCTCTGCGCAACCCGGTCGTGCTCGCGCAGCAGATCGCGACGCTCGACCAGATCAGTCAGGGCCGCTACATCCTCGGCGTCGGCATCGCCTCGGATGTGCCGAACATTCGCGCCGAATTCGTCGCCGCCGGGGTGCCGTTCGAGAAGCGGGTCGGGCGGCTGCTCGAAGGGCTGCGCCTTAGCCGCGAGCTGTGGAGCGGCAAGCCGGTGAGCTGGAACGGCCGCTGGGTGATCGAGAACAGCGTGCTCGGCCCGACCCCGCACCGCCCCAGCGGACCGCCGATCTGGATCGGCGGCATGGTCCGCGCCGCGCGCGAGCGGGTCGGGCGGCTCTATGACGGCTGGTTCCCCAACGCCCCCGACGCCAAGGGCTGGGGTGCGCAATGGCGCGAGATCCAGGACATCGCCCGCGAGGTCGGCCGCAACCCGGCCGAGCTCACCGGCGCCATCTACCTCACCCTGACGATCGACGAGGATGCCGGCCGGGCGAACCGGCGCATCGACGCGTTCTTCGAAAATTACTACGGCCAGCCGGCGGCAACGATGCGGGGACGCCAGGCGAATTACGCCGGACCCGCGGCCGGCGCGGCAGCGTGGCTCAAGGGCTATGTCGACGAGGGCGCCAGCCACCTCGTGCTGCGTTTCGCCGGCGACCACGAGCGCAACATGGACACGATCGCCCGGCTGCGCACCGATATTGCCGGGTAAGCGGCGTCAGTTCGTCGGCGTGGCGGCCGCGGCGACTTCCGCGGGGGAGACCGTCACCAGCTCGTCCTCGGTGGTGACCGAATGGCTGTCGGGGAAGCGGAACGAGGTGACCGACCGCCGGCGCAGCTCGCGGGTCATTCCGCCGGCGACATCGAACTGGGCGCGCGCAACCGAGGCGACCACCGCCGATTTTATCGCCTGCTCCACGGCGCTGACATTGGTGACGGCGCGCTGTTTTACCGCCTCGGCGACCAGCGCCTTCATCGAGTCGGCGTCGTAGGTTTCGGTCATCAGATAGCGGACCGCGCCGGTGTCGGGGTAGGTCTTGGCGATCGACAAAGTCAGGGTCTTGGCGATCCCCGGACCCGGCGCGTTCGCCACCGGCAGCGTCGACTTGCGGATCTCGCCCGGCTTCAGCCCGGTGTTCTGCGCCATGGCGAGCAGCGGCAACGCGTCGAGGCAGAGCGCGGCGGCGCGCTTGTCGTCGACTTCGGCGCAGCGGCGAACCGAGTCGAGAACGACCGGGTTTTCGCTTCCAGCAGGCTGCGCCTCGCTCGCCTTTTTCAGCGCCGCCTTGACCTCGCCGAAATTCACGATGCGCAGCGGCTTGCCGGCGGCATCGGTGGCGATGCGGATGACCAGCCCTTGCTGCGCGGCAAAGGCCAAACGCTGGGCCGCGGCGCCGGCGGTATCCCCGTCATAGGTCGAGCTCTGCCGGGTATAGGTGACGAGGAACCCGTCCGCGGTCTTTGCCTCGATGGTCAGCAGCGCGGTTTCCTTCAGGGTGTGGCCGACCATCGTGCCGGCATTGACTTTTTCGGCGTTGAGCTCGCGTTCGATCGTCCATTTGCTGCCGACCGGCGGATCGAATCTAGGCTCGACCCAGTCTTCCGCCGCCGCGGCGACGCGCGGCATCGACGCACCGAGAACCAGCATGATCGGCAAGGCAAGGCGCGCAATGCGCCGACAACTGAACGCCATCGGGGAAACCCCACGAGCTGCAATCCGCCTCGCAGGGTAATGGACTTTGGTTAAGCGACTATGGACGACGCGGCACGTCGTCCGCGGGCGTGACCCATATATCCCGCAACGACGGTTACGCAAACGCCGCGAAGATCTCCTGCAGCGCCGTCAACTGATTGCCCGCGGCCGAGGACGGCACGATGACCGGGGTCGTCACCCCGGCCGCGCGCCAGGCCTCGATCCCCTCGCGCACGGCGTTGGCCGGGCCGAACAAGGTTGCGTCGGCCAGCCAGCGGTCGCTCATCAAGCCGGGAATCTCGCTCTGCCGCCCGTCGGCGACCGCAGTCTCGATCGCGGCCATCTCCTCGACATAGCCGGCTTCCTTCCAGTAATTGCGGTAGTTCGGCAGCATCGTGTAGCGGGTGAGCGTGCGGCGGTTGACCGCCTTTGCCGCCTCGACATCGTCGGAAATGCAGGTCGGGATCATGTTGGCGACGAGGAAATCCGGATCGCCTCGCTTCCCCGCCGGCAGCACCGAGAGCGATTCCCGCATGTGCGAGCGGCTGGCATTGGCAAAGATCAGCCCCTCGGCGATCTCGCCGGCGAGCGCCACCATCCGCTTGCGCAACGCCGCCAGGATGATCGGCGGGAACGCGCCGATCCCGTCATAGGAATGCATCTTCTCGACAAAGGCGCGGATGTCGCCGAGCGGCTTGCCCGGGGTCACCCCCATGCGGATATGGCTCGGCGCGTGCGCGACGCCGATGCCAAAGGCAAAACGGCCGCCGGAAATCTCGTGGATATAGGCCGCGCCATGCGCGAAATCCTCGACCGTGCGGGCATAGATCGGCGCGATCGCGGTGGCGAATTTGAGCCGCGTCGTCGCCAGTGCCAGCGCGGTGCACTGCGCCATGTTGCCGAAAATGCTCGGCACATAGATGCCGGCAAAGTCGCGCCGCTCGACCTCGCGCGCCAGCTCCAGGGTCGTCTGCCGCCGCCCCGGCACCGCGACGAGGCTGAGGGCGGGGAGAGGTTCGGTCATGAGAAAAACTCCGCTGATAAATCCCTCTCCCGCCGGGCGGGGGCGGGAGAGGGGGGACCCCGCCCGCGGGGGGGGGTGGGTGAGGGTT
>DASQGR010000216.1:0-9265 GCA_035632515.1 Allostellaceae bacterium | reverse complement strand
TAGGTCAGCGTGTGACCGGCGGCCGTTGCGGCGCGCCAGCGGCCGCGGGCCGCCGCGACCGCCTCGGGGTCGTTGCCGTCGAACATGTCGATGCAGCGGGCAAACGATCCGAGATCCTCGGCGGCCATTCCATCGATCAGGAAGAGGATCGACGCGCCGTTCGGATTTTCCGTCTCGTGGGTCAGCCAGATCGGCTGGGCAGCGGGATTGCCGTCGCGGGCCGAGCCGTGCGGCAGGAAGCCGGCTTCGTCGTAAGTCCATAGCAGCGCGTTCAGGTGCTCGACCCGCTCGGGCGAGCCGGCACGGACGACGACGCGATGGGCCTGCCCGACCGCACGCTCCAACAACCGCGGCAGAGCGCGCTCCAGCGGCGTCGACAGCAGATGGTAGAACCCGATCTCGGCCATTGCCGACGCCCCGCTCGTCTCAGCCTTTCTCGTAATACGCGCTGACGAAGCGGTCGAGCAGGCGGACGCCGAAACCGGTCGCGCCTTTCGGCACGGTCGGCGTGTCTTTTTTCGACCAGGCGACGCCGGCGATGTCGAGATGCGCCCACGGAACCTTGTTGACGAAGCGTTCGACGAATTGCGCGCCGATGATGCTGCCGGCAGCGCGGTCGCCGGCGATGTTCTTGACGTCGGCGGCATCGCTGTCGATCGCCCGGTTGTAGGCATCGTCGAGCGGCAGCCGCCACAATTTCTCGCCCACCGCCTTGCCGGCGGCGATCAGGCGCTCGGCGAGCTCGTCGTTATTGGCGAACAGCCCGGCGTGGTCATGGCCGAGGGCGACGATGATCGCCCCGGTCAAGGTGGCAAGGTCGACCATCAACGACGGCTTGAACCGATCCTGGCAGTACCACAGGGCATCGGCGAGGACGAGCCGGCCCTCGGCGTCGGTGTTGAGCACCTCGATCGTCTGCCCGGACATCGAGCGGACAATGTCACCTGGCCGCTGCGCCGAGCCGGACGGCATGTTCTCGACCAGGCCGACCACGCCAACCGCATTGACCTTGGCGGCACGCGCGGCCAAGAGCCGCATCAGCCCGATCACCACGCCGGCGCCGGCCATGTCCCATTTCATCTCGCCCATGCCGGCGGCGGGCTTGATCGAGATGCCGCCGGTGTCGAAGGTGACGCCCTTGCCGACAAAGGCGAGCGGCGGCGCGCCGTCGGCGCCGCCGTTCCAGCGCATCACGACGAGCCGCGGCGGCCGGACGCTGCCCTGGGCAACGCCGAGGATCGCGTGCATGCCGAGCTCGGCCATGCGGTGCTCGTCGAGAATCTCGACATCGAGGCCAAGCGACGACAGGCCCGCCGCTTGCTCGGCCAAGGTCTCGGGATAGATCACGTTGGCCGGTTCGGAGATGAGGTCGCGGGCGAAGGCAACCGCTTCGGCGGCCGCAGCAAGATCGCGGTAGGCATTCGCGGCAGCAGGCGGGCCGGACACGGTGAGCGTGGCGAGGCTCGGCTTGCGCTCGGGGCGCTCGGTGGTGCGATATTTGTCGAAACGGTAGGTGCGCAGCGCAGCACCGAACGCGAGGCGGGATGCCGCTTCGGCACTGCCCAGCGAGGCCGCATCGCCAAGGTCGATCGCGAAGGTCGCCTGTGTCTCGCCGGCGCGGTTGAGATCGGCGACGAGGGTGCCGCCGACATCTTCGAGGGTCCGGGCAACGATCGCCTCGGGCTTGCCGAGCCCGGCGAGAACGATGCGGCTGACCGACAGATTTGGCGGCGCGACGATCGTCAGCAGCTCATTGCGCTTGCCGTGGAAACGCGGCGAGGCGGCGAGCGCGCGAGCGATTGCGCCGCCGGCGGCCTCGTCGAGCTGGCGGGCCGGCGAGGTCAATGTCCCCTCCTCCCATACCCCGACGACGACGGCGCCGGAACGCGGCAACTCGAATTCGGCAAAGCTGATCTTCATCGGATACTCCCCGGCCATCGATGGCCGTCCTGCAGGCGCGATAGACGCAGCGCCCTTGCGAGTCAACGCCGGTAATGGCCCTGCAGCGCCACCAAACCCAGTGGCCGAGCGAACGCCCGCCGCCTATGATCAGGGCCGATGAACGCGCTCGACCGATACATCCTGCGGCAATGCCTCAGCATGATGGTGTTCGTTACCGGCGCGCTGACGGCCGCCGTGTGGCTGGCCCAGTCGCTGCGACTGGTCGACCTGATCGTCAACCGCGGTCTCTCGGCCGAGATGTTCCTTTATCTGGCGATGCTCATCTTGCCGCGGTTTCTCGACATCGTGCTGCCGATAGGTGGGTTCATCGCCGTGCTGTTCGTGTTCAACCGGCTGATCACCGAAAGCGAGCTCGTGGTCATGCGGGCCGCCGGCGTGGGGCCGTTCGCCCTCGCCAGGCCGGTATTGGCGCTGGCGACGATCTCGTTTCTGGTGCTGATGACCCTGTCCGCCTACTTCCTCCCGGCGTCCAATCGCGAATTCAAGGATCTCCAGTTCGAGATCCGCAACCGATTCGTCTCCAGCCTGTTGCAGGAGGGAGCGTTCACCACGATCTCGGACAAGCTGACGATCTATATCGGCAGCCGCAACGAGCGCGGCGAGGTTCTCGGCCTGCTGATCAATGACGAGCGCGATCCGCGCCGGCCGGTGACGATTCTGGCCGAACGCGGCGCTTTCGCCGATTACGGCGGCGGCTCGCGGATCATCATGGTCAACGGCAGCCGCCAGCAATACGACCGCGACACCGGCAAGGTCTCGATGCTGACCTTCACCCGCTATGTGCTCGACCTCGACATGCTGCGCGACGCGCCGGTGGTACGATTCCGCGAAGCACAGGAGCGGTTTCTCGGCGAGCTGTTCTTCCCGCCGGAGGATGTAGACCCGACATTGCGCGAAAGCTTCCTGGTCGAGGCCAATCAGCGAATCACGATCCCGCTGACCGCGTTCAGTTTTGCGATGATTCCGCTCATCTGCCTGCTGCCCGGCGAGTTCAACCGCCGCGGCCAGCTCAAGCGGGTGCTGGTTGCCATCGGCGGGGCGCTCGCGTTCCAGACGCTCGACCTCGCCGTCAAGAATTTGGCCGGGCGGTATACGATAGCGATCCCGCTTAGCTATGTAGTCGACCTGTTTCCGTTCGCGCTTGGCGTCAGCGTTCTCTTGCGCCGCGGGATACGGTTCAACTTCCGGCGGTTGCCCTTTGCCGCCGCGGCGGCGCCCTGACCACCGGCGGCGAGAGGAGCCCGAAATCGTTGCGCATCACCAAGACGCTTTCGCTTTATATCGCCCGCCAGTTTTTAGCGTGGTTTTGCGGCGTCTACGGCGCGATGCTGAGCATCAGCTTTCTGCTCGATTATATCGAGCTGTTGCGGCGGGGCGCGTCGAAAAACGGGGTGACCCTCGGACTACTGCTCCAGATGGCGGCGCTGAAGCTGCCGCACACCGCTCAGGAGGTCATGCCGTTTGGCGTGCTGTTCGGCACGATGCTGGCGTTCTGGCGGCTGACCCGCAACAACGAGCTGGTCATCGCCCGCGCTGCCGGCGTTTCCGTCTGGCAATTCCTGACTCCGGCGGTGATTGTCGCGCTGCTGGTCGGCATTGTTGCCGTCACCGTGTTCAACCCGATCGCCTCGGTGATGGAAACCACCTACGAGCAGCTCGAATCGCGGTTCTTCAAGCAAGGTTCCGAGCAGCTGCAGCTATCGAATGGGGGTTTGTGGCTGCGGCAGAGCGAGCCGGGCGGTGGTCAGGTCGTGATCCACGGCGACAAGCTCGTCGCCCCCGAGTTGATGCTCCGCCAGGTCTCGCTGTTCTTCTTTAACGCCAACAACCAGTTCACATCGCGCATCGAGGCGAAAAACGCCCGGCTTGAACCCGGCACGTGGATCGTCAAGGACGGCCAGCGCTGGCAGACCAGCGACCAGTCGGAACCGGTGTCCGAGCTGCGCCTGCCGACCAAGTTCACCACCCGCCGAATCGAAGAAAGCCTCGCCTCTCCCGACACCATGTCGTTTTGGGCGCTCCCCGCCTTCATCTCCCTGCTCGAACAATCCGGCTTCTCGGCCCAGCGCCACCGGCTGCAATTCAACATCCTGCTTGCGCGCCCGTTGCTGTTTTGTGCGATGGTCCTGGTGGCGGCGACCTTCAGCCTGCGGATGCAGCGGCGCGGGGGCGCCACGCTGATGATCATCGGCGGTGTCGCCAGCGGGTTTCTGCTTTATTTTGTCTCCAATATCGTCTTCGCGTTGGGGTTATCGGCCAAATTGCCGGTCCTCCTTGCGGCCTGGACACCAACCGGCGTTAGCATGATCTTCGGGGTTTCGATGCTGCTGCATCTCGAAGACGGGTGACGGGAACGCCGGCAAGCGATATTGCTGCTGACAATCTGCTGCTTGCGACCAACCACGACGGATTGCTGGAACCGGTACACGCCCGATGAGCGGTTTCCCAGATCAGGACCCAGACCGATGACCGGACGCACCGGTCGTCTGGCGCTGGCGGCGTTGCTCGGCCTCTGGGGCGGCGGCGTGGCACAGGCCGATCTGCTCAAATCCGGCGGCGCCAAGTCGATGAAAAGCCAGCCGATGGCCTTTCAGGCGGATGAGGTCCAATACGACGAACAGCTATCGCTGACCGTCGCCAAAGGCCATGTCGAGATATCGCAGGGCCCGGAGGTCCTGCTGGCGGACGTCGTCACCTACAACCAGCGCACCGACACGGTCACGGCGTCCGGTCATGTCAGCCTGATGACGCCGACCGGCGAAGTCGTCTTCGCCGACTATATGGAACTGCGCGATTCGATGAACAACGCATTCGCCAGCGACGTGCGGATGCTGCTCTCCGATCGCTCGCGCCTTGTCGCAAACGGGGCCAGGCGCACCAACGGCAACCGCCTCGACATGCGCAAGGCGGTCTATTCGCCGTGCGATTTGTGCAAGGACGACCCGACCAAGCCGCCGGCCTGGCAATTCAAGGCTCGCCAGGTCACCGACGACAAAGAAATGAAGCGGCTGGAATTCCGCGACGCCACGCTCGAGATCGACGGCTGGCCGGTGTTCTATACGCCCTACCTGTCCACCGCCGACCCGACGGTCAAGCGGGCGAGCGGCTTTCTCATTCCTAGCCTCGGCAGCTCCAACAACAACGGCTTTCATGTATCGCTGCCCTACTATCTGGTGCTCGGGCCGGATGCCGACCTGACCTTCACGCCCCGCTTTACCACGCGCGCCGGAACGCTGTTGGCGACCGAATACCGCCAGCGTTTTTCGAACGGCGAGGTTTCCGGGGTAGGCAGCATCAACCGGAGCAATGTCGGCTTCGGCTCCGAGAGCAATTCGAACCTGCCGGATAAATGGCGCGGACACATCGACGCCCACGGCGTCTGGGATCTCGACGACACCTGGCGCACCGGCATCGACATCCAGAGGGTCTCCGACCAGACCTATCTGCAGCGTTTCGGCTTTCCCACGCCCGTACTGAACTCGATGATCAGCCGGGCCTACCTCGAGGGTTTCCACCCGAACGGCTCGACCGACGTCAACGCCTATCTCTTCCAGCCGCTGCTCCCCGGCCTTGGCAACACCACCCAACCGATCGTGCTGCCAGTCATCAACCGCAACTGGGAACTCGACCCCGACAAGCTTGGCGGGACGCTGAAGTTCAATGCCAATCTGCTGAACATCGTACGCGAGTCCGGCACCCAGACCCGCCGCGTGTCGCTCGGCAGCGAATGGGACAAACCGTTCCGCGACGGAATCGGCGGCGAATACAAGTTTATCGCCAGGCTCCGGGGCGATGCCTACTCGGTCAACAACCTCAGCAACGATTCGAACCCCGACCTGCCGAGCGCCTACTTCTCGCAGAACGGCTTGCCGCCGGCGGAACGGGTGCCGTCGAATTTCCTCGCCGGCCGGGTCTTCCCCCAGATTGGCCTGACGTGGGACTACCCGATCGTCCATCGCGGCGAGGACTACACTTTCCTGGTCCAGCCGGCTGCGGCGACCTTCATCGGGCCGAGCGGCGGCAACCGGCACCTGATCCCGAACGAAGACAGTCTCGGCTTTCAGTTTCGCGATACCGATCTGTTCCGGCCTGACCGGATGCAGGGCTACGATCTGCTCGATACCGGACAACGCGTCGATTACGGGCTGAAGTTCGGCGCATACGAAAAAAATGGCGGCAGCTATCGCGCGCTGATCGGGCAGAGTTACCGGGCCGAGCCGAACCCGTTCATCCCGCCGGGGAGCGGCGCCGACAAACGCTTGTCGGACGTCGTCGGGCGGGTGGTATTGTCGCCGGCCTCATATCTCGACCTGATCTACCGGTTCCGGCTCGACAAGAGCTCGCTCAGCTACCGCTCGCAGGAAATCGGTGTCTCGGCGGGGCCGGCGAATTTCCGGGTCGGCGGCACCCTGCTGTTGATGCCGGCCGAGCAGGCAAGCCAGACGATCACGGTGCCGGGTACGGGGCAGACCATCCTCTATGGCAAGCGTGAGCAGCTGACCCTCAATGCGTCGGCCAAGGTGACGCGCTATTGGACGGTCGCTGGCTCGGAAACCCTCAACCTCACCAATTCCTCGAATATCGTCAACGGCATCGTCACCCCGCAATCGAACAGCACAAGCCTCTACGCGACGATCTCCGCGATCTATCAGGATGAGTGCATGGCGTTTATCACATCGGTGACGCAGTCGGGCATCCGCAACGGCGATGTGACCCCCGGCTATTCGGTGATGTTCAGCGTCGTCTTCAAGAACCTCGGCGAGATCGGCGGCAACATCCTGTCGGTCGGCGGCGCGTCGGGGACCTGACCGCCGGCCACGACGACGCAGCGACAGCCCGGCTTGCCGGATATAGACTTATGGCTCTTTCGGGCAGCAAGGTATGCAAAGGATGCTAGTACTGCGGTGCCTGTGCGCGTTGCTCTTGGCATTCGCCGGCACAATGTCTCCGCCGGTACTGGCCGCGGCACGGAACGCCCCGGTGCGCCACGCGTCGCCAGCCGCGGCGGGAACGCCGGCCCCGGCGCCGGAAATGCGCATCGCTGCGGTGGTCAACGACGAGGTGATTTCGGTCTTCGACCTCGTCTCGCGCATGCGGATGGTGATGCTGTCGTCGAACCTCCCGGACAGCGCCGAGACGCGCCAGCGTGTCGGCGCCCAGGTGCTGCGCGGCCTCGTCGACGAGAAATTGCAGCTGCAGGAGGCCAAAAAGCAAAACATCGTCGCCACTGACGAGGAGATCAATGCGGCGCTGGCCCAGATCGAAAAGCAGAACAATATGCAGGCGGGCGGGCTCAATGCGTTCCTCAAGGCGCGCGGCATCGACCGCAGCTCCTTGATCACCCAGGTCACCGCCTCCATCGTCTGGGCCAAGCTTGTGCGCCGCATGGCGTCGCAAACCACGGAGATTTCGGACGAAGAGGTCGACGACGCGATGAAGCGGCTCAAGGAACATGCCGGAGAGCCGCAAAGCCGCGTCGCCGAGATCTTTCTTGCCGTCGACAACCCCGGCCAGGATGCGGAAGTTCGCGGCCTTGCCGAAAAGCTGATCGAGCAGATGAAGCAAGGCGCCCGGTTCTCGGCTATCGCCCAGCAATTCTCTCAGTCGGCCACGGCGGCGGTCGGCGGCGACATGGGCTGGATGCGCCCAGACCAGCTCTCGCCCGATCTCGCCAAAGCGGTCGCCGGATTGAAGCCGGGCGAACTATCGGCACCGGTCCGAACCAGTGCCGGCTATTATCTGATGCTCGTCCTCGATCGTCGCACCGGCAATTTGGGGAGCAGCCAGCAGGGTACGATCTACGACATGGTACAGGTGGTCTTTCCCCTGCCGCCAAAGCCGAGCGAGGCGGTAAAACGGGCCGTGCTGGGAGAAATACAGACCGTGCGCGCGGCCAAGAACTGCCCCGAAATGCTGAAGATCGGCCAGGAAAAGGCGCCGCAGCTCTCGAGCCAGGGCAAGGTCAACATCGCGTCGCTGGCGCCGCAGATGCGCGAGCTGGTCACCAAACTGCCGGTCGGCCAGCCGTCGCCGCCGATTCTGCAGCGCAACGGTGTCGGTATCGTCATGGTGTGCTCGAAGGAAGCGCCGACAGAAAAGCCCGGCGAGCCGAAGCGCGAGGAGGTATTCGACTCGCTGCTCCGGCAGAAGCTCGACACGATGTCGCGGCGTTATCTACGCGACCTTCGGCGCGCCGCTTATGTCGACGTGCGGGTGTAGCGCGTGACGCTTCCGCTCGCCTTGACGATGGGCGAGCCGGCGGGGATCGGCGGGGAAATTGCGCTCAAGGCGTGGCTGAGGCGCCGTGAGGGTGTGCCGCCGTTCTATCTCATCGACGACCCCGGCCGGCTGGCGCGGCTGGCCCGCGCGCTTGGCTTGAATGTGACCATAGATGCGATCGACGAACGCCTACGCGCGCTGTCGGTGTTTGCCGATGCGCTGCCGGTGGTGCCCATTGATGCCGCCCCCGTCGCCGCGCCGGGAAAGCCCGATACGGCTGATGCCCGGCTGGTGATCGGCGCGATCGACACCGCGGTCGCCGATGTGCGGGCCGGGCGCGCCGGCGCTCTCGTCACCAACCCGATCAACAAGGATGCGCTTTACCGCGCCGGCTTTCAGTATCCCGGCCATACGGAATACCTCGCCGCGCTCGCGGGATCGGCGGAACCGGCGGTGATGATGCTGGCCTGTCGCGAATTGCGGGTCGTGCCGGTCACGATCCACTTGCCGCTTCGCCGGGCGGTGGAAACGCTGTCGGCCGCGGCAATTGTCCATGCCGGGCAAATCGTCGATGCGGCGCTGCGCCGCGATTTTGCGATTCCCGAGCCGGTCATCGCCGTCGCCGGGCTCAACCCGCATGCCGGCGAGAATGGCGGACTCGGCCGCGAAGATATTGATATTATCGCCCCCGCGGTTGCCGCCCTTCGCGCGGGCGGGATCGATGCGCGCGGCCCGCTCGCCGCCGACACGATGTTCCACGCCGAGGCGCGGCGCGGCTATGACGCGGCGCTGTGCATGTATCACGACCAGGCGCTGATTCCGATCAAGACGATCGATTTCGACGGTGGCGTAAACGTGACCCTGGGGTTGCCGTTCATCCGCACGTCGCCCGATCACGGCACCGCCTTTGCCATCGCCGGACAGGGTGTGGCGCGGCCCGACAGCCTTATCGCGGCGCTGCGGCTGGCCGCGGAGATGGCGGCGCGGCGCGCCAGACACTGACCGCGCCGCCCTCACCCGCGCTGCCGCCGCTGCGGGAAGTCATCAGCCGCCACGGCATCGCCGCGCGCAAAAGGCTCGGCCA
>DASQGR010000215.1:0-13727 GCA_035632515.1 Allostellaceae bacterium | reverse complement strand
TGCTGCTGTTCCTGCTGCTGCTCCTGGCGGAGCGAGCGGGGCGGCGGCGACGGCCGGGGATGGTCACCGGAATCTTCCTTGTCGGCTATGCGGTGGCGCGCATGTCGGGCGAGTTGTTCCGCCAGCCCGATGCGCAGCTCGGCTTTCTGTTCTTCGGCACGACGATGGGGCAGCTTTTGTCGATCCCGGTGCTGGTCGCCGGGGCGCTGATCATCCATTGGGCGCAGCGCCAGCCGCCCGCCGCCGCAACAGCAGCGAAACGGTGAGCCGGCCCGACCTCGCCGCCAGGCTGGTCCGGCACATCCGCGCCCACGGCCCGCTGACGGTCGCCGCCTATATGGCGATGGCGCTGCACGACCCCGAGGCCGGCTACTACGCGCGGCGCCAGCCCCTGGGGGCGGCCGGCGACTTCACCACCGCACCGGAGATCAGCCAGATTTTCGGCGAGCTGATCGGCTTGTGGTGCGCCGATCTGTGGCAGCGGATGGGCCGCCCCGACCCGATAATCGTCGCCGAATTGGGACCCGGGCGCGGTGTGCTGATGGCGGATTTCCTGCGGGCCGCAGCCGGCGTCGCCGGGTTTCGCGACGCGATCCGCCTGGTGCTGGTCGAGGCCAGCCCGATCCTGCGCGCGGAACAGCAGCAGCGCCTCGCCGCCGCCTCTCCGACTTGGGTTACGAGCATCGACGACGTGCCGGAAGGCGAGTTGCTGCTGGTCGCCAACGAGTTTCTCGATGCGCTGCCGATCCGGCAGTTGGTGCGCGGCCGGCAGGACTGGGCCGAGCGTCTCGTCGCCGTCGACGCGACGGGCGGGCTCTGCTTTGCCGACGGCCCCGAAAGCCCGGCGCTGAGCCTGCTGGTGCCGGCGGAGCGGGGTGACGCCGCGCCCGGCACGATCGTCGAGATCTGCCCGGCCGCGGCAACCCTGGTGGCGGCCCTGGCCGGTCGGCTGCAGACCCGACCCGGCGCCGCGTTGTTCATCGATTACGGCCATCACGGGGACGCCCGCAGCCCGACCCTGGCGGCGATCGGCCAGCACCGCGCCGCCGGCGTGCTCGACGCGCCGGGCCGCGCCGATCTCAGCGCCCATGTCGATTTCGCCGCCGTTGTCGCGGCGGCGCGGGCGGCCGGCGCCGAAACCTACGGCCCGCTGCCGCAAGGCCGGTTTCTCCGCGCGCTCGGCGCCGAGGCGCGGGTGGCGGGCTTGTGGCGGCGAGCCGCGCCGGCGCAGCGCACGGCTCTCGCAGCCGGGCTCAAGCGCTTGATCGACCCGGCCGAGATGGGCACCCTGTTCAAGGCGCTGGCGATAACCTCGCCGGGTCTGCCCGCTCCCAGCGGGTTTGACGCCCCCGGGATTTGACGGCACCGGCTTTGACCATACCGGGTCGGACCACACCAGGATTGGCGATGACGGCGAATGACGATCCGATGATCACCCTTGGGGTCCTCGACGACACCGCGATCCGTCATGCCTTCTTCACCCGCCGGGGCGGGGTCAGCGAAGGTGTCTTCGGCTCGCTCAATTGCGGTTTCGGCTCGGCCGACGATCCCGAGAAGGTTGGCCGCAACCGCGCCATCGCGGCCGATCGGCTCGGCCTCGGCGGCGATCGCCTGGTCACTTGTTACCAGGTGCACGGCGCCAGCGTCGTCACCGTCGAGACGCCGTGGCGGCGCGAGGATTCGCCGCACGCCGACGGCATGGTGACGACCCGCCCCGGCATCGCCCTCGGCGTCCTGGCGGCGGATTGCGCGCCGGTGCTGTTCGCCGACGCCGCGGCCGGGGTGATCGGCGCAGCGCATGGCGGCTGGCGCGGCGCGCTCACCGGCGTGATGGAGGCCACCGTAGCGCGGATGACGGCGCTCGGTGCCGACCCCGCGCGCATCCGCGCCGGCATCGGCCCGTGCATCGCCCAGGCCTCGTATGAGGTTGGCCCGGAGTTTCCCAGCCGCTTCGCCGAGATCGATGCCGATAGCGGCGCGTTCTTTGTGCCGGCGCTCCGCGAGGGACATTTCCGCTTCGACCTGCCCGGCTATATTGGGCATCGGCTCGCCCGGCTCGGGCTCGGCGCGGTTGAGCGCGCGCCCCACGACACCGTCACCGAACCCGACAGGTTCTTCAGCTATCGGCGGGCTTGCCTCGTCGGCGAGCACGATTACGGCCGCGGCCTCGCGGCGATTGCCCTGTCCGGCTGATCGGATAGAAATGCCGTACCTGATCCTGTTCGGCGCGTTCTGCCTCGTGGGGATGCTCGTCACCTGCGTCGCTCTGCTATGACCGCGCGGCGGCGCTTCGACGATCTGGCCGGCGCTTTGTTCGTCGCGCTGATCGCCGGCTGCCAGCCCTTGCCGCACCCGTTCGCCGACGACCGCCCGCCGAAAGCGCTGTTGAAGGTGCCGGACAGCATCGATGTCGCGGTCGGAACCTTTGAAGGCGAGCCGCGCGCCACGGCGGCAAAACTCGGCGCCGCAATCGCCAAGGAGCTGATCAAGCACGACATCCCGGCAAGCGAGCGGACGGCGAGCCGCACCAGCTATCGGCTCGACGGCCGGATCGAGGAAAGCCCGCCGCAGCAGAACAAGGCGACGGTCACGGTGTTCTGGCGGCTGCGCGACCCGGCCGGCCGCATCGTCGACGAGCGCAGCGATCGGGCGAGCGCGCCGGTGCGCGAGTGGGAGGACGGCAATGACGAGCGGGTTGCCGCGCTCGCCGCCTCCGGCGTCGATGCGCTCGCCGGGCTGTTGACCGACGAGACGCCGACCGAGAAGCCGATGGCCGGCGGTGCCGATGCCGGCAGCGGCCGGATCCGCGTCGCCGTGCGCAAGGTCAGCGGCGCGCCGGGCGACGGCGATACCTCGCTGGCCTTGTCGGTCGCCACGGTGCTGAAGCGGCACGACCTCGATATCGTCGACCCCAAGACCGGCAAGCCCGACCTCGCCGTCGATGCCGAGATCAAGGTCGAGCCGGCCAAGGACGGCAAGCAGCATGTCAAGATCGTCTGGCGAGTGGCGCGCCTGGCCGGTGGCGAAGTCGGCACCGTCGCCCAGGAAAACGACATCCCGCGCGGCCAGCTTGACGGAGCGTGGGGCGACATCGCCTACAGCGTCGCCATCGCCGCCGAGGGCGGGCTCACCGAGCTGATCGACCGCGGCGCACCGCCGCTCAAGCTCGGCGCCGCTCCACCGCCACCCGCGACGCCCCCGCCCGCGGCGCCGCCGCCCGTACCGCCGATGCCGACCCGGCCGGCCGACGCGGCCGCGCCGCCTCCGGCCGCCACCAGCCCGTCGGCCGCGCCGCTGCTCGAGCCGCCGCCCCCGTTGCTGCCGATGACCCGCGGGGTGCCGCTGCCGTCACGCTAGGCGGGAGAAAGCGGCGGCTACGATTGCTTCGCCGCTGCCGGTTTATTACAATTCGGCGTGCGTGAAGCCACGGGAGCGGGCCCGTGGCGATGCCGCTGGCCGATGCCGATGAAAATTTTGAGTTGCAACAGCAATCGGCCGCTCGCCGAGGCGATCTCGGCCTATCTCAAATTGCCGCTGACCCAGGCCAGCGTGCGCCGCTTTTCCGACATGGAGGTGTTTGTCGAGATTAACGAAAACGTCCGCGGCGAGGACGTTTTCGTGATCCAATCGACCTCCTATCCCGCCAACGACCATTTGATGGAATTGCTCGTCACGCTCGATGCGCTGAAGCGCGGCTCGGCGCGGCGAATTACCGCGGTCATCCCCTATTACGGCTATGCCCGGCAGGACCGGAAATCGTCGCCGCGCTCGCCGATCTCGGCCAAGCTGGTCGCCAATCTGATCACTGCTGCGGGCGCCGACCGGGTGCTGACCCTCGACCTGCACGCGGCCCAGATCCAGGGGTTCTTCGACATCCCGGTCGACAATCTCTACGCCTCGCCGGTGCTGGTGAAGAACATCCGCGAGAACCATTCTAAGCACGAACTGGTTATCGTCTCGCCGGATGTCGGCGGCGTGTTGCGGGCGCGCGACATCGCCCGGCGGGTCGATGCCGATCTGGCGATCATCGACAAGCGGCGCGAGCGTGCCGGCGTTTCGGAGGTGATGAACATCATCGGCGATGTCGCCGGGTATCACTGCATCCTGGTCGACGACATCGTCGACAGCGCCGGCACGTTGTGCAATGCGGCACAAGCGCTAATCGACACCGGCGCCAAAGCCGTATATGCCTACGTCACGCACGGCGTGCTGTCGGGCGGTGCGGTGGCTCGGGTGGCGTCGTCGCCGATCGAGGAGCTGGTGTTGACCGACAGCATTGTCGCCACCGAGGCGGTGCGGTTGTCGCGCAACATCCGGCAGCTGACGATTGCGCCGCTGATGGCAGAGGCGATCCTGCGGATCAGCGAGGAGCGGTCGGTTTCAAGTCTGTTCAACTGATGCAGGGTTCGCCGGTGCGGACGCGGCCGGGCCGCAACCCTGCAAAATCGGGCGGGCGGCCGCCCGTTTTCTATGAGAGGAGTTGGGTAGGATGCCCGAGATCATCAGCCTCAATGCCGAGCCACGCGAGCAAGCCGGCAAGGGCGCCGCCCGGGCGACGCGACGGGCGGGGCGCGTTCCCGGCATCATCTATGGCGACGGCAAGGAGCCGATGCCGATCAGCCTCGAGCCGCGCGAGCTGTCTCGCGCGATCGGCCGCGCCGGGTTCTTTGCCACGCTCGTCGATGTGACCGTCGGCGGCGCGGTGCAGCGCACGCTGGCGCGCGAGGTGCAATACCACCCCGTCAGCGATGCCGCCCTGCATGTCGATTTCATGCGGGTCGGCGCCGGCGCCCGGGTCAATGTCAGCGTGCCGGTACACTTCATCAACCAGGAGCGCGCCCCGGGCCTGCGCCGCGGCGGCATCCTCAACGTGATCCGCCACAGCATCGACATCGTCTGTTCGGTCGATGCCATTCCGGACCAGTTGACCGTCGACCTCAACGGGCTGGAGATCGGCGACAGCATCCACATCGATTCGATCGCGATGCCGGAAGGCGTGCGCTCGACCCTGACGTCGCGCGACTCGACAATCGCCAGCATCGCCGCCTCCTCGGCGGTGCGCGAGGAGGCGCTCGCGGCGGCGACGGCGGTGCGCGAGGAGGGCGCCGAAGAGGCGCCGGCAGCAGCGGCAACTCCGGCGTCGGACGCCTGATCGAAGGCCGCATGCGCCTGGTTGTCGGCCTCGGCAATCCGGGGCTCCGTTACGCCAAGAACCGCCACAATATCGGTTTTCTGGCGGTCGAGGCGATTGCGCGCCGGCACGGCTTTCCCGCCTTTCGCGACCGCTTCAAGGGCGAATTGTCCGAGGCGCCGCTCGCCGGCGAAAAGCGCCTGTTGCTGCGGCCGCAGACCTTTATGAACGATTCCGGCGAGTCGGTGCTGGCCGTGGCAAGCTTTTACAAGATCCGGCCGAGCGAGATCGTCGTCATCCACGACGAGATCGATTTGCGGCCCGGCAAGCTGCGGGTCAAGAAGGGCGGCGGGGCGGCCGGACACAACGGATTGCGCTCGATCGACGCGCTGCTCGGCCAGGATTATTGGCGGGTGCGGATCGGCGTCGGCCATCCGGGGGTCAAGGAATTGGTGCAGCCTTACGTGCTGCAGAATTTCTCCGCCGAGGAGATCCGTGACTGGGTGGTGCCGATGCTCGACGCGGTGGCGGAGACCATCCCGCTGCTGCTGGAGGGCGACGCCGCCGCGTTTATGAGCGAGGTGGCGCGTCGCACCACGCCGCCCAAGGATGCCGAGCCGCCCGGGAACGCGACGCCAAAGGACCACGGGGCCGGCTGATCGAGGTTTTTGCATGGGCTTTACCTGCGGCATTGTCGGGTTGCCGAATGTCGGCAAATCGACCCTGTTCAACGCGCTGACGGCGACGCAATCGGCCGAGGCGGCGAATTACCCGTTTTGCACGATCGAACCCAATATCGGGCGGGTCGCGGTGCCGGACGAGCGGCTTGAGGTCTGCGCCCGGCTCGGCAAATCGGCGAAGATCGTCGCCACCCAGCTTGAGTTCGTCGATATCGCCGGGCTGGTGCGCGGCGCCTCCCAAGGCCAGGGCCTTGGCAATCAGTTTCTCGGCCATATTCGCGAGGTCGATGCGATCGCGCATGTGCTGCGCTGCTTCAGCGATGACAACGTCGTGCACGTCGAGGGCTCGGTCGACCCGGTACGCGACGCCGAGGTGGTCGAGACCGAGCTGATGCTGGCCGATCTCGACAGCCTGGAGCGCCGGGTCGCCGCCGCCGAAAAGCGCGCTCGCGGCGGCGACAAGGATGCGAAGGCGCTGCTCGACATCGCCGAACCGCTGCTCGCCGGCTTGCGCCAGGGCCGGCCCGCCCGCGCCGCCGGGATCGAGCCGGAGCGGCTGCGCCCGCTGCAATTGCTGAGCGCCAAGCCGGTGCTCTACGTCGCCAATGTCGACGAGAGCGACGCCGCCGAAGGCAATGCCGCCAGCCGCCGGGTCGCCGAGTACGCGGCGGCGCAGGGCGCGGGGACGGTGGTGATCTCGGCGGCGATCGAGGCCGAGCTGATGCAGCTTGGCGACCCGGCCGAGCGACGCGACTACCTCGCCGCACTCGGCCTTGGCGAGCCGGGCCTCGCACAGGTGATCCGCGCCGGCTACACGCTGCTCGACCTCGTCACGTTTCTCACCGTGGGGCCGAAGGAGGCGCGCGCCTGGACCGTGCAGCGCGGCACCAGGGCGCCGCAGGCGGCCGGGGTCATCCATAGCGATTTCGAGAAGGGCTTTATCCGCGCCGAAACGATTTCCTACGCCGATTTCGTGGCCTGCGGCGGCGAGCAGGGCGCCAAGGAGGCCGGCAAGATGCGGCTCGAAGGCGCCGACTACATCGTCGCCGACGGCGATATCATGCATTTCCGGTTTAACGTCTGAGCCCGATCGACGGGTGAGCGCCGCCCGCAACCGCGACCGGCCGCGAAGCAGGCAGGCTCACTCGGCGAAAATGAGCGGCGTGCCGGTCGCCTCGGCAGCGGCGACGGCAAGGCGGCCGTCGGAAAGTTCGTCGACCGCGATCTGCGCTTGCCGCAGATAGCTCGCGGTTTGCCGGCGGCTGGCGACCCTGAGCTCGAGCGCGACAATGCCGGGCGACGGGAAACCCGCGGCGATGGCGATGCCCGGATACGCGGCGTGGAAGGCAGCCGGTGTCGTGAACGACAGCACATTTCGCCCGGTAGCGACGGTGACGCGGTCTTTCGCCTCCGCGACCTGGTCCTCGCCAAACAGGCGCCGGTAGGCGGGGGCGAGCGCGGCCGGGTGCTCGTCGAGCAAGTGCACCGCCTTGATCCCGGTGACGCCGTTGGGATGGGAGAGCCAGTCGGGGCGCCGCACCAGCTCGGGCGTCAGATGGCCGCAGATAAAGCAATCGAGCGCCGGCGTTTCCTCTGGCGGCAGGTTCAGCAGGCTGAAGCGCGGGATCGCGTCGCCTTCCGGCAGCTCGAGGGCACGGCCGAGGGCACGCGGCGCGCTCGGGTGCAGCCCAAGCCCGGCGAGCGCGGCGCCGGTCGCCGCAGCATCGCCCTCGGGGGCGAAGGCGACCGACATCGCCCCTTCGCGCTGGGCCAGAAAGGTTTCGAGCCGGTGCCCGTATTCGTCGCGCTCGACAAACCCGAGCAGCTCCAGATAGTCGCGCGCGAACATGATGCAGTAATTGGCCGTTCCCTGGCCGATATGGCGGCCCCGCGGAGTCGCGGTAAAGCCGAGACGCGTCCACCGGCGGCGTGCCGCTTCGAGATCGCGCACGCCGACGATGATGTGGTCGATGCCGGCGATTCCATTGTGCATGACGAGCCTATCGGCGATTGCGCAGCCGCGTTGTTCGAGACCCGCGCTGCGCGAGGCACCCGCAGAATGCGGCGGCTTTCGCCATGCCATCAACAGATTCCTGTCGCCGAGGCGGCGCGGGCGCACCGTCTCCAAGCACCCACGGTGACGGTGCCGCAACGCCGGCAACCCGAGATTGCTTCGCTACGCTCGCAATGACGCGCGGGATATGTCATTGCCAGTGCCCCGGGGAGGAAGGTTGCGAGCGGCGAGCGATGCGGGGGCTGTTGGGGATCGCGGCATTGCTGCTGCTCGCCTGGGCGATCAGCGAAGATCGGTTTCGCGTGCCGCTGCGGATCGTCGTCGCCGGGGTGCTGCTGCAATTCGCCGCCGCCGTGCTGCTGCTCAAATTTCCGCCGGCGGCAAAGGCATTCCTCCTGCTTAACAACGGGGTCGAGGCGCTGCAAAAGGCGACCGACGCCGGCACCGGGTTCGTCTTCGGCTATCTCGGCGGCGGCGCCCTGCCCTTTGCCGAGACCCACCCGGGCGCCAGCTTCATCTTCGCCTTTCGCGCGCTGCCGCTGGTGCTGGTGATCAGCGCGCTGGCGACCTTGCTGTTCCATTGGGGAATCCTGCAGCGCATCGTCCGGGCATTTGCCTGGGTGCTGCGGCGCTCGGTCGGGGTCGGCGGACCACTCGGTCTCGGCGCCGCGGTGCATATCTTTGTCGGCCATATCGAGGCGCCGCTGCTGATCCGGCCGTATTTGCTGCGGCTCGAACGGGGGGAGCTGTTCGCGCTGATGAGCTGCGGCATGGCCGGGATCGCCGGCACGGTGATGGTGCTTTACGCCGCGATCCTCGGGCCGGTCATTCCGGACGCGCTCGGCCACATCCTCGTCGCCGCGGTGATCAGCACCCCGGCGGCGCTGGCGCTGGCGGCGCTGATGGTGCCCTTCCGCCCCGACCCGTCGCCATCGGCCACGCTGGTGATCCAGGACCCGCCGGTCAGCGCCATGGACGCGATCGCCAAGGGCACCCGGGACGGCATCGTCTTTCTCGGCAACATCATCGCAATGCTGGTGGTGCTGGTGGCGCTGGTCAGCCTGGTCAACGCCGCGCTCGGCCTGCTGCCGCCGCTCGGCGGCGAGGCGATCACCTTGCAGCGCCTGTTTGCCTATGCCTTCCGCCCGGTGATGTGGCTGATCGGGATTCCCGCCGGCGAGGTCGCGACCGCGGCGCAATTGATGGGCACCAAGACCGTGCTCAACGAGTTCATCGCCTATGTCGATCTGGCCAAGCTGCCGGCGGGCGAGCTCAGCGACCATTCGCGACTGGTGATGATGTACGCGATGTGCGGTTTCGCCAATTTCGCCAGCCTCGGCATCCTGATCGGCGGCATGGGGGCGATGGTGCCCGAACGCCGGGCCGAGATCGTCGCGCTGGGGCTGCGCTCGATCCTCTCCGGCACGATGGCCGGCTGCATGTCGGGCGCGTTGGTGGGGATGCTGGTTTAGGCCAGCTCTCGTCATTGCGAGCACAGCAAGGCAATCTCGTCGGGCGGAGATCGAGACCGGTTGAGATTGCCGCGTCACGCTTCGCGCTTTTCGCAATGACGAGGGGGCTACGCTGTCGGCAAGACCAGTGTCTTGGCCCGCTCGCGCAGCTCGGGGGCGAGCGCCGCCGGCCGGCGCACATCGAGGTCGAGCGTCACGCCGAACTGCCCGAGACGGGCGATCTCGCGGCCGCTGCCGTCGCTCATCACATGCAGAAAGCGCAGCGACGAATTGCCGAGATGGGCGATGCCGGTGCGGTTCTGGTAGCGGTCGCCGAGGCCGAGCGGCCCGGAGATGCGCAGGCGAAACTCAAAGGTCGAATACGCGCGGCGCGCGGTCTTGATGTAATCGGCCGTGAGCCCGATCGCAGCGCCGATCTGCACCGACGAGTCGGTGAATTTGTGGATGGTGCCGCACAGCCCGAGCCGGCCGAACTCGTCGACATCGCCGGGCTGCACTCTGCCCGCCGCGGTGGAAACGAGGCGTGCGAGGTCGCTCGGATCGGTGCGGGTCTCGAATTCCGGCCCTTCCCAGGCGGCGATCCGCCCGGCCGGCATCCTTGCATCCACCCCGTCCCAATGCACGTCGATCCAGGTGACCGTCTCGCCGGTGACCGAGTCGACGAAGCGGTGCCCCAGGCGCAGCCCGCCATCGGTTCCCAGCGCGGCGCTTTCGACATGAAACGCGCTGCCGGCGCGAAGCTCGCGGGCATAGCGCACATCGTAGCGGCGGGTGAAGCCGCCGGCCCGCAGCGTGTCGGCCAACCCCAGCGCCTCGGCAATCGAGGCTTCGGCCATCGCGATACGGTCAAAATAGAAGGCGACGGTGAAGTGCTCGGTCACGTCGCACTCCCATGGCGACACCGCGCCGCGATAGGTTTCGATCCAGGGTTCCATGCACTGCCTCGTCATGGCCGGGCGCGATCCGGTCATTTTGGGTTTTGATGAGGGCCGCGGGTGAAGCCCGCGGCGTCGGGACAGGTTTTACTTCAGCTGGTCGGCGACCTTGTCGATGCCGGCCTGGACGCAAGGCTCGTCGACCCCGGGGGTGCCGGACAGCCCGGCGCCGCCGATCACGTCGTCACCCACCTTGATCGGCAGCCCGCCGGGGATCGCGATCACGTTGGGCAGCGTCACCTGCTGGCGGACCACCGGGTTGTTGTCGGCAAAGCGCTTGGCGTATTCCGTCGTCGAGACGCGAAAGGTGCGCGCGGTGTAGGCCTTGCGCCGCGCGTTCTCCATCGTATGCGGGCCGGCCCTGTCGCCGCGCAGCGCAACAATCGTATCGCCGGCGCGGTCGACGACCACCACCGACACGCCATAGCCCTGCGCGGTGCAGGCGTCATAAGCGGTCTGCGCGATGGTGGTGGCGATGACCAGCGACAGGTCCTTGTGGTTCAGCAGCTGGGCCTGGGCCGCGCCGGCGGTGACCGCGGCGAGGCCGAGCCCGATCAGGGTGCGGCGCATCTTATTCCTCTGGCCGGATGTAGCGGTCGATCGTGCGATAGCGGAAGAGCCAGCGCCCGCCCTCTTTGACCATGTCGTCCTCATAGGCGCCGCCCGAGCCGATTTTCGGTCCTTCCGGGGAATTCTGCACCGTGGTCCAGTTCGAGCGCACCTTGGCGGTCTCGCCGTCGAGCGCGATCACGACATTGGTGACATGGTGGATGGCGCGCGGCGTCGGCCCCGGCCGGTGGGCGCGCAGCCCCGCGGCAAACTCGGCGATCGCCTTGCGGCCGGTGGCCTTGCCAAAGGCGGTGTGCCAGGTCCCGTCCTCGGTAAAGCATGCCGCCATGGCGGCGAACCTGCCGTCGTCGAGGGCAAAGCAGTATTGGGCCAGAACCTCGCGGATGGCGTCCTTTTCCTCAAGCGCGCTCGGCATGGGTTTCCCTCCCCAAGATCACGGCGGGGAGTGTAGCATGAGGTTAGCCGCCAGGCCCGCCGACACGAGGAATTGACCCATGCAAATCGAGGCCGCGATCTTCCGCAAGCCGCACGACCCGCTAACCATCGAAACCGTCGATATCGACAAGCCCTGGGGCCGCGAGGTGCTGGTGCGCACGGTCGCGACCGGGGTGTGCCACAGCGATCTGCACGTCGTCGACGGGGTCGGGCGCTGGCCGCTCGACCGGCCGATCGTGCTCGGCCACGAGGGCGCCGGGGTGGTCGAGGCGGTCGGCAAGGACGTGACGACCTTGAAGCCCGGCGACCATGTCGTCGCCTGCCTCTCCGGGTTTTGCGGCACCTGCCCGCAATGCCTCTCCGGCCATCCCAACGTGTGCAGCAACAGCATCGTCGGCCGCAAGGAGGGCGAGACGCCGCGGCTGTCGCTCGGCGGCCAGCCGGTACGGCAATTCATCAACATCTCCTCCTATGCCGAGAAGATGCTGCTGCACGAAAATTCGGTGGTGAAGATCGACCCCGAAATCCCGCTCGACAAGGCGGCGCTGGTCGGCTGCGGCGTGCTGACCGGGGTCGGCGCGGCGCTGCGCAGCGCCGGGCTGGAGGCGGGGCAGACCGTCGCCGTCTACGGCTGCGGCGGGGTTGGCCTCTCGATCGTCCAGGGCGCGCGGATCGGCGGCGCCCGCCAGATCATCGCCGTCGATCAGTTCGAGTCGAAGCGCGAGATGGCGCTGCGCGTCGGCGCCACTCATTTCGTCAATTCGAGCGAGGACGATCCGGTCAAGGCGGTGCGCGCGCTGACCGGCGGCGCCGGGGTCGATCATGCCTTCGAGGCGGTAGGCAACGCCAAGCTGTGCCGCCAGGTGATCGAAAGCCTGGCGATCCGCGGCACCGCGACGATCGTCGGCGTGCTGCCGCCCGACGCGACGATCGAGTTCCCATGGATGGCGATCCGCCCCGAATGCCGGGTGCAGACCTCGCGCATGGGCTCCAACCGCTTCCGCATCGACATCCCGCATTATCTCGATTTCTACCGCCAGGGCCGGCTCGACCTCGACGCGATGGTGACCAAGAAAGGCCACCTCGGCGACATCAACGAAGCCTTCCGCGCGATGAAGGCCGGCGAGGTGGCAAGGACCGTGCTGACGTTCGATTGAGGAGCCGCACCATGCTCAAAACCACCCGCGACATGGTCATGCCGACCGCGATCACCGGGTCGTATCCGCGGCCGCTGTGGTACGACGCCAATCTCGGCGGGCGCTCGTTCAAGGCGGCGATGGGCGATTCGATGTTCCGCGAGCAGTATCTCGACGCCGTCGCCGCGGTGATCAACGCGCAGGAGGCGGCCGGGCTCGACATCGTCACCGACGGCGACAGCCGGTTCGACCTCAATGTCGGCGGCAAGTCGTGGTTCTTTTATCCGATCGAGCGCCTCGGCGGCATCAAGGGGCACCGCAGCACGTCGCAGGGCTGGATGGGGCGGGATTCGGTCAAGCCCGGCCGTATTCTCTATGAGGTGCAGGAGGCGTATCAGCCGGCGATCGTCGCCGAAAAGCTGTCGCGCGGCCCACTCGAATACGCCGCGCTGTGGCAGGTGGCACAGCGCCTCACCGATAAGCCGGTCAAGTTCGGCACGATCTGCGCGCCGGTGCTGGCGAGCATGCTGTGGAACTCGCATTACCGCGACAACCGCGAGATGATCCTCGATCTCTGCGACATCATGAACGCCGAGCTGAAGGAATTGGTCGCCGCCGGCTGCCCGGTGATCCAGCTCGAGGAGCCACCGCATCACGGCCGCACCACACGGCCCGACTGCACCGACGGCGAGCTCGAATTTCTCACCGAGGCGTTCAACCGCCAGCTCACCGGCCTCGACGCCGAGATCTGGGTGCACACCTGCTGGGGCAACCCGAACCAGCAGCGGGTCTATTGGGAGGTGCCGAGCTACGAACGCGCCCTGCCCTACCTGCTGCAGCTCAACGCCGACGTCGTCACCTTCGAATGCTGCAGCAGCGATGGCAAGGATCTGGCGTTGTTCGGCAAATACGCCACCGACAAGAAGATCGGCATCGGCGTCATCAGCCATACCGCGACCACGGTCGAGCCGCCCGAACACGTCGCCGCCCTCATTCGCAAGGCGCTGGAGCACATCCCGCCGGAGCGGCTCGTCGTCACCACCGATTGCGGCTTTGGCCGCGAGGGTCTGTCGCGCCGCATCGCCTATTACAAATGCGTCAGCCTGGTCGAGGGCACCAACATCGTCCGCCGCGAACTCGCCCTGCCCGAGGCGCCGGTCCGCGCCGCCGACCCGTCGCTTTATTTCGCCAGCGTCGGCGACGGGTAGCTACGCTGCGCCGCGGTTGCGGCGTTCAGGAAACAGGCCGAGCAGCCCCTCGCGGGAGGCGGGACAAACCCCGCGCTCGGTGATCAGGCCGGTGACCAGCCGCGCCGGGGTCACGTCGAAGGCGTAATTCGCGGCCGGGCTGGCCT
>DASQGR010000214.1:0-6521 GCA_035632515.1 Allostellaceae bacterium | reverse complement strand
CCCGGAACTGGTCGCGGCGATCGACCGGGCGATGGAACAATACGCGGTGCTGGTGTTTCGCGGTCAGCCGCTGAGCCAGGACCAGCAGATCGCCTTTGCCAGCGCCTTCGGCTCGCTCGACACCGGCCTCACCAAGCTGTCCAAGACCAAGGGACGGCTCGATTACCCCGAACTGATCGACATCTCCAACGTCACCCGCGACGGCGAGATCGCGCCGCCTGGGGACAAGCGCATCGCCGGGGCGCTGGCCAACCAGTTGTGGCACAGCGACAGTTCGTTCCAGCCGGTGCCGGGCAAGTATTCGATGCTGTCGGCGGTGGTGCTGCCGAAGCCGACGGTGATGGGCGCCGGCGACACTGAGTTCGCCGACATGCGCGCCGCCTACGACGCGCTGCCGAAGGCGATGAGGGCGAAGATCGAGCCGCTGGTCGCCGAGCATTACGCGCTCTACTCCCGGATGTGGCTCGGCGATGGGGACTGGACGCCGGAACAGAAGGCGGGGATGCCGCCGGTGCGCTGGCGGGTGGTCCGCACCCAGCCTTACGGCCGCAAAAGCCTGTTCATCGGCTCCCACGCCAACCGCATCGTCGGGTGGCCGGTGCCGGCGGGGCGAATGTTCCTGCTCGACCTGCTGGAGCACGCGACCCAGCGGCCATTCGTCTACCGCCACGAATGGCAGGTCGGCGATCTGGTGATCTGGGACAACCGCGCGACCCTGCACCGCGGCCGGCCCTACGACATGAGCCTGCGCCGCGAGCTACGTCGCACCACGACGGAGGATCTGGCAGCGGTGCCGGAGGCGATGGCGGCGGAATAGAAGGACCGCGGGCGTCCCCGCCCACATCCAGGCGCAAACCGGACCGCGGGCGTCCCGCGCGCCATCATCGATACGACACCGATGAGTAGCACCAATCCGTCGGGTCGGCGCACAACCGGATTATGTTCGATGTAGGCGCCGGCCGCGGCGAGCTGATCAGATGGCCGGAACACGATCCGCGGCGGGAAGCTTTGCAATTTCATTTCGCAACTTTGCCGAAAGGCTGTCGACAGACGAAAGACCACGTGCTGAACCAGGTCGGGTGTGTCGAGATGGGGGAGATAGCCACGCGAGCGCCAGCCGATGCGCTCCGCGCTGGCCGGAATGGTTAGGCGGGCGAGACGCCCGCGTTCCATGGCGATTTGCCTCAGCCGTCTCGGTGCGGGCGGGACGCCCGCGGCCCCTCACTCCGCCGCTTCCTGCAGCGGCCGGGTCGCCGCTTCCATCTGGCGGTCGTAGGCGTCGCGCCATTCGAGCCCGGCCTCGCTGACGAAATCGCCGCTGCGCACCGGATACATCTTTTCCGGATCGTCGACCCCCGGCGGCACGGTGCCGTTCTTGGCGAGCGCCCGCGCCACCGCGAGCAGGCGGCGGCGCGTGCGCATGATCATCATGTCGCTGGGGCCCAGATGCTCGGACAAATGATCGGTGATCGGCCCCATGCTTTCGGTGACCGCCTGATCCTGGGCGTGAATGCCGGTGATGCCGGTGTAATTGCCGCCGGTCGCCTGCGCCGCGCGGTCGATCATCCAGTCGTTCTCGGGCCGGCCCTTGAGCCGCCAGCGGCCGTGCCACTCGGTGGTGTTGGGCAGATAGTCGAAAGCGCGCTGGAAGCCCGGCATCAGCTGGCCGTGCTTGTCGTTGGTAACAAAGGCCGGCTCGTGCTTCCAGCGCAGGCTGACGAACATCGTGTGTGTGTCGTCCATCGGGACCCAAGCGCGGTTGTGCAGGTGAGTGGCGAATTTGCCCTGCGGCGTCTGGGTCCAGAACGGCAGCATGAAATTGGCAAAGCGCCAGTAGGTCTCGCCCGGCCCGCCGTTGCGATGGGCGGCATACATGGTGCCGACCTCGGTGTCGGAGACCTGGTAGTCGGGCGCCCGGTTGGTCACCGTGTAGCGGAAGATGCTGTCGTCCGGCAGCATGTCCGGGCTGATCGCGCCGGCATGCAGAAAGCCGAAATGGCAGGTGTCGATATCGCCCTCGAGCGCCTGCAGCCAATTGCATTCGCGCTGGACGAAGTTGATCGTCACCTCGGCTTCGGGGAGCAGGGTCGCCTCGATCTGCGGCAGCGGCGGTGCTTCCTTGCGGTCGCCCATATAGACCCAGACGAGGCCGTTGCGCTCGACCGCCTTGTAGGCCTTGGCGTGGACCAGGTGCTTGAAGTCGCGCTCGGCGGGGACGCTCGGCATGTCGACGCACTTGCCGTCGACGTCGAATTTCCAGCCGTGATAGACGCAGCGCAGCCCGCCTCCCTCATTGCGGCCGAGGAACAGCGAGGCGCAGCGATGCGGGCATTTGTGATCGAAGACCCCGACCCGGCCGGCGCTGTCGCGGAACGCGATCAGCTGCTCGCCGAGCAGCATCAGGCGCATCGGCTCGGCGTCCGACTTCAGCTCCGACGACATCGCCGCCGGCAGCCAGTATTGCCGCATCAGGTTGCCCATCACCGTGCCGGGGCCGACGCGGACGAGGTCGTCGCTGTCTTTTTGGCGCATGATTGCGGTTCCTCCTAGAACGCTATCCCGTCAGATTATGTCACTCGCCCCTGGACTCCTGCTTTCGCGGGAGTGACGAGGAGAATTTTGGTGTCATGACAAAGGTCTACGACCAGAAAGCAAAACCGAGGCCGGTGCCAGTCCCGGCGGGGGTGCGGTAGCCGGGCTCGTAATGCGACCATTCGAGCGAAAGATGCTCGACCGCACCGCCGACGCAGATCCAGTTGCGGATTTCCGAGCTTCCCGAGTTCAGCTTCTCGCGCGAAAAGGACTGGATCGCCGCCGCGTCCTTGCGGCGTAGCAGGTCGATGAAACCGCGGTCGAGCGCCTCGTCGACGACGAAATGCGACAGCCCACCCGAGGCGATGATGCCGACCCGCGCCTCGCCCGGATAGCTCTCGACCGCTTCGCGGATCGCCTGGCCGAGCTTGTAGCAGCGGCGCGGGGTCGGCTGGTTCGGCGGGTAATAGGTGTTGATGCACACCGGCACCACCGGGACCACCTCTTTCATGATCCGCCTGTGGACAAAGCCGATCGCATGGCCTTCGCCCTCGCCGGCAGGGGTTCCGTCCGAGGCGGCGACATCGAACTCGCGGTCGATCAGGGCGGCGATCAGATGGCGTGCCAGCCCGGCATCGACCGGATAGTCGCGCGGCACCTTCTCCTCGTGCCAGCGCGCGCTCGCGCGCCAGCCCCAATTGGGCTCCGCCACCGGCGCAAGCGGCACGTTGCGGATCGTCTCGCCGTAATAGACGAGAATCCCCGGCATGTTTTCCGGGTGGTACAGCTCGTCCTGGTCGTCGCCGACGACGATCAGCGAGTCGAGCCTTGCCTCGCGCAGATAGTCGCCCAGTCGCGACATCGCCGCCTGCACCGCATCGTGCCGCGCCTGCATCCGCGCGGGCGTGATCTGCGCGTCGATATCGGCCGGCGCCCGCTTCAGCTGAGCCTCGTACGTGGTGAGGTTGCCGTCGGTGTCGAGCAGATTGCTGCGCTTCGAATCGCGCTCGTAAAAGCGCGGCCAGTCGGTCGGCGGCGCGTTCAGCATCGGCGTGTGCGAGGTGCCGATACCCAGGACGATATTGGCCATGAGAGCCTCCCTGCACTGACGTCAGTGTAGCGCGTTTTCGCTCGGTCCGCGCGGCCTCAAATGCGATGGCTTACTCGGCCGGCAGGCTGTCCTCGACCGTGCTGCGCCGCATGTCGCGGCGCTGCGCGAGGTCATAGCGGCGGCCGCGATGCAGCACGGCGCGGTTGTCCCACATCACCAGGTCGCCCGGGCGCCACGCGTGGCGGTAGACGAATTGCCGCTGGGTCGCGTGCTCGAGCAGGTCGGACAACAGCACCCGCCCTTCCGGCAGCGACAAGCCCACGACATGCGTCGCGTGCGCGCCGATATAAAGGAGTTTCCGGCCGGATCCGGCATGGGTGCGGACGAGCGGCCAGGTCACCGGCGGGATCGCGCCGGCAATCTCCTCCGGGCTCGGGGCAAAGCCCAGGGTGGCGCGCGAATGATGCACGTAATGCTCGGCCGAGCGGCCTTCCGCCTCTGCGCGCAGCCGGTCGGGCAGCGCGTCGTAGGCGGCGCGCATGTCGGCGAACTCGGTCTCGCCGCCCCATTCGGGGATCGCGCTGCAATAAAGCAGCGAGTACTTCGCCGCCGGGCGCTTGTAGGAGCTGTCGGTGTGCCACAGGCGTGTGGCCATGTTGGATAGGATGCGGCGATGGTTGCGGTCGGCGATGTTGCCGTGCTCGTCGAGGTTCGAGACATCGGCGAATTCCGGTCGCACCCGTCGCTGCTGGCGCACCGCAAGGTGGCGGCCCGGATCCATCGGCCCGAAAGCGGCGGTGAAGGCGAGCTGCTGGTCTTGGTCGATGTCCTGGTCGCGGAAAACCACGACGGCATAGCGGTCCATCGCCGCCTCGATCTCACGCGCGGCGGCGGGCGGGCGGCGCAGGTCGATCCCCTCGGCGAGCGCGGCAAAGACCGGATGCAGCGGCGAAAACGATAGCGGCATCGGCACAATCTACGCTGCCGGCGCGCCGCGTGGTAGCCTCGCTCCCGCACCGTCGAAGGAGAGAAGCGATGCTCGAAACCCGGGAAGGCGGGTGTCACTGCGGCCGGGTGCGGTTCCGCGCCAAGATCGATCTCGACCACCTGTCGCAGTGCAACTGCTCGGTCTGCACCAAAAAGGGCATCCTCCACCTCGTCACGGCGCCCGAGGATTTCGAGCTGCTGTCGGGCAAGGACGATTTGACCACCTACACGTTCGGCACCGGGGTGGCGCAGCACACCTTTTGCCGCCATTGCGGGATGCACGCGTTTTACGTGCCGCGCTCGCAGCCCGACAAGATCACGGTCAATGCCCGCTGCCTCGACGGCATCGATGGGCCGAGCCTCAAGCCAACCCGCTTTTTCGACGGCCGCCACTGGGAGGAAGCGCAGAGGAGGCGCCTCGCCGAGGAAGCGGGCCGCTAGATCACCAGCTCCTTGGTCACGCCGCGGACATCGACCTCGTAGTCGAGGCCCTGCACCGGCGGGCGGGCGTAATGCCAGGTCAGCCCGCCCGGGGCGGCACCGCGGCGGATGTATTGCTCGGCGAAATGCGGGTGGATGTCGAAGATCGTATAGAGCTGCGTCTCGGTAACGTCGGCCCAGGTCTTGTCGAGCGCCCCCATCCGCGTCTCCATCGCGCCGAGCACGAACCGCGCCTTGTCCCGCATCCCGGCAGGCGAGGTGTCGCCGCGGCGGATGATCCGCTCGGCGTAGCTGCCGCTGCCCTCGCCGGCCTCGCCGCTGCCGGCGATGACAAACCCGCCGGCGCCCGGCACCGTGTAGGAGAAGGCATAAAAGCTCGGCTCCGACGGCGGGTCGATCTCGGGACAAACGTTGGAGCGCGCCACCGGGTTTATCTCGTCGTGGAAGATCCCCCAGGCGGCGAGCTGCTGCACGTAATGGCGGTTGAAGTCGATAAAGCCCTGGTCGGTGAACTGCCCCGGCGAGCGCAGCTCGCAGGCGCAGAACGAGGTCGGCGGCCTGCCGTGCCGGGCCATATGCGCCTCGGCCGCGGCAAAGCCCTCGGCGAGCGGCAGCGGCTTGCCAAACCGGGCACGCTCGATGGCGTATCCTTCCATCGCCTCGACCCCGCCCGAATACTGGAAGGCGTGGGTGATAAAACGATAATTTCCGGGCTGAAACAGTCGCACCTCTGCCATCACACCCTCCCTGTCAGCTTATCGGCGCCGTCGCCTCTTCCAGCCACGACGCGGTTTCCGCGTCGACCAAGGGCCCGATCGTCCGGCGCACCCTCTCGTGGTAGGCGTCGAGCCAGGCGGCCTCGTCGCGGTCGAGCAGGTCGCGGGCGACCAGGTTGCGGTCGATCGGCGCCAGGGTGATCGTCTCGAAGCACAATAGCTCGCGTTCGGAACTGCTCTCCGCGGGCTGGACGACGATCAAATTTTCGATGCGGATGCCGTAGGCGCCGGTCTTGTAGTAGCCGGGCTCGTTGGAGACGATCATTCCCGGCAGCAGCGGCTGCGCGTTCGGCGCCTTCGAGATGCGCTGCGGCCCCTCGTGAACCGACAGGTAGCTGCCGACCCCATGACCGGTGCCATGATCGTAATCGAGCCCGACCGTCCATAGCGCCCGCCGGGCGAAACCGTCGAGCTGGGTGCCGGTGGTCCCTTTGGGGAAGCGCGCGGTCGCAAGGGCGATATGGCCCTTGAGCACGCGGGTGAAGCGGTCGCGCATCTCGTCGGAGGGGGTGCCGATCGCGATCGTGCGGGTGATATCGGTGGTGCCGTCGAGGTATTGCGCGCCGGAATCGAGCAGATAGAGCGTGCCGGGCTCGAGGGTTTTTTCGGTCTCCGGGCTGGCGCGGTAATGCACGATCGCGCCGTTCGATCCCGCACCCGAGATGGTCGGGAAACTCAAGTCGCGGAAATAGCGGCCCTCCTTGCGGAAGGCTTCCAGCCGGTCGCTGGCGGCG
>DASQGR010000213.1:0-22771 GCA_035632515.1 Allostellaceae bacterium | reverse complement strand
CGATCCCGCCGCCGCGCTCGGCGGTCGATTGCCACCATGAGCTGCGCGGGGTCGTCACCACCAGCGGCTTCCTGCCGGGATCGAGGCCCGGAATGGCGACGACGATGTTGGCGGCGCGCGTTTCGCGGCGCCGGCTGAACGCGAGCAGCCGGGCCGAGGCGCCGGCCTGCATGGCGCCGAGCACCCGCTCGCGCGCCTCGCTCGGGAGATGGATCGCCGGAGCGCCGTAGGGTTCGCGGAACTGCTCGGCATTGAGCAGGCCGAGCCCCGGCGCCTCCCCCTTGCAGACGACGACCAGCCCGCGATGCCCGCCCGCTTCGCGCAGGCGGCGGAACTCGCCGCTGTAGACCGCCCGGGGGGACAGCTCGGCGACCGCGATCTCGTGACCGAGCCGTCCTTCGATTCCGTCGATGCTGCTCGACGGCGCGTCGAACACCGGTACCCCCGACACGCGCTCGGCGCCGATGTCGAGATAGGCAAGCGCGGGATCGAGCCGCGCGACGGCGAATTCCTCGACTGCGACCGCGCCGCCGAGCGCGGCCGCCTCCGCCGCCAGCCAATCGGCGCCGGCGCGGTCGCCGGGCGTGCCGGTGCGATGAGTGCCCTGGCGATCCCAGGCTTCGAGCCAGCGGGCGGCGCGGGTTTCGGCCTCGGTCATCGGGTTCCTTTCCCCGGCGGTTGAAGCGCTCGCCTCCAGCGTGGATGATGGCGGACACACGCACGCAGGAGCCACGCCATGATCTGCGATGTCCACGCCCATTACATCCCGCAAAAATTCAGCGACTTCATGGGCGACCGCTTCGGGCCGCGGGTCGGGCCGTCAGTTCAGGTAAAGGAGGGCATCGCCAAGCACCCGGTGTCGGAATCGGCGGCCGACATCGTCGGCCGGCTCGAGCTGATGGACGCCGCGGGCGTCGAAAAGCAGGTGCTGTCGCCGCATCGCCCGCCCTATCTGCCCGACGAGGCAGAATGCGTGAAAGCGCTCAACCTGCTCAACGACGGCTATGCCGAGCTGGCGCACCGCCACCCCGACCGCATCGCCTCCTATGTGATGCTGCCCTTGCCGCATATCGACGCGGCGCTCAAGGAGATGGAGCGCGGCCTCGACCAGCTCGGCTGCGTCGGGGTCAACATGCACGTCTCGTGCTTCAACCGCTCGGTCGCCGAGCCCGAGTTCGAGCCGATTTATGCCGAGATGAACCGGCGCGGCGCGGTTCTCTTTGTTCACCCGGCGACCAACGGCGCCTGTTCGCCGCTCATCAACGATTACAAATTCACCGCCCCGGTCGGCACCTCGATCGAGGATGCGGCCTTTGTCCTGCACATGATCGCCAAGCAGATCCCGCACCGCTACCCGAACATCAAGTTCATCGTGCCGCATCTCGGCGGGCCGATCCCGATGCTCCTGAACCGTCTCGACGCACAGGGCCAGAGCCCGCGCCACCACCCGGATTTGGCTGAGGCGCCGAGCGTCACCGCCAGGAAATTTTATTACGACACGGTTTGCTATGGCTCGAAGGCAGCGTTCTGCTGCGCCCTCGAAGCTTTTGGCGAAGACCATCTCGTTACGGGCAGCGACTATCCGGTGCTGCAGGATTTCGAGTCCTACACCGAGACGTTCGCCTATATCGAGCGGCTCGGCCTGCCGAAATCAGTGACCGAGAAGGTGCTGCACCACAACGCGCAGAAGCTGTTCGGATTCAAGCACTAGGCTTGATATAGGCTGACCGCATAGGCGACGTTGGCGGACCGCGGGATCGGCCGGCCTGAATTAACCGAAGCCGTCACCCGACGACGGCCATTCCCTGGATTTCCACCAGCAATTCCGGCCGGGCCAGCGCCCGCACCGTCACCAGGGTGCTCGCCGGGAAATTGTCGCGGAAGATTTCCTTGCGCAGCTCGGTGAGTCGGTCGCCGTGGCGCGAGTCGGTGATGAACACCGTCATCGTCACCATATCGGCGAGCTTGCCGCCGGCTTCCTCCAGGGTCTGCCCAAGGAGGCGGAAGATTTCGCGCACCTGGCCGTCGAAATCGCCGGCGAGCGACTTGCCGCTGGCGTCGGCGATGGCGATCTGCCCGGCGAGCCAGACGATGCGCCCGCCTTCGGTGATAACCGCCTGCGAGTAGGCGCGCGAGGTCGCGCGCTCGCGCGTGATGTGGGTGCGGGTATGGGCCATCGGCACCTCCTAATGTGACGCCGCTTCGGCGGCGGTGCAGACAAAGTATTTTGCGATCAGGTTCGGCTTCTCCCAGAGCGGAATGGAGGCCGGCCGCTCGACCTGGGCGAGGAATTCCTTGGTCAGCTCGCGGAAATGCGCGTCGTGGCCGATGCGCAGCGCATCGGGGATGGTGACCCGCCATTCGCCGTCGCGCCGTTCGAGCCCCAGCCCCGCACAGGTCGCGGCGAGCGCGGCGATGCGGCGCTCCAGCGCCGCCGCGATGTCGGCGAGCGGCACGACGTAAAGCTGCGGCCGCCAGCCCTCCGCCGGACCGTGTCGCAGCTCGATCCGCGCCCGGGTGCCGCGCCACGTCTCGGTATGGCTGTCGCTGCCGCCGGGCGGCTCCAGCCATTCCCACACCATGTCGAGCCCGACCCGGACGCCGCGCACGGCATAGTCGAGATGGGTGTTGCACTGATAGGCCAGGGTGCCGCCGCTGACCGCATCGCCGAGATAGGCGGGCCAATCCATCTCGCCGGTCACCTGGCGGAACTGGGCCAGGTTCATCATCGTCGGCCAGCGGCGTACCGTGTCGATGGCGATGTCGCGGCGGTAATCGAGCGGCTCGTCGGGAAACAGCGTGGTATGCACCCGGTCGACCAAATGGGTCCCGATATCGGCCAGCGCGTCGCCCTGCTGGGCCACATCGAAATACCACGGCGGGCGCGGGTTGGTGACGCCCGACACCATTTTGAGCAGATGGTGGAGGCTGCTCATCTTTACCCCCGGCTCGTCCCGCGTGCCGGCAAGTTGTTCGCCGAACACTTCGGGATCGGCGTGCAGAAGACGGGTCAGCGAGCGGGTGATCTCCTGCCGTCCGCCCATCATGTCGCGGCAGACAAGCCCTTTTGCTTCGGCCGCGTCGAGCACACCGGCGAGGGCCGGCAAATCGGCGCGGCGGACAATCATCGGCTTGTCGGAAAGGACATGGGTGCCGGAGTCGACGGCAGTGGCGATGGCCGCGATCTTCTCGCTGTTGCGCCCGGCGAAGATCGCGACCTTGCCGGCACTGTCGCGTGCCATCCGCGCGATAAAATCAGGCCCGGCATGGATGTCGAGCTCCCAGTTGGTCGGCGCCTCCGCCCGGGTGTTGAACCGGGCGATCCGGGCTAGGTAGTCGACGAGATCGGGCCCGACCGGCGCGTAGACCCGCACTTTCGCCGACAGGTTCGGATACATCTCTTTCTGCGCCAGCGCGGCATGAAAATGCCCGGGATCGACGACGATCAGTTCGAGCTGGGACATCGCCTAGACCCGGCCCGAGCGGCACGGGATCACCGCAAGACCCGAGATCGGCGCCACATCGGGCTCGCCAGCGTGCCCCGCATCGGGCGCCTCCTTCCCCTGTCGTCGTCGGCAGTTTGATGGTGAAGCCGAGCCGGCGCAACCGGACGCTCGCAACCGGGGATCGCCAAGCATCGACTCGAGGGGAGGGCGGCGCTACGCTTGGCGTTTCCCGCCGCATGGGGAGGCACCGATGCTGAGCCAGGACCAGGTCGCGCGTTACCGGCACGACGGCTACTCGTTTCCTCACTCGGCCTTGTCGGATGCCGAACTCGGGGAATGCCGCGATGGCCTCACCCGCTACGAGGCGTGGCTCGGCAATCCGATCAACAAGGGCGATTGGCGCTGGCGGTCCGCGGCCTATGTGTTCCTTCCCTGGCTCGACCGGCTGGTGCGTCACCCACGCATCCTCGACGCGGTCGAGAGCCTGATCGGCCCCGATATTCTCGTCTTTACCTCGACCTTCTTTATCAAGGAGGCGCACAGCCCGACCTTTGCCGCCTGGCACCAGGATGCAACCTATTTTGGCATCACGCCGTATGAGCACGTCACCGCCTGGGTGGCGCTGACCGACGCGACCGAGGAAGCCGGCTGCATGGAGGTGCTGTCCTCGCAGGGAAAGCCGCGGCAGATGCACCACGCGGCGCTCGGCCTCAAGGACAGCATCAACGGCGGCGGCCAGGCGATCGTCGATGAATTCGAGCAGGGCGGCGGGGTGATGATGGCCGTGCCGGCCGGCAGCTTCTCGCTGCACCACACGCTGTGCGCGCACCGCTCGGCGCCGAACCGGGCCGATCACCGCCGGGTCGGCATCGGCATCAGCTATATTCCGGCGCATTGCCGGATCACCAGTTCGGTGCGGATGCTCACCCCGCTGGTCAGGGGCCGCAACACCGGCGGGCACTTCGACATCCTGCCGCCGCCCGAGGGCGAGTTCCATCCGGCGGCGCTCGCCCGACACGAGGACGCCTACCGCCGCTACCGCGAGAATTACGCCGCGCAGATCGAGCTTCACGACCGCGAGTTCGGCGCGACCGCGAATGCCGGCGCGACCGCGCTCGATCCGAGCGTGTACCTCGTCGGCCGCGGCGGCTACGGCGCGCACGTCGCGGCCAAGCCGGCAGAGTAGCGACCAATAAATTCGTCGCCCCCGCGAAAGCGGGGCCCAGGAGCAGCGACCGAGTGGCCGCCTTGGATCCCCGCTTCCGCGGGAATGACGAAGTAACGGTCAGTTCAGCCCGTAGAAACCCATCGCGCCGCCGGCCATGACCTGGTGCTTGGTCTCGGCCGACAAGCCTTCGAGCCGCTTTTCGACCATCTTGGGGGCGCCGGGGAAAAACCCGTCCGGGTGCGGATAGTCGGTCGCCCACATGATCTTATGCGGCCCGACATAGTCGGCCAGATACTTGAGGCTGCCCTCGACCGGCTCGAACGAAATCCAGCACTGGCGCCGGAAGATGTCGCTCGGGCGGGTCTTGAGGCCGCTGTCGTTGAAGCCCTGATCGTCGAAATGCCGATCCATGCGGTCGAGCCACGGGGCGATCCAGCCGCCGCCGGATTCGAGGAAGCCCACGCGCAGCTTCGGATGGCGCTCGCACACCCCGCCCCAGATCATGCTGAGCGCCGCCAGCATCATCTCCATCGTATGGCTGATGATGTGCTTCGCCCCGCGTCCCTCGAACCGATCAACCGCAACCTGCGGCATGCCGGGCGAGGCCCCCTCATGGAAGCCGATGGCGAAATCGAGGTCTTCAGCCGCGCTCCAGAACGGCTCGTAGACCGGGTCGTGGATCAGCCGGTTGTTGTAGGGGTTCGGCCGCAGAAAGCCGGCGCGGAAGCCGAGCTCCTTGCGCGCGAAGGTCATCTCCTTGATCGCCTGATCGACGTCCTGCATCGGCAGCATCGCCACGCCGAACAGGCGATCGGGATAAGGCCGGCAGTAATCGGCGAGCCAGCGGTTGTAGGCGCGACAGGTCGCGCCGGCGAGACCGGAATCCTGGATGCCGCCGACGAACAGGCCGATGCTGGGATAGAGAAACGCCGCATCGATGCCGTCCATGTCCATGTCCGGAATGCGCTTGTGCGGATCGAAGCCGCCGGCGCGGCCCTGGCTGTATTCGAACCCGTCGGCGATGACGTGGCCGTCGCGCGCGCCGATCGCGCCGATCGCGCCGAGCCCGCGCTCGGCGCTGCCGAGCAGCGCGGAATCGATCTGCAGCCGTTCCCGGCCGTTATTGTCCTTGATCAGCCGCGGCCCCCGGTCGCGGTATTTCGGCTCGATATAGTCGAGCCACAGATTGAGCGGTTCGAGGATGTGGCCGTCGGCATCGACGACATTGTACTGACGCGCCATGTTCGCCTCCCTTCGTTGGACCGCGGCCGTCCCGGCCGCGCTCCTTCAATTCAATCCGTAGAACGCCATCGCGCCGCCGGCCATGACCTGGTGCCGGGTCTCGGGCGACAATCCTTCGAGCTTTTTCTGCACCATGGCCGGAGCGCCGGGGAAAAACCCGTCCGGGTGCGGATAGTCGGTCGCCCACATGATCTTGTTGGGGCCGATATAGTCGGCCAGATACCTGAGGCTGCCCTCGACCGGCTCGAACGAAATCCAGCACTGGCGCCGGAAGATGTCGCTCGGCCGCGTCTTGAGGCCACTGTCGTTGAAGCCCTGGTCATCGAAATGGCGATCCATGCGGTCGAGCCACGGCGCGATCCAGCCGCCGCCCGACTCGAGGAAGGCCACCCGCAACTTGGGATGGCGCTCGCACACCCCGCCCCAGATCATGCTGAGCGCGGCGAGCATCATCTCCATCGTGTGGCTGATGATGTGCTTGGCGCCGCGCGTCTCGAAACGGTCGACGCCGACCTGCGGCATGCCCGCGCTCGCGCCCTCGTGGAAGGCGATGGCGAAATCGAGGTCTTCGGCCGCGTTCCAGAACGGCTCGTAGACCGGGTCGTGGATCAGCAGGTTGTTGTACGGGTTCGGGCGCAGGAAGCCGACGCGGAAGCCGAGCTCCTTGCGGGCAAACCTCATTTCCTCGATCGCCAGCTCGATCGATTGCAGCGGCAGCATCGCCACACCAAAGAGGCGGTCGGGATAGGGCTTGCAGTAATCGGCAAGCCAGCGGTTGTAGGCGCGGCAGGACGCAGCCGCCAGCGGCGCATCCTCGATCGCGCCGCCGAACAAGCCGAGGGTCGGATAAAGAAACGCGGCGTCGATGCCGTCCGCATCCATATCGGGAATGCGCTTGTGCGGGTCAAAGCCGCCCGGCTTGCCCTCGCTGTAATCCATGGTGTCGTCGCAGACGACGCCTTGCCGCGCACCAACGGCGCCGGCGACGCCGAGCCCCTTCGAGCTGCCGAGCACCTTCTCCTCGATCAGCAGGCGCTGCTTGCCGTCGTTGTCGGTGATCAGGCGCGGCGCCCGGTCGCGGAACGCCGGGTCCATGTAGTTTTCCCACAAGTCGAGCGGCTCGAGGATATGCCCGTCCGCGTCGACGACGTTGTATTTACGCGCCACTAAAACCTCCCTGAATTGGTTCGCGTGTCCCTGGCCGGCATCCCGGCGGAACGTTCGCGTTCCCCGACGCCTTCGCCGCAGGTTTGAGGGGGCTTTCGCCCGAAAGCCCCCTCGCCTTTGTCAGTTGAGCCCGTAAAACGCCATCGCGCCGCCGGCCATCACCTGCTGTTTGGTCTGGGCCGAGACGCCGGCGCTGTCGAGCTGCTTTTCGATCATATCCGGCGCGCCGGGGAAAAACCCGTCACGGTGCGGATAGTCGGTCGCCCACAGGATCTTGTTGGGGCCGATATAGTCGGCGAGGTGCTTGAGGCTGCCCTCGACCGGCTCGAACGAAATCCAGCACTGGCGGCGGAAGATGTCGCTCGGCCGGGTCTTGAGGCCGCTGTCGTTGAAGCCCTGGTCGTCGAAATGCCGGTCCATGCGGTCGAGCCACGGGGCGATCCAGCCGCCGCCGGACTCGAGGAAGCCGACGCGCAGCTTCGGATGGCGCTCGCACACCCCGCCCCAGATCATGCTGAGGCAGGCCAGCATCATTTCCATCGTGTGGCTGATGATGTGCTGCGCCCCGCGGCCTTGGAAGCGGTCGATGCCGACTGTCGGCATGCCGCTGCTGCCGCCCTCATGAAAGCCGATGACGAAATCGAGGTCTTCCGCCGCGGTCCAGAACGGCTCGTAGACCGGATCGTGGATCAGCCGGTCGTTGTACGGGTTCGGCCGCAGGAAGCCGCCGCGCATGCCCAGCTCTTTGCGCGCGAAGGTCATTTCCTCGATCGCCGCGTTGACGTCCTGCATCGGCAGCATCGCGATGCCGAAGAGCCGGTCGGGATAGGGCTTGCAGTAATCGGCGAGCCAGCGGTTGTAGGCGCGGCACAACGCGCCGGCCAGCGCCGGGTCGTGTACTGCGCCGGAGAACAGCCCCATGCTGGGATAGAGAAACGCCGCGTCGATGCCGTCCAAATCCATGTCGGGAATGCGCTTGTGCGGGTCGAAGCCGCCCGGCCGGCCATCCTCGTACTTCATCGTCTCGGCCTTGATCACGCCTTGGCGCGCGCCGACGCCGCCGATGCCGCCCATGCCCTGCTGGCTGCCGAGCACCTGCTCTTCGAGGAACAGCTTTTCCTTGCCGTCATTGTCGATGATCAGCCGCGGCGCCCGATCGCGAAATTTCGGGTCCATGTAGTCGTTCCACAGCGTGACCGGCTCGAGAATGTGGCCATCGGAATCGATACGTTTATAGGCGCGCGCCATCGGTCCTTCTCCTCCATCTGACAACTGTCCGCCCGGCAATTTCGACTGGGCGGGCTCGCCCCGGAGAGGCTGCATCATGCTGGCGCAGCCGCTGGCCAAAGGCAAGGTCGTAAGCCTTCCTTATTAAGCAGTCAGGCATGCGCGTCTGACAAGCGTTCCGACGAGCTCGGGCGCCCGCCGCCGGCTACACCGAGGCGGCGGCGAATTTGATGATCGCCTGGATTTCCGAGGCCGCCTTGGCGACCGCCTGGCCGATCAGATCCAACCGGCGCAGCTGCACGACCCGCGGCACCGCGGCCTCGATTTCCTCGTCGCTCAGCACGAAGCCGAGCAAGCGGCAGGCGTCGATCAGGCAGACCAGCACGACATCGCGCGGGTCGGGAATCTCGTCGGTCAGCAGTATCCGGCGCAACCGCGCCCGCACCTCCTGCTGCTCGGCATTGTCGATCACCGGGTAGCGGCGCGTCCGGAAAACCCACAGGTGCCGGCCGTTCTCCTCGCGCAAAATGCCGTGCGCGATCAGCCGCTCCAGCGCCTGCGCCTTGTAGGCGTCGACATAGGGGACGGTATCGTAAAGCGCCTGGGCGATGTTGAGATCGCCCGCCGGCATGCCGAGCCGCTTCAGCACGTCGTCGAGGATGCCGTCGTCGAGCGGCGTGCGATCGACCACCATGAGCTGTTCGAGATCGGTGTCGATGCGGTCGCGGATCGCCAAATCCATCAGCGCCGCGCCGGCGATCACGATCCCGAACACCGGTTCGGGCAACGCGACAAACTCGCCCTTGGCGTCGTCAAGCAGCAGCAGAACGATTTCCTCGGTAAAGCTCAGCATCGGCGTTGCGCCTCAACGGACCGCGGCGACCGCGGACGCCGGATCGGGTTGGATCGAAAAAATCGTGTCGAAGCCGCTGACGGCGAACACCTCGCGGACATTCGGCACCAGCCCGAACAGCACCACCTTGCCGTTTGCCTGCTGCACCTTCTTGGCCAGCACCAATAGCGCGCGCAGCCCGGCGCTGCTGATGTAGTCGAGCTCGCTCATGTCGAGCGCCAGCCGCGGCGGGTGATCCAGCAGCGCGCCGGACAGCCGAATCTCGGCGAATTGCGCGGCGCTGCTGTCAAGCCGACCCTTGAGCTGGACAATGACGACATCGCCGTCCCGCACTTGCGCAATGTCCATGAACGCCTTCCTTCCGGCTCGTGGGCGCGCTGCCGCGGCAGTTTGCCTAGGGCGGATCGGGCAGACAATAGCAGAGCCGGAGCAGAGCCGGCAGCGGACAGGTGGAACCGATCTCCGCCAACGCGATTTTTTCGGCACGGCCTCGCCCCGCAGCGATCGGCCTTGGCTTCCGCAGAGGGCCAGGGTAGGAGGCGGGATGGCCGACCACCGGATCGCGCTCACCGCCGACATCGCCGAGATTTCGCGCCTGATCGATTGGGTCGAGACCTGCTGCGGCGCCGACGCGGTTGGCGGCGACACCGCCCTCAAGCTGGCATTGGCGCTCGAAGAGGCGGTCGCCAACGTGATCCAGCATGCCTTTGTCGACAGGCCGGCGCCACACCGGATCGAGGTTCGCTTGGCGATCGCCGCGCAGACGGTGACCGCGCTGGTGATCGACAATGGCCGCCCGTTCGACCCCACTCGCGCACCCCGGCCGAACCCTTCCTTGCCGCTGGATCGGCGCGATCCCGGCGGCCTCGGCGTGCTCTTGATCCGCCGCATGGTCGATCGGGTCGCCTACCGCCGCGTCGACGGCCGCAACCGGCTGCGCCTGGAGAAGACGCGGGGCTAAGCCGCGCCGCTCGACCGGCGGGACGCGCCCGGTTTCAGCCGTAAAACACCAGCGCCAGCGAGATGATATCGTCGGACTGCTCGGCGCCGGCGGCGAAGGCGGCGGTTCTGTCGAGGACATGGCGGACAATGTCGGCGGCGCTGCGGCCGCGGGCTTCTTCGAGGGCCGCTTCCAGCCGGGCGGTGCCGAACTCCTCGCCATCGGGGCTGAACGCCTCGGTGATCCCATCGCTGAACAGAAACAACGCGTCGCCGGCGTGCAGCCTGGTTTCGCCGATGCGGTAGGCAAGGTCGCCGTCGACGCCGAACGGCAGTCCGGTCGCCGCCAAGGTCTCGCGCCCGCCCGCGGCGCGCAGCAGATAGGGCGGGTTGTGGCCGGCATTGCAGTAGCGCAGCGCCCCGGTCTTGAGGTCGAGCACGCCGTGGAAGGCGGTGACGAACATGGAGGCGGCGTTCTCGGCCGCAAGCAGCCGGTTGGCGCTTTCCATGCGCGCGGCCATGTCGTCGCCGCGCTCGCCGCCGCGCAGCACCGTGCGCGATACCGCCATGAACAAGGCCGCCGGAATACCCTTGCCCGAAACATCGGCGACGGTGACCGCGAGGCGGTCGTCGTCGATAAGGAAATAATCGTAGAAATCGCCGCCGATCTCGCGCGCCGGGTGCATCTCGGCATGGAGATCGACCGCGGCCGCCGGACCCTCGCGCGTCAGCGGGCGCGGCAGGATCGAATTCTGGATCTCGGCGGCGGCCTGCATTTCATCGCGACGTCGCTTCTTGGCCTCGATTTCGGACGCCATGTTGCTGAAGGTGCGGGCAAAAGTGGCGAGTTCTCCGGGCTGGCGCGTCAGCTCGGCCAGCATCGCCGGATCGTACTCGTCACGGCCGAGCGCGTTTGCGGCATAGGTCAGATAGGCGAGCGAGGTGTTCATGCCGTAGATGCGCCGGCCCAGCTCGCCGATGATCGCCACCCCGACCGCCGGATGCTCGAGGATAAGGCTCATCAGGCTGCCGCGCTCGATGCGCAGCACCGAAAGATCGGTGCGGGCGACGACGGTGGCGCTGCGCGGCATTGCCGCGACCGCGCCCAACTCGCCGATGATGCGGTGCCGCCCGACCGTTGCGACATGAACCTGACCCGCCGGCGTATCGACAAGGACATCGACTTCGCCGTCGAGGATCACATCGGCAAAGGTGCTCATGCGCCCCTGCTGCATGATCGTGTCGCCGGCATGGAAGCTGGCAAAGCCGCAACGCGCCGCCACCGCCGCCAGCGATGCCGGGTCCAGCCGGGCAAAGATCGGCAGCGCGGCCAAAATCCTGGTGATGTCGCCGACCGATCGCGCCGTCGCGTCGGCATCCGCGGCCGATACTGCCTCCGCCATCTCCGCCGATCTCCGAACCGCGCGAAAGTCTACCTCGTTTCGGACCCTGTCATAGCCATCCCAAAGCCTAACCGCCGATCACGCGCCCGATCGGCGATAGAAACAAATCGATATCCAAGGTTTCCCGTCGTGCGGACAGGCCGATCCAGCGTGATGCGGGGTAAGGCGAAGGCGTTACCTTCGACGCGCCGTCCTCGGCTTCACCGGTTCCGGAGTCGGTTTCGCGACCGACTGCGCTTTGTGCGTGTCGGCGCGAGCGAGCTTCACCAGGGCGTTCATCAGCCCGGCGACCCCCTTGAGCCGGGTCGCCTCGTCGTCCCAATTGCGCAGGTACACGAGTTTCTGGTCCGGACGCAGGCGCAGCGTGCCGGCGTGCTTCTGGATCAGTTCGACGAGTCCGGCCGGGTTGGCGAAGCGGTTGCCGCGCAGCGTCACGACCGCGCCTTTCGGGCCGGCCTCGACCCGCTCGACCCCCGCCTCGCGGCAGGCCCGCTTGATCGCGATGATCTGCAGCAGGTTCTCGACTTCGGCCGGGAGCGGGCCGAAACGGTCGATCAGCTCGGCGGCAAAGGCTTCGCTTTCGCGCCGGTCGGCGAGCGCAGCGATGCGCCGGTAAAGTCCGAGCCGCACCGATAGGTCGGCGACGTAATCCTCGGGGATCAGCACCGGCGTGCCGATGGTGATCTGCGGGCTCCATTCTTCTTCGCGCACAGGCCCACCGCCGCCTTCGGCGCGGGCCGCGGCCACCGCCTCTTCCAGCATGTGCTGGTAAAGCTCGATGCCGACCTCGCGGATATGCCCCGACTGCTCGTCGCCCAGGAGGTTGCCGGCGCCGCGGATGTCGAGGTCGTGGCTGGCGAGCTGGAACCCGGCGCCAAGCGTGTCGAGGGTTTGCATCACTTCGAGCCGGCGCTGCGCGGTCGGGGCCAGCTTCTTTTTCTCGGGCAGGGTCAGGTAGGCATAGGCGCGCACCTTGCTGCGGCCGATGCGGCCGCGCAGCTGGTAAAGCTGCGCCAGGCCGAACATGTCGGCGCGATGGACGATCAGCGTATTGGCCGACGGGATATCGAGCCCCGACTCGATGATGTTGGTCGACAGCAACAAATCGTAGGCGCGGTCGTCGAACGCGGTCATCACCGTTTCGAGCTCGGTCGGCGCCATCCGCCCATGCGCCACCGCGACCCGGATTTCCGGGACGATCTTGCGCAATTCCTCGCGCACCTCATCGAGATCGGCGATGCGCGGCGCGACGTAGAACACCTGCCCGCCACGGTCGCGCTCCCGCAGGATCGCCTCGCGCACGACCACCGGGTCGAACGGCGTCACAAACGTGCGCACCGCCAGCCGGTCGACCGGCGGGCTGGCAATGATGCTCATTTCGCGCACGCCGGACAGCGCCAGTTGCAGGGTGCGCGGGATCGGCGTCGCGGTCAGCGTCAGCACATGGACGTCGGCCTTGAGCTGCTTCAGCCGCTCTTTCTGCGCCACGCCGAAATGCTGCTCCTCGTCGACGATGACGAGGCCGAGATGGGAAAACCGCACATCCTTGGCGAGCAGCGCATGCGTACCGACGACAATGTCGACCCGGCCGGCGGCGATCTCCTCCTTGACCTGCCGCGCCTCCTTGGCCTCGACCAGCCGCGACAGCTGGGCGATGCGCACCGGCAACCCGGCAAAGCGCTCGCTGAAGCTGCGGAAATGCTGGCGGGCGAGCAGGGTCGTCGGCACCACCACCGCGACCTGCGCCCCCGAGAACGCGGCGACAAAGGCGGCGCGCAACGCGATCTCGGTCTTGCCGAAGCCGACATCGCCGCAGATGAGGCGGTCCATCGGCCTGCCGGCGGCCATGTCGGAGAGCGTGTCCTCGATCGCACGAAGTTGGTCCTCGGTCTCGGGATAGGGGAAGCGGGCGGCGAACTCCTCGTAGAGGCCCTCGGGCGGGGTCACCACCTCGCCGGGGTGGAGCTGGCGCTCGGCGGCGACGCGGATCAGCTCGCCGGCGATCTCGCGGATACGCTGCTTGACGCGCGCTTTGCGGCCCTGCCAGCCGACCCCGCCGAGCCGGTCGAGCTGCGCCCCGGCTTCTTCGGAGCCGTAGCGCGACAGCACCTCGATGTTCTCGACCGGCACGAACAGCCGGTCGTCGCCGGCATAGAGCACCTTGAGGCAGTCGTGCGGCGCGCCGGCGACATCGATGGTTTCGAGGCCCTCGTAGCGGCCGATGCCGTGTTCCTCGTGGACGACGAGGTCGCCGGCGGCAAGGCTCGTCGCTTCGGCGATGAATTCGTCGAGGTTGCGGCGCCGGCGCGGCGTGCGCGCCAAGCGATCGCCCAGGATGTCCTGTTCGCCGAGGACGACGAGGCTGTCGGTCGCAAACCCCTGCTCAAGCGGCAGGATCGCCAGCCCGATCGCCGATTTGGGGAGCGCCGCCAGGGCGCCGCCGTCGGCGACCGCACGCAGGTCGCTGAGACCGCGTTCGCGCAGCACAGTCGCGAGACGGTCGGCGGCGCCGGCGCTGTAGGCGGCGATCGCCACCCGCTTGCCGGATTTGCGCTCGGCGTCGAGATAATCCCGCACCGCATCGAACAGCTGCACCTTCGGGTCGGCGCGCTCGGCGGCAAAATTCTTCGCCGGCCGCGCGCCGGCATCGAAGGCAGCCCCGGCCCGCGCGCTTGCAGCATCGCCCGCCTCTGCTTGTTGCGGAGGGCCGGGTTGGGGGCTGGCAAAAGGCGAAAGCTGGATGACGGAGCGTTGGGCGAGTTCGGCCTGCCACTCGCCGTCGGGGATGAACATCTGCTCGGGCTTGATTGGGCGATAGAGCGCTGCCGTGCCGCCGCCCGCGGCGGCCAGGCTCTGCCGCGCCGCATAGAAATCGGCAATGGCTTCCAGCCGATGGGCCCGCGCCTCCTCGCTCTGGTAATCGAACGACACCGCCGCACCGGGCAGATAGTCGAACAGCGTCTCCAGGCTCTCGTAATAAAGCGGCAGCCAATGCTCCATCCCGGCCAAGCGCCGCCCGGCGCTGACCGATTCGTAAAGCGCGTCGTCGCCGCCGACATTGCCGAACAGCTCGCGGTAGCGGCTGCGGAAACGGTGGATCGCCGCGTCGTCGAGCAGCACCTCGCTGACGGGCCGCAGCACCAGCGACTCCAGCTTGCCGGTCGAGCGCTGGGTGAGCGGATCGAAGCTGCGCAGGCTCTCGACGGTGTCGCCGAAAAAGTCGAGCCGCACCGGCTGCGCTGCACCGGCCGGGTACAGGTCGACAATGCCGCCGCGCACCGCGAACTCGCCCGGCTCGCGCACCGTGTCGGTGCGGAAATAGCCGTTGTTGCGGAAGAAGCTTTGCAGCCGATCGAGCGGGATGCGTCCGCCCGGTCCGAGGGTCAGCACCCGGCCGTCGAACAATCTGCGCGGCGGCACCCGCTGCACCAGCGCGTTGACCGTGGTCAGCACGATCAGCGGCGTTTCCGCATCGCCGCCGGCGAGACGGGTCAGCGTGTCGATGCGGCGGCTGGCGATCTCCCCGTTCGGCGAGACCCGGTCGTAGGGCAGGCAGTCCCATGCCGGGAAGGTCAGCGTGGTCAGCCCGGGATGAAAGAAGCCTAGCGCCGCGGCAAACCGCGACATCCGCCCGTCGTCGCGACAGACATGCAGCCAGCGATCGAGCGTCCCGCCGGTCAGCAGCGCGCCGAGCGTGGCCGCGTCATGCCCTTCGGGCGCGCCGTAAAGCGTCGCCCGCAGCGACGGCCGGCGCAGCGAGCCGGCAAGATCGTTCAGTATCGTCACGTCGCGCGCGGGGTGTAGCGGAAGGCGAGGAGCAAGCGGGTCACGTCATGGTCGCATTCGGGCGGCGGCGCGGCACGGCCGGTGATCCAATCGAACAGATCGGGGTCCGGCCGTTCGAGCAACGCCTCATAGCGGTCAAGCTGGGCCTCGTCGAAGCCGGGCAGGTGCTGATCGGCAAACGAGCCGAGGATCAGATCGGCCTCGCGCGTGCCTCGATGCCACGAGCGAAACAGGAGCCGCTTGCGGCGGGGATCGGGCGGGAGTGTCATGGGGACCGGATTGGCGCTGCTGCTCGCGGATCGATATAGACGGTTGCGCGCGTCGCGTCAGCCGACACCGGCGAATGGCGGAACCCCGATAAGTGCGCCCTGCTCTCCTTAACAGGCTTTTCGCCCCGGTCGTGGCCCTGTCCGGCATCGGGCCGCAGCTCGGCCGCCTGATCGAACGCGCCGCCGGGCCGCTGGTGGTGGATTTGCTGTGGCCCCTGCCGACAGGGCTCGTCGATCGCCGCGCCGCGCCGTCGGTCTCGGCCCTCGAACACGACAGCGTCGTCACGGTAAAGCTCAAGGTCGAGCGCCATGAACCCGGAATGGGCCGCCGGCCCTATCGGGTGCTGTGCGGCGACGGCACCGGGTTCGTCACCCTCGTCTATTTCAACGTCAAAGGCGACTACCTGCAGCGGCTGCTGCCGATCGGGGCCGAGCGCATCGTCAGCGGCAGGGTCGAGCTTTACGGCGGCATCCCGCAGATCGCCCACCCCGACCACGTCGTCGCACCCGATCAGGCCGACCGCATCAAAGGGCTGGAGCCGACCTATCCGCTGACCGGCGGACTGCCGCCGCGGGTATTGCAGCGCGCGATCGCCGCCGCGCTGGAGCGTGCGCCCTCCTTGCCCGAATGGATCGACGGCCCGCTGCGGCAACAGCGCAAATGGCCGAGCTGGAACGAGGCGCTCGCTGCGGTTCACGCGCCGCAGAGCGCCGCCGACCTGTCGCCGTCGACCCCGGCGCGCGAGCGCCTCGCTTATGACGAAATCCTGGCCAGCCAACTCGCCGTGGCGCTGGTGCGGGCGCGACGGCGACGCCGGGCCGGGCGGGTTCTGCAAGGTAACGGCGCGCTTGCGGCAAAGGTCGAGGCCGGCTTCGGCTTCACCCTGACCCAAAGCCAGCGTCTCGCGATCGCCGAGATCGCCGCCGACATGAAGGCGCCGCAGCAGATGATGCGCCTGCTGCAAGGCGATGTCGGCAGCGGCAAGACGGTGGTCGCGCTCTTGGCGATGCTGATCGCGGTCGAAGCCGGCGCGCAGGCGGCTCTGATGGCGCCGACCGAGGTGCTCGCCCGCCAGCATCACGCGACCTTGCAGCGTCTCGCCGCGCCGGCCGGCATCGAGGTCGCGCTGCTGACCGGCCGCGAGAGGGGCAAGCCGCGCGAAGCGCTCGTGGCCGGCCTCGCCGCCGGGACGATCCCGATCGTCGTCGGCACCCATGCGCTGTTGACCGCGGACGTGATCTTTCGCGACCTCGCTCTGTCGGTCGTCGACGAGCAGCACCGCTTCGGGGTCGAGCAGCGCCTGGCCTTGAGCGAAAAGGGCAAGAGCGCCGACACCCTGTTGATGAGCGCGACCCCGATCCCGCGCACCCTCATGATGACCGTCTACGGCGATCTCGACACGTCGCGCCTCGTCGAAAAGCCGCCCGGCCGGCGGCCAATCGACACGCGGGCGATGCCCTTGGATCGGTTCGGCGACGTCGTCGAGGCGGTGGCGCGGGCAATCGGGCGCGGCGCCAAGGCCTATTGGATCTGCCCGATGGTCGAGGAATCGGAGACCGCCGACCTCGCCGCCGCCGAGGAGCGGCACCGCATGCTCGCGGCGATGCCGGTCTTCGGCGGCCGCGTCGGCCTTGTCCACGGCCGCATGAAAAGCGCCGCCAAGGACAAGGCAATGGCCGATTTCGCCGGCGGCGGCAGCGACCTTCTGGTGGCGACGACCGTGGTCGAGGTCGGCGTCGACGTGCCGCAGGCGACGGTGATGGTGATCGAGCATGCGGAGCGCTTCGGTCTCGCCCAGCTCCATCAGCTGCGCGGGCGGATCGGCCGCGGCGACCAGGCTTCGACCTGCCTGCTGCTTTATCAGCCCCCGCTCGGCGCGGTCGCGCGCGAGCGCATCTCGATCCTGCGCGAGACCGAGGACGGGTTTCGCATCGCCGAAGAGGATTTGCGCCTGCGCGGCGGCGGCGAGGTGCTGGGCACAAGGCAGAGCGGCCTCCCCGCCCTGCGCCTCGCCGACCTCACGGCGCATGAGAAGCTGATCGCGGTCGCCCACGACGACGCGCGGCTGGTGCTGTCGCGCGACCCGACTTTGAACAGCGAGCGCGGCCAGGCGCTGCGCACGCTGCTTTATCTGTTCCAGCGCGACGAGGCGGTGCAATACCTGCGGGCCGGATGACGCGCGATCAGCCGTCGATTAGAATGGCGCCCACGATGTCCGCGACCGCTTTGCTCAACCTTTCGAAAGCTGGCTTCACCGATGCTCAGGTGACCGCCCTAGCGGAGTATTTCGATTCGCAGATCGCGACAAAGGGAGACATCGCCAACCTCCGATTGGAGATCGAGAAAGTCCGCTCCGATCTTGAAATCAAAATCGCCGACAGCCGGACCGAGACTGTCAAATGGGTAGCGGGCCTCCTGATCGCGCAGGACGCCGCAATCGTGGCCCTGCTCAGATTCCTCCCCGGCGCGCACCCGTAGGCTACGTCGACGGCGAAGGTCCGGGCGGCCTGCCCTACACCGCGTTCGCCGAGGGGCCGTTCATCGCCGAATTCCTCAAGCTCAATCCCAACGCCAACGTGCCGGTGATCTCCTCAAGGGCGACGTAAATCTTGACGACGTTGGGGCTGCCCATTGCATAGAGGTCGATCATCGAGGGTCTCCGGGACTGGGGGGCTGGTCGGCGCGAAGCCTGGCATGACGTGGCCGCCAATGCCATGCTGAGGCGACAAATTCGTGACGACAGCCGCCAACAATATTCGCGAGGAACGATGGCGCACGAATGGGATGCGGGACATTACCTGCGCTTTTCCGATGCCCGCACCCTGCCGGCGCTCGACCTGTTGTCGCGGATCGAGACGGCGGCGCCGCGCCGGGTGGTCGATCTCGGCTGCGGCCCAGGCAACAGCACGGCGCCGCTGAAGCAGCGCTGGCCCGACGCCGCGGTGAGCGGGATCGACTCGTCGCCCGAACTGCTCGGCGCCGCGAGGCGCGAGCATCGCGGGATCGATTTCGTTGCCGGGGACATCGCGGCCTGGAGCGCGGCGGACCCGTGCGACGTCGTTTTCGCCAACGCCTCGCTGCAATGGGTCGGCGGGCACGACGCATTGATGCCGCACCTGTTCAGCCAGGTCGCCCCCGGCGGTGTCTTTGCCGTGCAGATGCCACGCAACCACGATTTCGCCACCCATGCGCTGATGCGGCGGGTGGCCGCCGAGGGCGACTGGCGCGACCGGCTCGTCGGCGCGCGCGAGCCGTCGCCGGTCAAGCCCCCCGCGTTCTATTACGACTGCCTGGCGCCGCGGAGCGCCGCCTTCACCATCTGGGAGACCAACTACATCCAGGTGATGGAGGGTGTGCAGGCCATCATCGCCTGGCTGCACGGCACCGGGCTGCGGCCGTTTCTCGCCCGCCTCACCGAAGCCGAACGCCCCGTCTTTCTGGAGCGCTATGCCGCACTCCTCGCCGACGCCTATCCGACGCAAGCCGACGGCAAGATCCTGCTTCCCTATCCGCGACTGTTCTTCATCGCCACAAAAGCGGGATAGGGCTAAATTCCGGCGAGTTTTTACGGAGAAGTAGAATGCTGCAGATCGCCGACCGGATGATGACGCTCGGCACCGAAACCGCGTTCGAGGTGCTGGCCCGCGCCAATGCGCTGGCCGCGCAGGGCAAATCAATCATCAATCTCGGCATCGGCCAACCCGATTTTCCGACCCCGGACCATATCGTCGAGGCCGGACGCAAGGCGCTTGCGGACGGGCATCACGGCTACACCCCGGCGAACGGCATACCCAAGCTGCGCGAGGCGGTCGCCGCCGATCTCTACCGCCGCCACCAGGTCGAGGTGTCACCCGACGACGTGCTGGTGGTGCCCGGCGGCAAGGTGACGATGTTCTTCGCCATCATGATGTTCGGCCAGCCGGGAGTGGAGATCATGTATCGCAACCCCGGCTTCCCGATCTACGAGAGCGTCATCCGCTTTTCCGGCGCAACGCCGGTGCCGATGCCGCTGCGCGAAAGCGCCGGGTTCTCGTTCAATGCCGAAGAGGTGCTGGCGAAGATCACCCCGCGCACCCGGCTCATCATCATCAACAGCCCGGCCAACCCGACCGGCGGCGTCGTGCCGAAAGCCGAGCTCGACCGTCTCGTCGCCGGGCTCGCCGACCATCCGCAGGTCGCGATCATGAGCGACGAGATCTATGGCGAGATGGTCTACGAAGGCGAGCATCACAGCCTGTTGCGCTATCCCGAAATCCGCGACCGGGTCATCCTGCTCGACGGCTGGAGCAAGACCTATGCGATGACGGGCTGGCGGCTCGGCTATGGCGTGTGGCCGAAGGCGTTGTTCCCGCATGCGGAGCGTTTGGCGATCAACTGCCACTCCTGCGTCAACGCGCCGACCCAGTTCGCCGGCATCGCCGCGCTGACCGGCCCGCGCGAGCCGGTGCACCGAATGGTCAAGGCGTTTGCCGAGCGGCGCGAGTTTATCATCAAGGCGCTCAACACCTTGCCGGGGATCCGCTGCGTCAAACCGGGCGGCGCGTTTTACGCGTTTCCCAACGTTTCCGGCACCGGATTCGACTCCAAGACCTTCCAGACCGAGCTGCTGGACCGCGAGGGGGTGGCGACCATCGCCGGCACCAGTTTCGGCAGCTTTGGCGAGGGCTACATCCGCTTCTCGTACGCCAACAGCCTCGAGGCGATTGGTGAAGCGATCGAGCGGATCCGCCGGTTTCTCGGCAATCTGCCGCGTAGCGACGCGGCGTCAACGCATCGGCGTTGAATATGCCTAGAATTTAGGCATTGTGCAGCAGATTTGAGCGGTTTTTGCACTGTAGACCTGCCATGCCGGTAATTCCCGGCGCTGGCATGGGTTATGCTGAGGCTTTGGGACGGCCCGTCGCATCGCGGGCATGGGAGGGTTGGGTCCGATGAAAAAGGTCGAGGCGATCATCAAGCCGTTCAAGCTTGATGAGGTGAAGGTAGCGCTGCACGAGGTCGGCATCAAGGGCATCACCGTCGTCGAGGCCAAAGGGTTTGGGCGCCAGAAGGGCCATACCGAGCTCTATCGCGGCGCCGAATACGTCGTCGACTTCCTGCCCAAGGTGAAGATCGAGGTCGTCATGGAAGATTCCATGGTCGAGCGCGCCATCGAGGCGATACAGCAATCGGCGCATACCGGCCGCATCGGCGACGGCAAGATCTTCGTATCGAGTATCGACGAAGCCATCCGCATCCGCACCGGCGAGCGCGGCCCGGATGCGATCTGATCCCGCCGCGGGGCAGCGGCGGCCGGTCGCTTGACAGGGATGGCGCAAGGCCGTTTGGTGGCGCCCAGCAGCTGAATGCCAGTCTTTATTTTCAATCAACCAACAGGAAGTAGACGATGGCCGCAATTGACGATGTGATGGCTACCATCAAGGAACAGGAGGTGAAGTACGTCGACTTCCGCTTCACCGACCCGCGCGGCAAGTGGCAGCACCTGGCGCATCACGTGCGCACGATCACGCCGGAATTCCTTAGCGAAGGGGTGATGTTCGACGGCTCCTCGATCGCCGGGTGGAAGGCGATCAACGAGTCGGACATGCTCCTGGTGCCGGATTGCGCGACGGCGGTCATGGACCCGTTCGCGGCGCAGCCTTCGCTGATCATCTTCTGCGACGTGCACGAGCCGCTGACCCGGCAGCCCTATGTCCGCGACCCGCGTTCGACCGCCAAGAAGGCCGAACAGCATCTGATCTCGTCCGGGTTGGGCGACAAGGCCTATTTCGGGCCGGAAGCCGAGTTCTTCGTTTTCGACGACGTGCGCTACGAGTCGACGATGCAGACCGCCTCCTACACCATCGACAGCGACGAAGGCCCCTACGTCACCAACAAATCCTTCCCCGACGGCAACACCGGCCACCGCCCGCCGATCAAGGGCGGCTATTTCCCGGTGCCGCCCGTCGACAGCCAGTCGGATCTGCGCGCCGAGATGCTGTCGGTGATGAACGACATGGGGCTCGAGGTCGAGAAGCACCACCACGAGGTCGCGCCCAGCCAGAACGAATTGGGCTTCGTCTTCAATACCCTGGTGCGCACCGCCGACAACATGCAGATCTACAAATACGTCGTGCACAACGTCGCGCACCAGTACGGCAAGACCGCGACCTTCATGCCGAAGCCGATCAAGGGCGACAACGGCTCGGGCATGCATGTGCACCAGTCGATCTGGAAAGGGGGCCGGCCGACCTTTGCCGGCAATCTCTACGCCGATCTCTCCGAGACCGCGCTTTTCTACATCGGCGGCATCATCAAGCATGCCAAGGCGATCAATGCCTTCACCAACCCGACGACGAACAGCTACAAGCGCCTCATCCCCGGCTTCGAGGCGCCGGTGCTGCTCGCCTATTCGGCGCGCAACCGCTCGGCCTCGTGCCGCATCCCCTATTCGGCGAGCCCCAACGGAAAACGGGTCGAGGTGCGCTTTCCCGACCCGGCAGCCAACCCGTATCTCGGCTATGCGGCGATGCTGATGGCCGGGCTCGACGGCATCCAGAACAAGATCCATCCCGGCGAGGCGATGGACAAGAACCTTTACGACCTTCCGCCGGAGGAGCTGAAAGACGTCCCCACCGTCTGCGGCTCGCTGCGCGAGGCGATCGGCGCACTCGCCGACGACCACGCCTTCCTGACCCGCGGCGAGGTCTTCAACCGCGACCAGATCGAGGCGTATATCGAGCTCAAGTGGGAGGAAGTGTACAATCTCGAGCATACCCCCCACCCGATCGAGTTCCTCATGTACTATTCTGTCTGAGCCGAAGAGCACGCACAGACGACAACGGGCCGGGAGCACTCTCCCGGCCCGTTTCCATTACGTTGTCATCTCCTCAAATCTGCCGCCCCGGTTCAGTGTTTCTGTATAAAAAATAGGCATTGCCGCGCTCCGCCATCGGCAGGAGCGTGACGGCCATCCGGCCGCTCCCGACAGACGCTCGACATCGCGCCCGAACCCGCCAGGGCCCCAGGCCGGCCCAGGCTCCTTCAATTCGCAAAATCCTCTCGCCCGTGGGACATCGCGCCGCAGTTTTGCGCGCACAGCGGGTTTCCGCCCGACTTGGCACGATTCTTGGTGTCACGGAACGAGGTGTTGGACGGAACGGTCGTCACGCGCCGCATCGGACGTTTTGGTCCTTGGGGAGAAGGAACAATGAAATCCCTGTTTCGATATGGTCGGCGTGCCCTCTTCGTAATTGCGCTTTTATCGCTGGGGGGGTTGAGCGCCATGGCG
>DASQGR010000212.1:0-6190 GCA_035632515.1 Allostellaceae bacterium | reverse complement strand
AGCTGCTTGAGCTGCGCCCGATCGATCGTGCCGCCGAGCTGGGCCCGCAGCCGTTCGAGCGCGGGCGTGAGCGCGTTCTGCACCTCGTCGGCCCGGATATCGTGCTCGCCGACCGTGGCGACGACCGCATCCGGCGACTTGTCCTGGAAGAACGGCGAGCGGGTATAGATGCCCCAAAAGCCGAAAGAGATAATCAGCAGTCCGAACAGCACCTTGACGATGATGCCGCCCGCCCGTGTGCGGATCGCCTGTAACATAAAGCCCGACCGTCTCGATTGTGCAGCCTGGCGGTCAGGCCCAGGTTGACCCGCCCGAGCGCCGGTGTGATCGTGGCGGCGATGATAAAGACCGCTCGGCAGGGCCGCAACCTTCTGCCGTTGCCGGTTGTCGCTGGGTGGGGGACCGATGCCTGACCGCAGAATGCTTGTCGCCGGCAACTGGAAGATGAACGGGCTGCGTGCCGACGGCCTGGCCCTGGCGCGCGAGATCGCCGGCCGCGCCCGCGCCGGCGGCCCGGCTTGCGAACTGCTCGTCTGTCCGCCGGCAACGCTCGTTGCCATGGTTGGCGAAGCGCTTGGCGGCAGCGGCGTCGCCCTTGGCGGCCAGAATTGCCATGCCGCCGAGAAGGGCGCCTGCACCGGCGACATCAGTGCCGAGATGCTCAAGGACGCCGGCTGCAGTCACGTCATCGTCGGCCATTCCGAGCGGCGTCACGGATGCGGCGAAACCGATGCCGACGTCCGCGCCAAGGTGGCCGCGGCGTGGCGGGCGGGGCTTGTCGCTGTCCTGTGCATCGGCGAAACGCGGGCCGAGCGCGAGGCCGGGCGCGCCGTTGCCGTCGTCGCCGGGCAGGTGTCTGGCTCGTTGCCCGACGGCGCCGACGCGGACCGCGTCGTCATCGCCTACGAGCCGGTGTGGGCGATCGGCACCGGCCTCACCCCGACGATTGCCGATATCGCGGAAATCCACCAGGCGATCCGCGCCGAGATCCCGGCCGGCACCCGCATGCTGTACGGCGGCTCGGTGAACCCGAAGAATGCCGCCGAAATTCTCGGCCTGCCGGATGTCGACGGCGCCCTTGTCGGCGGTGCCAGCCTCAAGGCCGAAGATTTCTGGGCCATCGCCGAAGCGTGCCGGTAGTATCCCCGGCATGGATGGCGAAGAGACCCCGGCGGAAAGGGAGATGCCGCTGTGGTGGCAGCGGGCCGAGCGCATGCGCCGGGAAAAGGAGCAGCGGCTGCGGCAGGAGGCCGCACGCCGGCTGCGCCGGATCGAGGCTGAGGCCCGCGCGCGCCTTGCGGCCGAGCTGAAGCCGCTCGCGGATTTCACCGGCATCGTCGACAGCGATCGGCTGGCGGCGCCTTTTTTGGAGCGAATCGGCACGAGAGGGCGTGTTCAGCTCGTGCTGTGGGCTGGGATGAGCGTTGCCGGCGCCTGCGCCATCGTATCGTTCTTTACGGCGCCGCTGATGGGGCTAGGCACCGCGATGTCCAGCGTCCTGGTCGGGACCATGCTGATCCTGGCCTATGTGATGTAGCCGCCGGGCGATGGAGCGGCTGGCGCGGACTAGCCAGAACAGGGCGAAGCGCCTACAAGAGCCGCCATGATTATCCTTCTCTTTGTCATCCACGTCGCCATCGCGCTGGCGCTGGTCGGTGTGGTGCTGCTGCAGAAAAGCGAGGGCGGTGCGCTCGGCATGGGCGGCGGCGGGATGTCGGGCTTTATGACCGGCCGCTCGACCGGCAATCTGCTGACCCGGGTGACCATGATCCTGGGTGGGGCCTTTTTCCTGACCAGCGTCACGCTGGTATGGCTGAGCCACGAAACCTCGCAGGGTCCTCGCTCGCTGATCGACCAGGGGCCCGTGCCGTCGACGCAGGAAGTCCCGACCGCGCCGGCGCCGCCGCCCGTGCCGGCTACCCCGCCGGCGCCGAGCGCCCCGCTCGCCAAGTGACGGCGAATCGATCGGGCGGCAAGGATTCGCGCGCCGTTTTTCGGGCGCGCCGCCGCTTTGGCTCGGCGGATAGCGCGGGTGCGATGGCGTCCTTAATATCGCGTCGAATTTTACCGGTGGGCGCAATTCATTGATTGAAAACGCCTTTCCCTTCGCGGGCGAGCACAGGCCAGTTTGCCGTGTGACATCGCGGCGGCTTCCTATACACTGAAGGTCCATGACGCGGTTCATCTTCATCACCGGCGGCGTGGTCTCCTCACTCGGCAAGGGTTTGTGCGCGGCGGCGCTCGGCGCGCTGCTGCAGGCGCGCGGCTTCAAGGTGCGGCTGCGCAAGCTCGACCCTTACCTCAATGTCGATCCGGGCACGATGAGCCCGTATCAGCACGGCGAGGTCTTCGTCACCGACGACGGCGCCGAAACCGATCTCGACCTTGGCCATTACGAGCGCTATGTCGGCGTTGCCGCGCGCAAGAGCGACAGCGTGACCACCGGCCGCATCTATTCGACCGTGATCGGCCGCGAGCGGCGCGGCGAATATCTCGGCGCCACCGTGCAGGTGATCCCGCACGTCACCGACGCGATCAAGGAATTCATTCAGGCCGATATTGACGACGAGGATTTCGTTCTCTGCGAGATCGGCGGCACCGTCGGCGACATCGAAAGCCTGCCGTTTCTCGAGGCCATCCGCCAATTGGGCAACGAGCTCGGTCGCGAGCGGGTGATGTACGTGCACCTGACCCTGGTGCCGTGGATCAACTCGGCCGGCGAATTGAAGACCAAGCCGACCCAGCATTCGGCGAAAGAGCTGCTCGGCGTCGGCATTCAGCCCGACATCTTGCTGTGCCGCTGCGACCGGCCGATCCCGGAAGGCGCCCGCAAGAAGATCGCGCTGTTCTGCAACCTGCGCGAATCGCGGGTGATCCCAGCGCTCGATGTCGACACGATCTACGCAGTGCCCGGCGCCTATCACGCCGAGGGCTTCGACCGCGAGGTCTGCGCCCATTTCGGCATCAAGGCACCGGAGCCGGACCTCGGCCGCTGGCACAACATCGTCAACGGCATCCGCAAGCCTGAGGGTCAGGTCACCATCGCCATAGTCGGCAAGTACACGCACCTGCCCGACAGCTACAAATCGCTGGCCGAGGCCATGGCGCATGGCGGCATCGCCAACAACGTGCGGGTCAAGGTCGACTGGATCGATTCCGAGGTGTTCGAGTCGGAATCGGAATCGCTTCGTCAGCTCGAGGGGGTGCACGGCATCCTCGTGCCGGGCGGGTTCGGCGAGCGCGGCTCGGAGGGCAAGATCGAGGCGGCGCGCTTTGCCCGCGAGCGCGCGGTGCCGTATTTCGGCATCTGCTTCGGGATGCAGATGGCAGTCATCGAGGCGGCCCGCCATCTCGCCAAGCTGTCCGGCGCCGGCTCGACCGAATTCGGACCGTGCGAGCATCCGGTGATCGGGCTGATGACCGAATGGATGCGCGGCAACGAGATCGAGCAGCGCAACGCCAGCGGCGATCTCGGCGGCACGATGCGTCTCGGCGCCTACGAGGCGGCGCTGGATCCGGAAAGCCGGGTCGCCGAAATCTACGGCAGCGACCGCATCAGCGAGCGACACCGCCATCGCTATGAGGTCAACATCGCCTATCGCGACACGCTGGAGGCGGCGGGCCTGCGGTTTTCCGGCACCTCGCCCGACGGATTACTGCCCGAGGTCGTCGAGATTCCGAATCACCCGTGGTTCATCGGCGTGCAATTCCACCCCGAACTCAAATCGCGGCCGTTCGAGCCGCATCCGTTGTTCAAGTCGTTTGTAAAGGCGGCGCTCGACCAGTCGCGGCTGGTGTGAAGGATCATTCGAGAGCTTTGCAGAATGGGTTGAACGAAGTGAAACCCGGCGCGCATTGGCACGGTGGGTTACGCTCCGCCAACCCGCCCACAGGTTTGGAGAGCCGATGACCCCCCGCCACATCACGGTCGGCGACATCACCATCGGCAATGATTTGCCAATGGTCTTCATCGCCGGACCGAATACGCTGGAATCGCGCGCCCATGCGCTCGAAATGAGCGCGGCCTTGGCCGAACTCGCCAGGAAGCTCGGCATCGCCTTGATCTACAAGACCTCGTTCGACAAGGCGAACCGTTCCTCGCTCACCGGAGCGCGCGGCGTCGGGCTGGAAGCCGGGTTGCCGATCCTCGCCGAGGTCCGCGAAACCACCGGCCTGCCGCTGCTCACCGACATCCACGGACCCGAGCAATGTGCGCCGGTCGCCGAGGTGGTCGATATCCTTCAGATACCGGCGTTTCTGTGCCGCCAGACCGACCTGCTGCTGGCGGCGGGGGCAACCGGCAAGGCGGTCAACATCAAGAAGGGCCAGTTCGTCGCCCCGCAGGACATGCGGAACGCAGCGGGCAAGGTGGCCTCGACCGGCAACGAGCGCATCCTGCTCTGCGAGCGCGGGGCGAGCTTTGGCTACAACAATCTCGTCGTCGACATGCGCGCCTTGCCGATCATGGCGCGGACCGGATACCCGGTGGTGATGGACGCCACCCATGCGGTCGCCCTGCCGGGAGGCCTCGGCGACCGTTCGGGCGGCGAACGGGAGTTCGGCCCCGTCCTGGCGCGTGCCGCGGCGGCAATCGGCGTCGCCGCGATGTTCATCGAGACCCACCAGGACCCCGACAACGCTCCCTGCGAGGGGCAGACCATGCTGCCGCTCAAGGCCCTGCCGGAATTGCTCGAAACCCTGGTCGCGCTCGACCGGCTCGCAAAGGCACGGCCGCTGCCCGCGGCATAAGTTCCCTTTTGTCATCCCGGCTAAAGCCGGGACCCACTTTTCAACGGATTGAACAGCAGATAAGTGGATGCCGGCTTTCGCCGGTATGACGGAACACAGGTTTACGAGGCTTACATGACCGCCATCGCCGACATCCACGCCCGCGAAATCCTCGACAGCCGCGGGAACCCCACGGTCGAGGTCGACGTGACGCTGGACAGCGGCACGGTCGGTCGGGCGGCGGTGCCGTCCGGCGCCTCGACCGGCGCGCACGAGGCGGTCGAGAAGCGCGACGGCGGCAGCCGCTACCACGGCCGCGGGGTGTTGCAGGCGGTGGAGGCAATCAACGGCGAGATCTTCGACGCGTTGTCGGGGTTCGATGCCAGCGACCAACTGGCGATCGACAGCACCCTGATCCAGCTAGACGGGACACCGAACAAGGGACGGCTCGGCGCCAATGCGGTGCTGGGCGTGAGCCTCGCCTGCGCCAAGGCGTCGGCGGCGGAGCTCGACGTGCCGCTGTTCCGCTATGTCGGCGGCGTCTTCGCCCGCACCTTGCCGACGCCGATGATGAACATCGTCAATGGCGGCGTGCATGCCGACAACCCGATCGATATTCAAGAATTCATGATCGTGCCGGTCGGCGCCGACACGTTGGCAGATGCGGTCCGGGCCGGCTCCGAGATCTTCCACGCGCTGCGCCGCAAGCTCCACGATGCCGGCCACAACACCAATGTCGGCGACGAGGGCGGGTTTGCGCCGAACCTTGCCTCCGCCGACGCCGCGCTCGGATTCGTCATGCAGGCGATCGAAACCGCAGGGTACAAGCCGGGCGAGGATGTCGTACTGGCGCTCGACCCGGCCTCGACCGAATTCTATCGCGACGGCAAATACGACTTGAGGGGCGAGGGCAAACTACTCGATTCCGCCGGGATGGTCGCCTATTACGCCGACCTCGTCGCCCGCTACCCGATCGTCTCGATCGAGGACGGCATGGCCGAAGACGATTGGGACGGCTGGGCGCTGCTGACCCGCGAACTCGGCGGCAAGGTGCAGCTTGTCGGCGACGATTTGTTTGTCACCAACCCCATGCGGCTGCGTGAAGGCATCGAGAAGAAAGTCGGCAACTCCTTGTTGGTAAAGGTAAACCAGATCGGCACCTTGTCCGAGACGCTGGAAGCCGTCGAGACGGCGTTGCGCGCCGGTTACGGCGCGGTGATGTCGCATCGCTCGGGCGAGACCGAGGATACGACGATCGCCGACCTCGCCGTCGCAACCAATTGCGGCCAGATCAAGACCGGGTCGCTGTCGCGTTCCGACCGGCTGGCCAAATACAACCAGCTCATCCGGATCGCCGAGGAACTCGGCGAAAGCGCGGTGTTCGGCGGGACGACGTGGCGGAAGGGCTGAGACGAAAGCGCACGGCGAAGAACGCAAACGGAATTTACGCATTCGCTACGGG
>DASQGR010000211.1:0-13849 GCA_035632515.1 Allostellaceae bacterium | reverse complement strand
GCCGCGATGGCGGTGCAGATCTGCTCGTCCATCACATAGCGGTCGTTGGGGCAATCCAGCTGGATCTGGAAGCCGTCCGGGTAGCCGGCCTCGGCGAGCAGCGACTTGGCTTTGGCGAGATCGACCGCCGGGCGCTTGTCGAGCGCCGGGTCGTAGCCGTTGACCCCCGGCCCGTACATCAGCCAGCTCGGACGGCCCTGGCCGCGCATCACCCGCTTGACGATCGCATCCTCGTCGATCGCCAGGGCAAAGGCGCGGCGCACCCGCACATCCTTCAGCGGGTTCTTGCCTTTGACGCTGGAGAACAGCAGTTCGTCGCGATTCTGGTCCATCGCCAGGTAGATCGTGCGCAGCTCCGGCCCTTGAATCAGACGCACCCCCTCGCTCTTGCTGATCCGGTCGGCGTCCTGCGGCGGCACCGAATAGATCATGTCCATTTCGCCCGACAGGAGCGCGGCGACCCGGGTCGAGGCATTGGCGATGACGTCGAATTCGGCCCGGTCGACATTGCCTTCGGGCTTGCCCCACCACGTCGGGTTGCGCTCGACGACGGTCTTGCGGTCGGGCTCGCGCGAGACCAGGCGATAGGGGCCGGTGCCCATCGCATGTCGCAGCGCGTAATTCTCGCCCTTGCCGAACACGACGTTTTCGACGACGTCATGCTCCTCGCACCATTTCTTGGACATCACGTCCATCGCGGTCATCTCGTCGGGGAGGATCGGGTCCGGCCCGTTGGTCTCGAAATCGACGGTCAAATCGTCGACCTTGCGCGCCTCCTTGACCGTGGCGACCTGCGAGCGCTTCGCCGAGTTCTTGCCGGTGATGCGTTGGAACGAAAAAACCACGTCGTCGGCCGTGAAGGGCGAGCCGTCCTGCCATTTGACGTTGGGGCGCAGGTGAAAACGCCAGACGTTGGGGCCGGTGGTCTCCCAGGAGAGCGCCAGCGCGGGCTCGAGCGCGAGCTGCTTGTTCCGCTGCACCAGCCGCTCGTAGATATTGGCGAGGAAAGAGTTTTGGACCGTCTCGTTAAAGGTATAGGGGTCCATTGCCCGCGCATCGCCGTCATTGGCCCATTTGAACGTGGCCGCCTCGGCGCCGGGCGCGCAAGGAAGCCCCAATATCACCGGCAAGGCCAGCGCCAACACAACCCGCCAAGCACGCATCATCCGCCCCCCTCCGTTGGGAGGCAAGATAACCGCCGCCCTCACCAGCGCAAGCGCCGGTTGCAGCAGATCAGTCGGGGAGCACCCGGAGCGCGGGGACAAAAAACGCCGCCACCGCCTTCAGCCGCTCGTCGTCGCTGACAAGGCATTCATGACGCAGCACCTGCAACGCCGCGCCGAGCGCGGTGTCGTTCCACAGCCAATCGCCAAGCTGCCGGCTCGACGGCGCGCCGCTGACGATGCCGGCTTCGAGGACGAACGCCTTGAGATCGTCGATCGCAAAGCGCAGCGCCAGGGCGGGCGACATGTCGGGAACCGGGCTCGCCGGTCGCTCGCCGCGCAGCCAGGCCGCGACGTAATCGCCGCATTCCGCAGGCGGCAGTCCGCTCAGCCCCACCGTGCTGCGCAGCCGCGCCGTGCAGGATTGGGCATAGCGTGGCGCGAGCTCACGCAATTCGGCGACGAGAGCCTCGGCCAGCGCCGTGCCTTCGGCACCATCGGCCGCGGGCACGGCCGGCGGCCGCCAACCCGGATCGGGGGTCTCGCGTGGGTCATCGTCCGGAAAATCGGCGATCAAACTCGCCTGCCGCCGTGTTTCGAGCAGGCCCAGCGCAGCGACGATCACCCGCTTTTGGAATGCCGCATCGCCCGGCGGGCCGATCGGCCGACCAAGCTCGAACGGCACCCACAATGCACGGGGCGGCGTTGTGTGTTCCGCCTGCGGCCGGATCAGCGCGATCGCGACGCTGGGAACACCTTCGTCTTCGAGATAATGCGCCAGCGCGCTCACGGCGCGCGTGCACAGCGGTCAAACGGAGGTCAGCAGAACCGCGTCGACATTGTCGGCTTTGAGCTTCCCCGCGACCTCGCGGGCGCCATCGACCATCTGCACCGGGTCGGTCGCCCCCATGAAGGAGTAGTGCGTCGCGGCAACCGAGCCGATCTCCCCTTCCGTCGCCAGCTCCCGCAGGCGGTCGAGCGGGAAGACGACGTTCCAATCCTCCTGAAACCCGGTGCGATCGAAATTGATCGAGATGTGGCTGCACAAAAGGTCGTTTGCCTGGGTCGAATCGGGGATTGCCCGGTAGTCGGCATCGCGTCCGCGGAACACCTTGTCGCCGCGCACCACCAGCCCCGCCGATGAGACGATCGCGACCCGCCGCTCCGACAGGGGTTTGGCCTCGACCCACGGCGTCGTCGTGAAATCCGGACATTCAAGCTCGGCCAAGCGTTTCGCCATCGCCGCCGGCAATTTTTCCAGGCGCATCACTTGCTTCTTCCGCCAATCCCGACGTCAATCTAGCGGGGATCAATTGCGCGCAGGTACGCCTTTTTCGCCGAGGTCCCAATAAATTCCGGTCATCACCGCCAGCGCCTCGCGCGCCACCGGGGCGAGCATGTGCTCGTTCGGCGCATGCTGAGAGCACGAGGCGTAGGAATGCGGCACCCATATCGTCGGCAGGCCGAGATCGGTGGCGAAAATGTCGTTGGGCAGGGAGCCGCCGAGATTGGGCAGAATCGCCGGTCGCTTGCCGGTGGTCCGGGCGATCGAGGCGGCGGCCCAGCGCACCCAGTCATGGTCCGGGTCGAGGCGGGTCGCCGGGAAATAGGCTTTCTTCCAGGGCTCGATCCGCACCATCGGAAAGCCGTGCGCGTCGAGGTGGCGACGCAGCGCCGGCATGAATTGCTCCGGGTCGACGCCGACGACAAAGCGGATCTGGCAGGTGGCCGTCGCTTTCGGCGGGATCGCGTTGACCGGGTTCTCGGGATTGCCGGTGGTGAAGGCCAGCACCTCGAAGCTGCACCAGCCGAACACCTTTTCGCTCGGCGTCAGCCCCGGCTCGCCCCAGTTGGGGTCGATCTCCGGCGCGTCCTCGCCCCCTTCCACCGCACAATCGGCCAACGCCATGCGGACCGAGTTCGGCATGTGGCTCGGCTTCCATTCCCTGATCTTGATCGCGCCCTTGTCGCTGGTGATGGAGGCCAACGCATGCGCCAGGATAATGCCCGGATTGGCGAGCAGCCCGCCCCAATTGCCCGAATGGTGCCCGCCGTCGCGCAACTCCACGACAAGGTCGAAATTCATCGCACCGCGCGCGCCGAGAAAAATCGTCGGCCGCTCCGGCGCGAGGCGCGGCCCATCCGAGGCGATCAGCACGTCGGCGGCAAGCCGGTGCTTCTGATCGCGGCAGATCTCCCGCAGCCCCGGCGACCCCACCTCCTCGCCGGTCTCCAGCAGCAGCACGGCGTTGAAGCCGAGGCGGCCGCGTGTCTTCAGCACGGTTTCGAGCGCGGCGAGATTGATCGAGTGCTGTCCCTTGTTGTCGGCGGTGCCGCGGCCGTAAAGCCGGTCGCCGCGCTGCTCCAGCACCCAGGGCGACAGCCCGTCGCGCCATTGCGGCTCAAGCCCGCGGATGACATCGCCATGACCGTAGCCGAGCACGGTCTTGTCGGCTCCGTCCTCGCGCCGCTCGGCGATCAGGATCGGGCCGCCGCGCACCGGATTGTCAAAAACCTCACTCGCAAAGCCGAGCCGGGCCAGGGTCGGGGCGATCTCGTCTTTGAGATAGGCGCCGAGAACAGGCGCGCGCTCCTCGACCTGGCTTTCGGTCGCGATCGCAACGCGGCGGGCGAGGTCGGCAGTAAAACCGCCGTCGTCGAAATAGGCTTCGGCGGCGGCGATGGCGGCGGCGCGGGTCATCTGGCCTCCCACAAGCGGAAGGCCGGCAGCTAAGCAGGATTCGAGCCTCGCCTCAATGATGCGTGCCGGGGCCGGTGACCGGCGTCCACGACGGTGGATCGCTGGCCGGGAAGCTGTCTTGCGAGGCTTCGGTGACACCGTTGTCGCGCCGGCGAGCGCGCCGCTTCGGCGCCGGTTGCGGTGCGCGCTCCGCGCGAGCCTCGCTGTCGCGGCACAGCGCCGCCCCGGTCAGCGCAGCCAGGCACCCGACGGCGATCGGCAGCGCCAGCGCTCGGAACGCCAGCGCAGCGCCGAGCGCGGCGAGACCGATTTGTGCGACGGCCGGAAAGCCGCGCTTCGATTCGTCGGCAGGCATCGCTGGACCTCCGTTGCACAAGCGGTTCCTGCTAACGAACGAGACCTCGGCCGGCCGGTTCCGCCGGCGGGTCACGCGAATTCGTCGAATCTCCGCCACAGTTTGCGGCATAATGCGCGGGGGCGTAGCGGAATGCGTTTGGGTGGGGTGGCAGGGCGATGGGGCCGAAAAAGGCCGCTTGCGTGACGCTGGCGGGCGGCGATGGCTGACCGGCCGCTGCGCGTCGATCCTGAAGACCGACCGTCGGCCGCATCCTCGGGCCGCCGACGGCGCCGGAAACCGCCATCCGCGTCCGGCGCTCCCGGCAAAACCCGCCCCAGACGCGGGAGCGGCCGTCGCCTGCTCGGCGGCGCGTTCAGGATCGTGCTGCTCGTGGTCCTGTGGGGGATGATTCTGGGCGGCGGCGCCCTCGCCTATTTCGCCCTGACCTTGCCGAACACCGATCAGCTGGTGGTTGCCGAGCGGCGGCCGAGCGTCACGATCCTCGCCGAGGACGGCAGCATTCTCACCACCTTCGGCGATCTGTTCGGCCAGCCGCTGACCCTCAAGCAGATGTCGCCGTTTCTGCCGAAGGCGGTGATCGCAACCGAGGATCGCCGCTTCTACAAGCATTTCGGCATCGACCCGATCGGGCTGCTGCGCGCCGGCTTCACCGATTTGCGCACCGGACATTTTGTCCAGGGCGGCAGCACGATTACCCAGCAGCTCGCCAAGAACGTATTTCTCACCCCGGAGCGCAGCTTTTCGCGCAAGATCCGTGAAACGCTGCTGGCCTTGTGGCTCGAACACCGTTTCACCAAGGACCAGATCCTCGAAATCTACCTCAATCGCGTCTACCTCGGCGCCGGCACCTACGGGGTCGATGCGGCGGCGCACCGCTATTTCGGCAAGTCGGCGACAAAGCTTAACCTCTATGAAAGCGCGGTGATCGCCGGCTTGCTGAAAGCGCCGACCCGCTTCAACCCGACCCGTGACAAGGAAAAGGCGCGCACCCGCGCCGCGCAGGTGCTCGAACTCATGGTGGAGACCGGCGCCGTATCGCAGCAGGAGGCGACAGCCGCCGAAAAGGCCGGTGCCGGATTGCGCACCGTCGCGGTCACCCGGCCGGGCTCGCGCTATTTTGCCGACTGGATTGCCGATCAGGTCCGCGACTTCGCCGGCACCGCCGACCGCGACCTGACCGTGCGCACCACGCTCGACCCGCGCATGCAGACGGCCGCCGAGACGGCGGTCGCCGAGGTGCTGGCGCGTCATGGGCTGCAATCGGCAGTCAATCAGGGCGCGCTCGTCGCCATGACCACCGACGGCGCGGTGCGGGCGATGGTCGGGGGGCGCGACTACAACGAAAGCCAGTTCAACCGCGCCACCCAGGCGGAGCGCCAGCCCGGCTCGGCGTTCAAGCCGTTCGTCTATCTCGCCGGGCTCGAAGCCGGCATCCGGCCCGACGATCACTTTGTCGACGGGCCGATCCAGATCGGCAGCTGGCGGCCGCACAACTACACCAACCGCTATCTCGGGGACATAACGGTTGCCGAGGCGCTGGCCGAATCGATCAATACGGTCGCGGTGCAGGTGGCGCAGCGCGCCGGGGTTTCGCGGGTGGTGAGCGTGGCCAATCGGCTCGGCATCGCCTCGACCCTCGCCCCGGACCCCAGCATCGCGCTCGGCACCAATGAGGTGAATTTGCTCGAGCTGGTCTCGGCCTATGCGCCGTTCGCCAACGGCGGCAACGGAGTACTCGCCTATGGCATCACCGATATCCGCGACACCCCCGGACGGGTCATCTATCACCGCGCGGGGTCGGGGCCGGGTCAAGTGGTGCCGACCGACGAAGTCGGCGCGATGAACGCGATGTTGTCGGGGGTCATCGCGCACGGCACCGGCAAGGCCGCGGCGCTGCCTCGCCCGGTCGCCGGCAAGACCGGAACGACCCAGGAGTACCGCGACGCGTGGTTTATCGGCTATACCGCCGACCTCGTTGCCGGCGTGTGGCTCGGCAACGACGACAACACGCCGATGCGCAAGGTCACCGGCGGCAGCTTGCCGGCCTCGGTCTGGCACGCGTTCATGCTGGCCGCGACGCAAGGCATGCCGGTCAGGTCGTTGCCGAGTGCACCGGCGCCCGTGGCGGCGACTGCGACCAGCCTCGACAATTTGTTCGGCTGGCTGTCGCCGCCTGCACCGAGCGCGGGGGCGCTACCGCCCGGAACGCTGGTGCCGCCGCCGCGGAACTGACGCCGGCGGCACCCCTGACCGACTTTAGTGCAGCGGCGAGAACGCTGCCGGGATGACGAACATGTTCTCCTGGCGGACGAACTGGCCCCTTGTCTCCGGCGGCCAAGCCCCGCTCGCGCGCGCCTTGTCGCGGATGGCGAAACGCTCGGCCGCATCCTTGTAGGCCCAGACATGGATCCACTGGTTGAGCCCGCCGATCTCGGTCGAGCCGCAGAACGCCAGCGGCGACAGCTTGGTGCGGCCCTCGATCCGCTCCGCCCATTTCTGGGTCACGGTCGGGGTCGCGCCCGGCAGCATCGTATAGGTGCGGATTTCGTAAAGGTCGCCGAGACGGCGGTCGCCGAGGGCCGGCGAGAACGGCGCCAGGTTGATGATCTTGCTCTCCATCTGCTCGATGAACTCGCCGGTCTTGGGTGGCCAGCCCTGCAGCTTCGATGCCTCGGCGCGCTTCTTGTCGCGCTCGTCGAGGCTCGCATAGGGCCAGCAATGGATGATCCGGTTGAGCGGGCCGACCTCGGTGTGGAAGAAGGCGCCGAGCGGCGAAATCTTGTTGCGGCCCGAGCCTTCGACGCCCTCGCCGAACCGCTTTGTCGCCTCCGGGATCGAGCCGGGCTTCAGCCGGTAGGTGCGCATTTCGATAATCATCTTGCCTCCTCCCACGCCAGAATTGGTGTCGGCCATTTTAACGGGAGAACCGCCGGTCAAGACAAGCGTGATCGGGAAGCCGCGATATCCGCTCGGTCAGCAGCGCGTAGACGCCGTCAGCATCGACCGTGTGCAGGACGCGGGCATTGGCCGGGCGGCCACTCACTCCGCGCCAATCGACGACGGTCATGCCCAAGGTCAAGGCGCTTTGGCATTCGATTGCGACATTGACGGAGGCGCCGCCGAACAGCTCCGGCGCGAGCAGATAGGCGATGACGCAAGGATCGTGCAGCGAGTCCGGCTCCGAACCCGCCGGGGTGATGAGCTCCGCGACCGCAACCGCGACCGGCGTGCCGAGCCTGCGGATGCGCTCGATCCGCGGCGCGATGCTGCGCACCTGATGGGTCACGTCGAGCGGGACCATCGTGATCGGCATGCCGCTGTCGAACACGATTGCGGCAGCGTGCGGGTCGACGTGGATGTTGAACTCGGCCGCCGGCGTGATGTTGCCGAGCGCCCGCGATGCCCCGCCCATCAGCACCAATTCGGACACCGCACCGGCGATATCGGGGGCCTTGATCAGCGCCAACGCGACATTGGTCAGCGGCCCGAGCGCACACCAGGCGATGCTCTTCGACGGCGACCGGCGCAACAGATCGATGGTGAAATCGACGCCGTGCTGGGCTTGCAGGGCCATTGACGGCACTGGCAATGCCAGGGTGCCGAGCCCGCTCGGTCCGTGGAAATGCTCCGCCGTCACCAGCGTCCGGGTGATCGGCCGCGCGCAACCGGCGTGAACCGCGATGTCCGCTCGGCCGGCAAATTCACAGATTGCCCGCGCGTTGCGCTCGGTAACGGCGAGCGGCACGTTGCCGGCGACGGCCACCACCCCCTCGACCGTGAGCTCGGGCGACGCCAGCGCCAGCAGGATCGCCACGGCATCGTCGATGCCCGGATCGGTGTCGATGATGATGCTCTGCGCGGCCATGCGACAGCGTAGCGATACCGCGTCGTCATTGCGAGGCACGTATGACGCGGCCCGGGCAGGTTGAGAGAGGCATTCCTCCGTTTCCGGCGGGTTGCGCTTGACGCTTCGCGCGAACCAAAGTAGAACATCATCTGGTGTTTAGGATTTGTTCCGCCACAAGCGGGAGGATGCCATGCTGACGAGAAAGCAGCACGAGCTGCTGACATTCATCAACCAAAGGCTGACCGCGACCGGCGTATCCCCTTCCTTCGACGAAATGAAGGACGCCCTGAACCTCCGCTCCAAGTCCGGGATTCATCGCCTTATCAGCGGGTTGGAGGAGCGCGGCTTTATCCGCCGGCTGGCCCATCGGGCGCGTGCGCTCGAAGTCGTAAAGCTGCCGGAGGAAAGCGCAGCGCCCGGCTCGGCCGAGCGAACGCGGTTTTCGCCGACGGTGATCCGCGGCGATTTCTCGGGCGCCCTTCCCGGCTCGCCGGTCGCGCCCGACACCGAAGCGGTGGAGTTGCCGCTCTACGGCCGCATCGCCGCCGGCACCCCGATCGAGGCGCTGCGCGACCAATCGAACAGCATCGGGGTGCCGGCCGCGCTGCTCGGCCGCGGCGGCGAGCATTACGCGCTCGAGGTCGCCGGCGACAGCATGGTCGATGCCGGCATTCTCGACGGCGACACGGTGATCATCCAGCGCTGCGAGACGGCCGATAACGGCGCCATCGTCGTCGCACTGGTCGACAATCTCGAAGTCACCTTGAAGCGCCTGCGCCGGCGCGGCGCTTCGATCGCGCTTGAGCCCGCCAACCAGACATACGAGACCCGCATCTTTGGCCCCGACCGCGTCAAGGTGCAGGGCCGCCTGGTCGGGCTGCTGCGGCGCTATTAGCCTTCGACGCCGCGCGCTCGACCGACGCACAAGGCGCCGCGCGGAGATCGCTTGGCGCGAGACAGCGGCTTTCGCCCATTTGTCACCCATGCGGGGCGGCGTGCTGGCGGTGCCCGCCGAAGTCGGCGCGGACGCCGGCGGCTTCGATCGCTCGCCGCTGCATCGGCCGTCCAGCAAGATCCCTTATCGGTGGTTCAAGGGGCCGCCCACCCTGCCCAGACCGCGCCTGCGCTTCGCACTTGACCTGCGCTTCGCACTTGAATCGCATGGCCTTGCAGGTCTACTTCGGCTGAATACGAACGTTTCGGTCGAGAGGAACCGGCAATGCGCGGGTTGATGGGAGAGCGGGCGCTGCTGGTGACGGCATGTCTCCAGCACGCCGCGAAGTATCATTCCGATACCGAGATCGTCAGCCGCAGCGTCGAGGGACCGATCCACCGTTATACCTACGCCGAGGCCGAGCGCGGCGCACGCCGGGTGGCGCAAGCCCTGCTGCGGCTCGGGATCGAGCCGGGCGACCGTGTCGCCACGCTGGCGTGGAACACCTGGCGGCATTTCGAGCTTTATTACGGTATTTCCGGCATCGGCGCGGTGTGCCACACGATCAACCCGCGCCTGTTCGACGACCAGATCGTCTACATCGTCAACCACGCGCAGGACCGCATCCTTTTTGTCGAAACCAGCTTCTTTCCGCTGGTCGAGCGTCTCCTGCCGCAATTCCCCGAGGATTGCCGGATCGTGCTGCTCGGTACGGCCGAGACCTCGTTGCCGGCGATCGGCACCTACGACGAACTGGTCGGGGTCGAGAGCGGCGACTTCGTCTGGCCGGAGTTCGACGAATATAGCGCCTGCGCCCTCTGCTACACCTCGGGCACCACCGGCAAGCCTAAGGGCGTGCTCTACAGCCATCGCTCGACCGTGCTGCATGCCTTGGGGGCGTCGCTTCCCGGGGCGATCGCGATGTCGGCGAGCGATGTCGTCTGCCCGGTGGTGCCGCTGTTCCACGCCTGCGGCTGGGCAACGCCGTATACCGCGCCGATAAACGGCACCAAGCTGGTCTATCCCGGGCCCAAGTTGGACGGCGAGAGCCTGCACCAGCTATTCGAGGCCGAGGGCGTGACGATGGGTCTCGGCGTGCCGACGGTGTGGCTCGGCTTTGAGAATTATCTTCGCGATACCAACAAAAGCTGCACGACCCTGCGCTGGGTCCTGTGCGGCGGGTCGGCGGTGCCGCGGTCGCTGTTGCAGGCCTTCGCCGCCCGCGACATCGAGATCGTGCAGGGCTGGGGCATGACCGAGATGAGCCCGCTCGGCACCACCGCGGCGCTCAAAGCCAAGCACAGCCGGCTGGACGACGCGGCGCGGACCGAGGTCAAGCTGAAGCAGGGCCGGCCCGTCTTCGGCGTCGAGATGAAGCTCATCGACGCGGACGGCAATACGCTGCCGCATGACGGCAAGTCGGTCGGCGAATTGCTGGTGCGTGGCCCCTGGATCCTCAGCGCCTATTTCGCGGACGAGGAAGCGACTGCCGCTGCGGTGGAGGCCGATGGCTGGTTCCACACCGGCGACGTCGCGGCGATCGATGCCGACGGCTACGTTCAGCTCATCGACCGGCGCAAGGACATGATCAAGTCCGGCGGCGAATGGATCAGTTCGATCGACCTCGAAAACGCAGCGCTGGCCGACGTCGCGGTGGCCGAGGCCGCGGTGATCGCGATCCCGCACCCGAAATGGGTCGAGCGGCCGCTGCTCGTCGTCACGCCCCGCCCGGGCTGCCGGCCGGAACCGGAGCGGCTGATCGCCCTCCTCGCCGCGCAATTTCCGCGGTGGATGCTGCCCGACGACGTCGTCGTCCTCGACGAGTTGCCACACACGGCCACCGGCAAGCTGATGAAGACCAGGCTGCGAGAGATGTTTGCAAATCATGTCATGGAAAAGCGTTGATCTTTGGAGAAACCAGACGCGGATGATGCAGCCAACAGCCGTCGCCATGCCGGGGAGCCGATGACCGTCACCGTCCGTTTTGCCCCCTCACCGACCGGCTTCCTGCATATCGGCGGCGCCCGCACGGCGCTGTTCAACTGGCTGTTTGCCAAGCATCATGGCGGCAGTTTCCGCCTGCGCATCGAAGACACCGACCGCGTGCGATCGACCGCGGAGGCCGTCGATGCGATTGTCGGCGGGCTCGACTGGCTCGGCATCCATTGGGACGGCGACATCGTCCATCAATTCGCCCGCGCCGCTCGCCACGCCGAGGCGGTCCAGCAGATGCTGGCCGCCGGCCATGCCTATCGTTGCTACTGCACGGCTCAAGAACTCGACGCGATGCGCGAGCGCGCCCGCGCCGAAAAGCGCTCGGTGCGCTACGACGGCACCTGGCGCGATCGCGATCCGGCGGAAGCGCCGCCCGGGGTGGCGCCGGCAATCCGTCTGCGCGCGCCGCAAGAGGGCGCCACGACCATCCGCGATCTGGTGCAGGGAGAGGTCACGGTTGCCAATGCCGAGCTCGACGATCTGATCATCCTGCGCTCCGACGGTACTCCGACCTATAATCTGTCGGTGGTGGTCGACGATCATGACATGGCGATCACCCATGTCATCCGCGGCGACGACCACCTCAACAATGCGTTTCGCCAGACGCAGATCTACCGCGCACTTGATTGGCCGGTGCCTGAATTCGCGCATATCCCGCTCATTCACGACACCGGCGGCGCCAAGATGTCGAAACGGCGCGGCACGGTCGCGGTCGATGCCTACCGCGAGATGGGCTATCTGCCCGAAGCCTTGCGGAATTACCTGATGCGGCTCGGCTGGAGCCACGGTGACGACGAGATCATCTCGACCGAGGACGCCATCAAATGGTTTGACATCGCCGATGTTGGCCGCGCCCCGGCGCGGTTCGATTTTGCCAAGCTCGACAGCGTCAACGCGCATTACATCCGCGAGGCGGACGACTCAAGGCTCGTCGATCTCGTCGCTGGCCGGCTAGAGGCCCAGCTTGGACGCGTCTTCACCACGACCGATCGCGAACGCATCGCCCGTGCCCTGCCAGGGTTAAAGCCCCGCGCCAAGACAATCGTCGAACTCTCTGAAAAAGCTCGCTTCTATGTCGCTTCGCGGCCGATCGCCCCGGCCGCTGACGCCGCGAAGCTGCTGACCGCGGAGGCGCGCGCGCTGCTTGGCGACCTGATCGGCAATCTCGCCGATGCCGATTGGCAGGCCGCGGTGATCGAGGCACGGCTGCGCGATTTCGTTGTCGAAAAGGGCGTGAAGCTCGGCTCCGTGGCACAGCCGCTGCGCGCCGCTCTCACCGGCTCGCTGGCCTCTCCCGGCATTTTCGAGGTGATGGAAGTGCTCGGCCGTGAAGAGACGCTGGGACGGATCGAAGATGCGGTGGAATCGAGATGATCTCGCAGGTGCGATATTGCATTGCAATATAGTCCTGCCATTTGATAATGGGCCAGCACCGGCCTATTCTGCGGCCGGAATCTGACAAGCGCCGGCGGGCGTCGTAAGCGAGGTGGATCCATGGACGGGAACAATCCGAAAGCAGGCGCGCAAAGCGGTACGATGACGCTGACCGACAACAGTACGGGCAAGTCGATCGATCTCCCGGTACTCGAAGGCTCGGTCGGCCCGAAGGTCATCGACGTGCGCAGCCTTTACGCAAAGACCGGATATTTCACCTATGACCCGGGTTTCATGGCTACTGCGGCCTGTCGCTCCAGCATCACCTATATCGATGGCGACGAAGGCATCCTGATGTATCGGGGCTACCCGATCCAGGAACTGGCGGCAAAAAGCGACTTCCTCGAAGTCGCTTATTTGTTGCTGAACGGCGAGTTGCCGACCGCCGGCCAGAAGACGCAGTTCGTCTCCGACATCACTCATCACACGATGGTGCATGAGCAGATCGCCACATTCTTTCGCGGCTTCCGTCGCGACGCGCATCCGATGGCGGTGCTGTGCGGCGTGGTCGGAGCGCTGTCGGCTTTCTATCACGACTCGACCGACATCAACGATCCGTACCAGCGGATGGTCGCCTCGCACCGGCTGATCGCCAAACTGCCGACTATCGGCGCGATGGCGTACAAATACGCGCACGGTCAGCCGTTCATTTATCCGAAGAATTCGCTGGGCTATGCCGAGAACTTTCTCCACATGACCTTTGCGGTGCCGTGCGAGGAGTACAAGGTCAGCCCGGTGCTGGCGAAGGCGATGGATCGGATATTCATCCTCCACGCCGACCATGAGCAGAACGCCTCGACCGCGACCGTGCGCAATGCCGGATCGAGCGGCGCCAATCCGTTCGCCTGCATCGCCGCCGGCATCGCCTCGCTATGGGGCCCGGCGCATGGCGGCGCCAACGAAGCGGTGCTGAAGATGCTGGCCAAGATTGGTGACAAATCGGGCATTCCCGAATTCATCAGCCAGGTCAAGGACAAGCACAACCACGAGATCCTGTTTGGCTTCGGCCACCGGGTCTACAAGAATTACGATCCGCGCGCCCATGTGCTGCGCGAGAGCTGCCATGATGTGCTGAATGAGCTCGGCATCAAGGATGATCCGCTGCTCGACCTGGCGATGGAACTGGAAAAGATCGCGCTCAACGACGACTATTTCATCTCGCGCAAACTCTACCCGAACGTCGATTTCTATTCGGGCATCATTCTGAAGGCGATGGGCTTCCCGACTTCGATGTTTACGGTGCTGTTCGCCATCGCCCGCACGGTCGGCTGGATCGCGCAATGGACCGAGATGCTCGAGGACGCCGAGGCCAAGTTGATGCGGCCGCGCCAGCTCTTTACCGGTTCCGATTTGCGCCACTATACGTCGATCGGCGATCGACACTGATCGGCAGGGAGATGCCGCGGCCCGGCTTGGC
>DASQGR010000210.1:0-12272 GCA_035632515.1 Allostellaceae bacterium | reverse complement strand
TCGTCGACGCCGCGTCGCTGCACAGGAACACCGCAAGGCCCGCGATCTTTTCCGGCGTCGTGTATTGCAGCATCGGCTGCTTCTCGCGCAGCAGATCGTCGTGCGCCTGCTGGTAGGGAATGCCCTGGGCGGCGGCGCGCGCCTCGATCTGCTGCCGCACCAGCGCGGTCAACACCCAGCCCGGACAGATCGCGTTGCAGGTCACCCCTTCGTTTGCCGCCTCGATGGCGATCACCTTGGTGAGCCCGACCAGCCCGTGCTTGGCGGTGACGTAGGCGGCCTTCTCGCCGCTGGCGACAAGACCGTGCGCCGAGGCAATATTGATGATGCGGCCCCACCCCTTCGCCGTCATGTGCGGCAGCGCCGCCTTTGCCGTGTGGAACGCCGCCGAGAGGTTGATCGCGATAATGGTGTCCCAGCGCTCCTCGGGGAAATCGACCACCTTGGCGACATGCTGGATGCCGGCATTGTTGACGAGGATATCGACCCCGCCCAACTCGCTCGCCGTCGCCGCGACCATCTCGCGGATCTCGGCCGGCTTTGACACATCCGCCGGCGAATAGGCGATGCGCACCCGGTGCTCGTCGGCGAGCTTTTGCCGCAGCCCGGCAATCGCCGCGGGGTCGCCGAACCCGTTCAGCATCACATTGCAGCCTTCCCCGGCGAGCGCGGTGGCGATGCCGAGCCCGATGCCGCTGGTCGAGCCGGTGACGATCGCGGTCCTGCCGTGCAGCATGATGATCTCCTCCGTGCGAGACCGCATGGTGATGCCTTGAGCGACCGCCGCCAATCGACAAGAAGCCGCGGCATCACGATGATTGCCGGATCGTGGCGGAGGCGCGCCTCGGGCATCCTGAGAGGAGAAACGCATGCGGTCGGCGATGCTCTCGTGGCAACTCTGGGCGGTACTGTCGGCGATCTTCGCCGCGCTGACCGCGATCTTTGCCAAGATCGGGGTCGAAAACGTCAATTCCGACTTTGCGACGCTGATCCGCACCGTAGTCGTCGTCGTCGTGCTGACCGGCATCCTCGTCGTGTCCGGCCAGTGGCAACCGCCAGCCAGCATTGCGCCGCGCACCTATCTGTTCCTGCTGCTGTCCGGTCTCGGCACCGGCGCATCGTGGCTTTGCTATTTCCGCGCGCTGCAGCTTGGCGATGCCGCCCGGGTCGCGCCGATCGACAAGCTCAGCGTGGTGATGGTCGCCGTCTTCGGCGTCGGCTTTCTCGGCGAGCGGCTTACGGCCCTCAACTGGCTTGGGGTCGCAGCGATCGGGGGCGGCGCGATTCTGGTCGCCTATCGCGGCTGAAGGTTCACTCCGGCGCCGGCACGCGCAGCAGGGCGATCGGTTCGGCAAAGCCTTTGACGTGCGCGGTCTCCGCTTTCGCCTTCAGCGCGGCGAGCCGGTCGGCAATGCCCGGCTCCATCGCCACAGCCTCCGAGACGACGATGTCGCCGCCCCGGCTTTCGCTCTGCAGCCGGGCGGCGAGGTTGACGGTGCGGCCGAAGTAATCGAGGCGGTCGTTCAAGGTCACCGCGATGCACGGGCCGCAATGGAGGCCGAGCTTGACGACAATGGCGACGTCGCTGCCGGTCTGGTCGGCGACCTCTCGCTCGTAAGCGGCGATATCGCTGCGGATCGCCACCGCCGCGTCGAGCGCCTGCGCCGGATTGGTGAACGCGGCCATCACCGCATCGCCGATGGTCTTGACCACGGCGCCGTCATGCTCGCGCACCGCCCGGGTCAACACGGCGTAATGCTCGCGCACGAAGCCGTAGGCGCGCGCGTCGCCGACCCGGTTGTAAAGATCGCTCGACCCTTTGATGTCGGTGAACAGAAAGGCGATGCGGGCGATCGCCACCTGGTCGCCGGGGCGCAGCACCGCGTCGGCGAACATGTCGCGGAACGCCTGCATCGTCGTCGCCTCATGCGCGGTCAGCGCGTCCTGCGCCCAGCGTCGGTCCTCGATCACCACGGTGCGCGCCGCCCCGGTGCCGTTGCGGACGGTCACCTGTCCGCCGGCAGTGCCAAGCAGCGGTGCGCCGTCGGTCAACGCGATTTCGGGGATTTTGCCGTCTTCGATCAGAAAATCGGCGGCCGGCCCCGGTTCGATGGTGCGCACCCGGTATTCGCCGTCGGCAAGATGGGCCGGCAGCACCGCGCTCTCGCCCGGCTCCAGCCGATGCTGGATCTTGATGTGCTCGCTGGCGAGCGGGCTGGCCAGGCAATAGGTGCCGCCGCCCAGCTCGCGCACCGCGGCGGCGGGCTCGAACGTCACCTCGACATTGCGGTTGAAGTCGCGCTCATAATCGATGTTGCAGGACGAGCAATGCGCGCCTTGCGGCAACTGGTCGAGGCTGGTGCCGGTGACCTTGGCGCCGCGGCATTGCGGGCAGACGAGGTCCCAGCGCAGCGTCAGCAGCCCGTCGCGCACAGCGGCCAGGCATGTTTCGATCGCCGCCCGCGGCGCCACCCGCCAGCGCCGCGCCAAGGTGCGCGGGCGCATCCGTTCGAGGTCGGTTTCCGGCGCCTCGAGGAGATGCGCGGCGAGATGCTCGGCCGCCGGGTGGCCGCGCGCGACGAGTTCGCGGGTCACCGCCGCGACCCGACCGCGCACCGCCTCCGACACCGGAGCGGCGGCGACAGCGAAGGCCCGGTCGCGGTCCGTCGCCCCGGCAAACGCGGCGGCCTCGCGAAACAGGCGGTCGAGGGTGCGGCCGAAGCGCTCAAGGCCGATCGCGCGCAGCACCAGCGCGACCAGCAAACGGGCCTCGATCGACAGCGTGTAGCGGACCGCAGCGCCGCCCTGCTCGGTAGGGTCGAGGAGGATCTCGGTGGCGACACGGCGCAGCGGCCCCGAATTGAAGCGGCGCTCGTGGGCAAAGCGCCGGCCGGCGATCCATTGCGGCACGCCCTCCTCCCACGACAGGGTCAGGCCGAGGCGCCGGGCGCTGCCGACCCGGTGAACCGTGCCATCCGGCTGCGCGATGTCGGTCACCGTGTAACGTGGCAGGCCGGCAGCCTCGTTGAAGCGGGCGGTATCGGCGAGCAACGGCCACAGCGCTTCGGGCGAGGCGGCGAAACGCCATTCCCAGACCCGCTGGACGGTTTGCATCGCCGGCCTCACCTGTACGGTTCAAAGCAGACTAGAGTTTCCCGTACGCAGCGAATACCGGATTTCGACGCGGAACCGCTTTCGCACCGGCGGAACATGGGTTAATCAAACCCGATGCCGCCCAAACACAACCCCCTGAACCTCAATCCGCTGCAGCTGAAAACGCTGACCTTGCTGCAGGCGCTGGCCCTCTTGCCCGATGCGGCGCGCGGCGAGGAGGAAGGCAGCGTCATCCTGCGCAGCCTGCCCGACCCGCATGGCGACCATTTCCACCTCGGCGATGCGGTGGTCGCGGCGCGCGACGCCACCGGCCTGCGCAACCCTGCCGTCTGGGCGGCGCTCGAACGCAAGGGGCTGGTCAAGACCAGCTTTCCCGAATCGGCGACGCTGCTGGCCTCTGGCCGCGACTACGATACCGGCCTCAAAGACGCGATCCTGCACCGGGCGACGCACTGATCCGCTACCAGGCGAACCGCGCCGCCACCGCCATCGGCCGCACCCCGGCCTTGGCCGCCGCTGCGGCAACCCGGTCGAGATCGAGGCGGTCGGCGCCGGCAAATTCCTCGGCGTGGAGCCCGCCGGCGATCAGCAGGCTGTCGACCCCGGCGCCGTTGGCCCCGGCGATGTCGGTACGCAGGCTGTCGCCGACCGCCAGAATGCGCGAGCGATCCTCGATCCCGAGCAGCGCCATCGAGCTGTCGTAGACCGAGCGATACGGCTTGCCGTGCCAGCGTACCGTCCCGCCGATGCTCTCGTAATGCACCGCCAGCGCGCCGGCGCACAGCGCCATCTTGGCGCCGTGCATGACGGTGAGGTCGGGATTGGCGCAGACCATCTTGAGATCGCGCTCGCGCGCCGAGGCGAGGAGCGGCGCGTAGTCCTCGATGGTGTCGTCCCATCCGGCCGGGCCGGTGTTGAGGATGAAATCGGCCGCCGCCGCGGTCTCGACATAGACGAGGCCGAGCCCCTCGCGGATTTCGAGATCGCGGTCGGAGCAGATATGCAGGCAATTACGGCCGAGCCCGGCATAGAACGGGTCGTCGCGCCGGGATAGGTGTTGCCACGCCTCCTCGCCCGACGACATCGCCGCGTGGTAGAGGCTTTCGGGCACGCCGATCGCGGCGATGCGGCGCATCACATCGTCGGCGCGACGCGGCGCATTCGACAGCAGCACGATGCGCTTTCCCGCCGCAAGCAGCCGCGCCAGGCAATCGAGCACCCCGGGATAGGGCCTGACCCCGTCATGCACGACCCCCCACAGGTCGAGGATCAGCCCGTCGTAATCCGCGGCGAGCTCGCCGATGCCGTGTACCTCGCGGAGGGTCATGTCGGGCCAATTTGACGGTTGAGAGGATTGCAGCACGGTAGCACGTCCGTCCCTCATCCCAATCCTGTCCCCGCCGGCGCCGCAGCGGAGAGGGAGGGGCCGGTTGCGGAAGCGACGGGAGGGCGAGGGGCCGATGCCAGGCTGGCATGGTCGGCGCCGACGGCTTCGGCGATCGAGGCGAACCCGTCGCGACGCAGCGCCTCGGCAAGGCCGCGCTTGATCCGCCCGATCAGCGCCGGGCCCTGGAATACCAGCGCGGTATAGAGCTGCACCAGCGAGGCGCCGGCGCGGATCTTGGCATAGGCGTCCGCGGCGCTGGCGATGCCGCCGACGCCGACGAGCGGGATTTTTCCGCCGGTCAGCCGGTAGATATCGGCGACGAGTGCGGTCGATGGCGCGAATAGCGGTGCGCCGCTGAGCCCGCCCTGCTCGCCGGCCGACGCGCTCCTGAGCCCCGCCGGGCGCGCCACCGTGGTGTTGGCGATGACGATCCCGTCGATGCCGCTCGGCGCGGCCAGCGCGGCGATGTCGGCACGCTCCTCCTCGGTGAGGTCGGGGGCGATCTTGACCAGCAGCGGCGTGCCCGGCGCGGCCGCGTCGCGGGCGGCCACCAGCCGGCGCAACAAATCGTCGAGAATTTCGCGGCGCTGCAGGTCGCGCAGTCCCGGCGTGTTCGGCGACGACACGTTGATGACGAAATAATCGGCGAGCCGGCCAACCCGCCTCACCCCGTCAAGATAGTCGGCGGCAGCGTCCTCGCTGTCGCGGTTCTTGCCGAGATTGACCCCGACGACTCCCCGCCGCGGACCCGCCCGCCGCCGCGCCTGGAGCCGCGCCAGGGTCGGCTCCAGCCCGGCGCTGTTGAACCCCATGCGGTTGATCGCCGCTTCGTCCTCGTAGAGGCGGAAGATGCGCGGCCGGGGATTACCGGGCTGCGGCCTCGGGGTCACCGTACCGGTCTCGGCAAAGCCGCAGCCGAGCCGCAGCAATGCATCGGGCACCTGCGCATCCTTGTCGAACCCGGCGGCGATACCGACCGGGTTGGGGAACTCGCGGCCCCATAGGGTCTGGCGCAGGCTCGGCGGGTCGGGCTCGACCCGTCCGGTGACCAGCCCGCCGAGCCCGCAGGATAATCCCGTCAGGGTCAGACGATGCGCCGCCTCGGCCGGCAGCGCCCGCAGCAGCGGGCGGATCAGCGGATAGAGATCGGGCATTGCCGGCGCGGGCCCGGTTCAGATGGCGATGAATTCGGCGCGGCCGAGGCCGGAGATCTCGACCACGGCGCGGCTGCCGGCCTTGGGACACTGGATCGGCACCATACTGCCGGTCATCACCACCATGCCGCGCTTCAAGGGCGTGCCCGCGGCGGCGAGCTTGTCCGCCAGCCAGGCGAGCGCGTTCAAGGGATTGCCCATGACATCGCCGCCCTTGCCGCTGCCGATCTCCGCGCCATCGATGCTCAGGCGCGCGGTCACCGTCGCGAGGTCGAGCTTGCGCCACTCGGTCACCGGGGCGCCGAGGACGCAGCCGGCGTTCCACACATTGCCGGCGACCATCGATGTCGCGGTCAGCCGCTTGTAGTCGTGGCAAAGGTCTTCGAGCACCTCGATCGCCGCGGCACAGTTCTCGACCGCCGCCTCGACCGCCGCGCGCGCCCCGCTGTCGAGGTCGGCGCCGAGCCGCACCGCGATCTCGGTCTCGATGCCGACCCGGCAGAAATCGCTCACCCGCACCTCGGCCGGGCTGTGGCGGATTTCGCTTGCGAACATCGCACCGTAGCAGGGCTCGTCGACGCCGCAGAGCCGCTGCATGATCGGGGTCGTCAACCCGATCTTGTAGCCGGCGACGTCGCCGCGCCCGGCGGCGATCTCGATCGCCTCATAGGCGGCGCGAACCCGGTACGCCTCGTCGAGGTCGGCCGGGATCAATTCGGCCGGCAGGATATCGATCGGGCTCCTGGCGCGGAAGATCGCGGAAATGCGTTCGGCCTTGTGCCGCGGATCGAGTATTGCCATGGAGCCTCCGTTGGATTGTGGGCGATAGGCCCGCGTGCCCATTTTTCCCGCGTGCCCATTTTTGATGGCTTCCGCGGTCGGTGCAAAGCCCCCGTTTGCCATGCGCCGCAGCGATCGCGCCGCGCGGCGCGCTTGCCCCCGGTGAGCGGCCAGCCTATACGGCGTGCTCTTTCGCCCGGCGGCAAGATGCATGGAAGATCTGGTTCAGCCGTTGCTTGCCTTCATCGCCGCGCACACGGGTTGGGCGGCGGCCATTATGTTCGTCACCGCCTTTGGTGAGTCGTTCGCGTTCCTGAGCCTGCTGTTTCCCGGCACGACCTTGCTGGTGGCGGCCGGGACTCTGATGGCCGGCGGGCACCTGCCCTATCTGCCGGTGCTGATCGGCGCCGTGACCGGAGCGACCCTGGGCGACTCGGTGTCGTACTGGATCGGCCGACGCTGCGGCGACAGCATCGCCCGCGTCTGGCCGTTCAGCCGCAACCCCGATCTGCTGTCCACCGGGATCCGGTTCTTCGCCAGGCACGGCGGCAAAAGCGTGTTCATCGGCCGCTTCTTCGGCCCGATCCGCGCGGTCATCCCGCTGGCGGCGGGGGTGCTGAAGATGCCGCGCGGCTGGTTCTGGCTCGCCAATGTCCTTTCGGCGCTGGTCTGGGCGCCGATGCTGCTGTTCGTCGGCGATGCGATCGGCGGCGTCGGCGAACGGCTGATCGGCTCCAGCAACACCTTCGTCCTGGTGTTCGGCGGGCTGACCCTGTTCGGCGTGGTCGGGCTGGTCTGGGCGATGGTGCGCGCCGCCCGGTCGAAAAGCTGAGCCCCTAGCGTCCGCGTGCCGGGACGGCCGGCGCCGGCTGACCGGGGAGCCGGGCGTGCTCGGCGATATAGGCGTCGACATGGGTGCTCAACGTCTCGGCGTGGTCGGCGAAAAAATGATCGGCGCCGGCGATCTTGCGGAAGTCGATCTTGATGTCACGCTGGTGCGCCAGCTTATGCACCAGCTTTTGTACGCTCTCGATCGGCACCAGGGTGTCCTGATCGCCCTGCAGAACCAGCCCCGAGGACGGACACGGCGCGAGAAAGGTGAAGTCGTATTGGCTCGCCGGCGGCGACACGGCGACGAACGCCTCGATCTCCGGCCGCCGCATCAGCAGTTGCATGCCGATCCAGGCGCCGAACGAATACCCGGCAACCCAGCAGGAGCCCGCATTCGGGTTATAGGTCTGCAGCCAGTCGAGCGCCGCCGCCGCGTCGGCCAGTTCGCCCTCGCCGCGGTCGAAGCTGCCCTGGCTGCGCCCGACCCCGCGAAAATTGATCCGCAAGGTCGAAAACCCCCGCCGCACAAAGCATTGGTGCAGCATGTAGACGACACGGTTGCTCATGTTGCCGCCGTGCAGCGGGTGCGGGTGCAGCACCAGCGCCATCGGCGCCGGGCCCGAGCGCACGTGATGGTAGCGGCCTTCGATCCGCCCTTCCGGACCGTTGATGATGACGTCAGGCATTGCATTTCCGACCAGGTTTGTCGGGATTGAAACAGCGCGCAAACATTGCTGTCCTGCGCAAACTAACCGGGTATACTTGATCCAATGACTCGGGCAATTATATGCTCATTTCCTGGCCGCGACGGGGTTAGGGAACAAGGCTCTCGTGTCGCCGCGGCAACGATAGCATAGTGAACGCCATGCTCTTCAAGAACTTGCGCGACGATATCGATGCCACGCGGGCACGCGATCCCGCCGCTCGTTCCCGTCTAGAAGTGGTGTTTTGCTATCCCGGGTTCCAGGCCCTGTTGTTCTATCGTGCGGCAAACTGGCTATGGCGGCACGGCTGCCATTTCCTCGGCCGCTTCGTCTCGCATCTCGGCCGGGCGATGACCGGCATCGAGATTCACCCCGGAGCGACGATCGGCCGGCGCCTGTTTATCGACCACGGCATGGGCGTGGTGATCGGCGAGACCGCCGAGATCGGCGACGATTGCACGCTCTACCAGGGCGTGACCCTGGGCGGCACCTCGCTCGAACGTGGCACCAAGCGCCACCCGACGCTTGGCAACGACGTCATCGTCGGGCTGGGCGCCGCGGTGCTCGGCGGCTTTCGCGTCGGGAACGGCGCGCGGATCGGCGCCAACGCCGTCGTCGTCAGCGCCGTTCCGGATGGCGCCACGATGGTCGGCATCCCCGCGCGACAGGTGACGCGCCGACGCCAGGGGGAGGTGCGGCCGGAATTCGAACCCTACGGCATCTCGGGAGAGATCCCCGATCCGATAGCGCGGGCGCTGTCCGGCCTGCTCGACGAGGTGTCGTCCCTGCGCGCGCGGGTCAACGAGCTGGAGCACGCAAAGGTCGCCGACCCGACCGGAATGCCGCTCGGCGAAGCCGACGGCAGCAGCACCAGCTGTGAGCGCCTGTCATGAGGCTCAGCACCAAAGGCCGCTATGCGGTGATGGCGATGGTCGACCTCGCGCGCCACAGCGGCGGCAACCCGGTATCGCTGGCCGAGATCGCCGAGCGTCAGGAAATCTCGCTGTCCTACCTCGAGCAGCTCTTCGCCAAATTGCGCCGCGGCGGGCTGGTCCGCAGCGTCCGCGGGCCGGGCGGCGGCTACCTGCTGGCGCATGACCGGGACGACACCCGCATCGCCGATATCATCCTCGCGGTCGACGAGCCGATCCATGCGGTGCGCTGCCGCCCCGGCGCAACGATCGGCTGCCGCGGCGATCGCAGCCGCTGCCTGACCCACGATCTGTGGGAGGAACTGAGCAACCAGATCCATCTGTACCTGAGCTCGGTCTCGCTCGGCGACGTGTGCGAAAAGCGGGTGCTCGGCACCAGCGGCCTGATGCAGCGCCAAGCCTACCAGGTGGTCGAGGCGAATGCGGCGAAATGAGTGCGTAGACGTGAGCCGGCGCGAAACCTATCTCGACTGGAACGCCACCGCGCCGCTGCGCCCCGAGGCCGCAGCCGCGATCGGCGAGGCGTTGGCGTCATGCGGCAACCCCTCGTCGGTGCATCGCCGCGGCCGCGAAGCGCGACGGCGCGTCGAGCGAGCGCGCGCGGCGGTCGGCGCTCTGGTCGGCGCGGCGGCGGACGGGGTCACCTTCACCAGCGGCGGAACCGAGGCAAATCACCTGGCCATTCTCGGCAGCGGCCGTGCCCGGGTGCTGGTTTCGGCGGTCGAGCATTCCTCGGCGCTGCAGGCCGTGCCGGAGGCCGAACGCCTCCCGGTAGACGGCAACGGCATCGTCGATCTTGCCGCGCTGGCAGCGCTGCTCGATGCCGACACGCGGCCGGCGCTGGTTTCGGTGATGCTCGCCAACAATGAGACCGGGACGATCCAGCCGGTGAGCGAGATCGCCGCCATCGCCCATAAGCGGGGCGCCCTGTTCCACTGCGACGCGGTGCAGGCCGCCGGCAAGATCCCGGTGTCGCTCGCCGAGATCGGCGCCGATTTTCTGACCTTGTCGGCGCACAAGATCGGCGGGCCCGCGGGGATCGGTGCGCTGGTTTCGGCCGGGCTCGAACCGACCCCGCTTCAGCGCGGCGGCGGGCAGGAGCGCAACCGTCGCGCCGGCACCGAGAACCTGACCGGGATCGCCGGCTTCGCCGCCGCGGCCGATGCGGCCGACATCACCGAATACGACCGGGTCCGCTTGCTGCGCGACCGGCTTGAAGCAGCGCTGCCCGACGCGGTCGTGATCGGCGCCGCGACGGCGCGGTTGCCGAACACGTCGGCCTTGGCAATGCCGGGAGTGCCGGCCGAGACACAGGTCATCGCCTTCGATCTCGACGGGGTCATGGTCAGCGCCGGCGCGGCCTGCTCGTCGGGCAAGGTCGGGCCGAGCCACGTGCTGGCGGCGATGGGGGTTGCGCCGGAAATCGCCGGGGCGACGATCCGGGTGAGCCTGGGCTGGTCGACGACCGCGGCCGATATCGGCCATTTCATCGATGCCTGGACGGCGCTTTGCCGGCGCGCACGCCATCGCGCCGCCGGATCGAAGGTGGCGGCATGAACGACGCATCTCCAGCCGCGACGGATCGGGCCAACGCGCTGCCGATCTATCTCGACAACCAGGCGTCGACCCCGGTCGATCCGCGCGTGTTCGAGGCGATGCTGCCGTATTTCATGGTCGATTACGGCAATCCCCACAGCGAGAGCCACAGCTACGGCCGCACCGCGATGGCGGCGATCGAGACCGCGCGGGCGCAGATCGCCCATCTCGTCCATGCCGACCCGCGCGAAATCGTCTTCACCTCGGGCGCGACCGAGGCCAACAACCTGGCGATCAAGGGCGCGGCCCATTTCGCCCGCGAGCATCCGCTCGCCGGCGCGCCGCCGCGCGACCACATCGTCACCCTGACAACCGAGCACAAATGCGTGCTCGAAAGCTGCGCTGCGCTCGAACGCGAAGGCTTTCGGGTTACTTATCTCGCGGTCGAGCCGGACGGGCTGGTCTCGCTGGACCGGCTGAAGGCGGCGATCACCGGGCAGACTTTGCTGGTTTCGATCCTGGCGGCGCATAACGAGATCGGCGTGATCCAGCCCCTCGTCGAGATCGGCGCGCTGTGCCACGAGCGCGGCGTGCTGTTCCACACCGACGCCGCCCAGGCGCTCGGCAAGATCCCGCTCGATGTCGAGGCAATGAAGATCGACCTGATGTCGATGTCGGGCCACAAGCTGTATGGCCCAAAGGGCATCGGCGCGCTTTATGTGCGGCGGCGGCCGCGGGTGCGCCTGGTGCCGCTGATCGATGGCGGCGGCCAGGAGCGGGGGGTTCGTTCCGGCACGTTCCCGACGCCGCTTTGCGTTGGGTTCGGCGAGGCCTGCGCCATCGCCGCCGACGAGATGGCGGGCGAGGCGGCGCGGCTCAAGGGCCTGCGCGAGCGGTTGCGGACGAGCCTCGCGCAACGGGTTCCGGGCCTCGTGGTCAACGGCGATCTGGAGCACCGCCTGCCCGGCAGCCGCAACGTCTCGATTCCCGACACCACCGCCCCCGATCTGATCGAGGCGTGCCCCAGCATCGCGATCTCGACCGGCTCGGCCTGTACCTCGGCGACGGTCGAGCCCTCCTACGTGCTGCGAGCTCTGGGCCTCTCGGACGAGCGCGCCAACGCATCGATCCGGCTCGGCCTCGGCCGCTTCACCACCGCTGCCGACATCGACTTCGCGGTCGACGCGATCGCCGCCGCTGCAAGCCGGCTGCGCGAGGAGAAGGCGGTGGAATTAAGCGATGCCGCACCTACATTACCGATACGCCACGATTGACGGCGACGATGAGCCCGGCAAAATGACGGGCGGAAAAGCATGAGGCGATGATGGCCCTGGCGCGACCCCCGGCCCTCCTGGTGACCGACGCGGCGGCTGAGCAGATTCAGGCGCTGCTTGCCAGGCGCGGCAAGCCCTCGGTCGGCGTGCGCGTCGGCGTGCGCTCGCGCGGCTGTTCCGGCCTCAGCTACACCCTCGAATACGCCGACGAGAAGGGCAGGTTCGACGAGATCGTCGAAGACAAGGGCGTCACCGTGCTGGTCGACCCCAAGGCGGTGATGTTCATCCTCGGCACCGAGATGGATTACGTCGAGGAGAAGCTCGAATCCGGCTTTGTCTTTCGCAATCCGAACGAAAAGGGCCGCTGCGGCTGCGGCGAGTCGTTTCACGTTTAAGCCCTTGGTTGCGAGGGGCCATCTGGCGACGAAGCATTGTCCCGCCGTGGCGAGCCGGGATCGAAGGCGATTGCGGCACCGCGCTCGCAATGACGAAAACATAGCCCGATGAAGCTGTTTCAGATCGAAGAGCCCGACGGCTCGCCGAGCGACCCGGACGCGCCA
>DASQGR010000209.1:0-3607 GCA_035632515.1 Allostellaceae bacterium | reverse complement strand
CGTTCTTCATGACCTTGCCTCCCGACTGTGTTTATGTCCGGATCATACACCCGCTCCGGTAGCGCTGAAAATGCTCGACCCCGGCAGGCGGATCGCGTCATGCTCGCCCGGACTGCGCCCATTGACGAGGACGACACGCATCATGCCGGCAGTGACCTATGTGAGCTATGACGGGAAAAGCACCACGCTCGACGTGCCGGTGGGCACCAGCGTAATGCAGGCGGCGGTGCTGCACGGGGTCGACGGCATCGTCGCCGAGTGCGGCGGCTCGTGCATGTGCGCGACCTGCCATGTCTTCGTCCGCGAGGCGTATCTGTCCAAGCTTCCCGAAATGGAGCTGGGGGAGGATGCGATGCTCGACGGCGCCGCCAGCCCGCGGCGGCCCAACAGCCGGCTTTCCTGTCAGCTGGTCATGACCCCGCAGATGGATGGGCTCGTCGTCGACATGCCGGAGACGCAGACCTGATGTCCCAGGGGGGTCCTGCGCGCGTTGTCGTCGTCGGCGCCGGGCATGGCGGGTTTCAGCTCGCCGCATCGCTGCGCCAGCACGGCTTCGACGGTGAGGTGATGCTGATCGGCGACGAGCCGCATCTGCCCTATCAGCGCCCGCCTTTGTCGAAGGATTATCTCGACGGCAAGATCGGCCTCGACCTGCTGCTGATGCGGCCGGAGGCGTTCTTCACCGAGCATCGGATCGAGCTGATCGCCGGCACCGCCGTTGGCGAGATCGACCGGGCCGGCAAAGCGGTCGTGCTCGCCTCCGGCAAGCGCCTCGCCTACGATCATCTCGTTCTTGCCACCGGCGCGCGCAACCGGGTGCCGCCGCTGCCCGGCATCGAGCTCGACGGCGTCTGCTACCTGCGCAACCTCGCTGAGACCGAGGATTTGCGCGAGCGGCTGGCCACCGCCCAGCATGCCGTGGTCATCGGTGCCGGCTTTATCGGGCTCGAATTCGCGTCGATCGCCCGCGGCAAGGGCAAGCCGGTGCATATCGTCGAGCTGACCGAGCGGGTCATGGGCCGCGTCGTCTGCCCCCAGACCTCGGCCTATTTCGCCGAAGCCCATCGCCGGACCGGCGTGGAATTCAGCTTCGGCGTCCGGGTCGAGCGGCTGGGCGGCGTGGGCGGCCGGGTCGATCATGTCGTTCTGGACGACGGCAGAAGCCTGCCCGCCGATCTCGTCCTCGTGAGCATCGGCGTGGTGCCCAACGAGGCGCTGGCGGCAGCGGCGGGGCTGGCGGTCGAGAACGGGGTCGTCGTCGACGAACGGTTGCTCACCGCGGATCCGGCGATCTCGGCGATCGGCGATTGCGCGTCGTTTCCATCGCGCCATTCCCTGCGCAACCCGGTGCGGCTGGAGGCGGTGCAGAACGCCGCCGACCATGCCCGCTGCGTCGTCGACCGGCTGCTCGGCAAACCCCACGCCTATGATGCGCTGCCGTGGTTCTGGAGCGAGCAAGGGGCGCTGCGCCTGCAGATCGTCGGGCTGACCGCCGGGTTTCAGCAGGTGGTGCTGCGCGGCGCGGCCGAGAGCGGCGGATATTCGGCCTTCTGCTATGCCGGCGACACGCTGCTCGGCATCGAATCGATCAACAAGCCGGCGGACCATGCCTTCGCCCGCCGCCTGATGGCGACCGGGCGCAGCGTCACGCCCGACCAGGCCGCCGACGAAAGCTTCGACCTGCGCGCCGCTGCCACCGCGCGGCCGGCATGAGACTGCAACCCTGAAGCGCTGCGCTGCGTAACTCCGACATCGAGAGGGCCGCGCGAAGCCCGATGTGAGCGATCGAGCTTCGGCCAATCGGCTTGCCGCCCTCTCGCGCCGATGCGACACTTGTTGCGCTTGGCTAAACCGGGGGTTTTGCGTTGGGCGCCGCCAGCTCGCTATCGACCTTTCCCAATTTCGCCGTCTATTTCGTCAGCGGCGGAGCGCTGATGGCGCTATTTCTCGTGCTCTACGCCAATCTGACTCCGCATCGCGAGATCCGCCTGATCCGCGAGGGCAATGTCGCGGCGGCGATCGCACTCAGCGGCAGCCTGCTCGGCTTTGTCATCCCGCTCGCCAGCGTCATCGCCCACAGCGCGAGCCTGGTCGATGTCGCAATCTGGGGCCTGATTGCGCTGATCGTGCAGCTCGGCGGGTTCGTCGTCGCCCGGATGGTGCTGCCGCATCTCTCGCAGGCGATCGAGCAGGGCAACGTCTCCGATGCGATCTTCCTGGCCGGGCTGTCGCTGTCGCTCGGCATCCTCGACGCCGCCTGCATGTCGGGGTAGGCGCGATGGCGGGGTCGCGACGGTCGACAATCGTCACGCTGTCGCTGGTGGGGGTGGTGGGCGCCGCCGCCATCGGCGACGAGCTGTCGTCCCGCGAGATCGAGATGCGGCGCAACCTCTACGCCGATCGCGCCGCCTGCGAGCGCGACTATTCGCCGACCCAATGCGAGGTATCCGCCACGACGTCGTACAGCTCCAGCTACGGCTATGCGCGCGGCTGGTATGGGCCGTCCTATGCCACGGACCGGGGTTCGGCGGCGGCTGGCGACCCCGGCCCGGGGCGCGTCGGCGGGCTGGCGAGTGCAGTGCATAGCGCCCCCAGCGTCCGCGGCGGCTTTGGCGGCATCGGCCGCTCGGCGCACGCGAGCAGCTAGCCCCGATGCGGCGCGAAATCGTCACAGCGCGGCCCGATTGGGCGGCCAAGGTCGAGGCACTCGGGCTCGATTTTCATACCTCCAATGGCGAGCCTTATTGGTGGGAGGCGGCGTGCTACGCCTTCTCCGCCGCCGAGATCGATGCAATCGAGGCGGCGACCGAGACGCTGCACGCGCTCTGCCTCGAAGCTGTCGACCGCCTCGTCACGGCAGGCGACCTTGCACGCCTCGACATTCCCGAGCGGTACTGGCCGTGGATCGCCGAATCGTGGCGCCGCCGCGATCCCGACGTCTACGGTCGCTTTGACCTCTCCTATGACGGCGTGTCGCCGCCAAAGCTGCTCGAATACAATGCCGATACCCCGACCGCCCTGCTCGAAGCCGCGGTGGTGCAGTGGTACTGGCTCGAGGAGGTCAGGCCCGGCCGCGACCAGTTCAACTCGATCCACGAAAAGCTGATCGACCGCTGGCGCGACCTGCGCCGGCTGGTTCCGCCCGCCGCGCCGCTGCATTTGAGCGGGGTTTTCGGCGAGCTCGAAGACCGCCGCACCGTCGAATACATGCAGGACGTCGCCAATCAGGCCGGGTGGCCGACCCGGCTCGTCGACATTTCCGAGATCGGCTGGAACGGCAGCGTCTTCACCGACCTGTCGGAGACGCCTATCCGCTTTCTGTTCAAGCTCTATCCCTGGGAATGGATGCTGCGCGAAAGCTTTGGCGAGCATTTGCCGGCCGACCGGACCGGCATCGTCGAGCCGCCGTGGAAGATGGTGCTGTCGAACAAGGCCATCCTCGCCGTGCTGTGGGAGATGTTTCCCGGCCATCCCAACCTGCTGCCCGCCTCCCGCACGCGGGAGGCGATCGCTGGCGCCTGCGTCGAAAAGCCCATCTACGGGCGCGAAGGCAGGGATGTGCGGCTGCTCGGTGCCCATGAAACGGCAAGCGGCCGGCGGGGCGGCG
>DASQGR010000208.1:0-9786 GCA_035632515.1 Allostellaceae bacterium | reverse complement strand
ACTGGAGCGCCGCACCCTTTCAGGATGACGGACGTTCTTCGCGCCACCTAAAACGCGCATAATGCGGAGGCGCGCCGCGCCTCGCCGCGCCTCCAAGCATGTATACTGCTGATGCCGATCGATACCACTCGCTGATTCCAGCAGGGAGACGCCCCCGGATGCCGCGATACGAATCTCCGTATGACCCCGCGTCGATGCCCCGCGACCTCAAATTCGTCAAATACGAAAAGAAGGGCCACGTCGCCTATGTCACGATCAACCGGCCCGAGGTGCGCAACGCACTGCACAGCTACACCTATGCCGAGTTGCGCTCGTGCTGGCGCGATATCGGATTGGACCCCGAGATCTATTGCGGCATCGTCACCGGCACCGGCGATGCGTTCTGCGCCGGGCGCGACGTCAAGTTCCTCGCCGCCTATCAGGCCGAGGGCAAGCGCACCCCGCACGAGGACCCCAACAACCCGCTGTTTCACTGGGGCGGCGGCGGGCAGCCGAGCGACTCCAATCTCGAAAAGCCGCTGATCGCCGCGATCAACGGGCTGGCGGTCGGGGTCGGGCTGTCGCTGGCGTTGCAATGCCAGTTGCGGGTGATGGCCGACACCGCCTGGATCGGCGACACCCACACCAAGGTCGGCCGCCTCGGCGCGGCGCATAATCTTTACGAGATGCTGCCGCGGGTGGTCGCGGCCTATCTGACCCTGTGCAACGGCCGGCTGACTGCCGCCGAGTGCCTGCAGCACAGCATCGTCAACAAGGTGGTCCCGCGCGACCAGCTTATTTCCGCCGCCGAGCAGCTCGCCGAGATGATCTGCGCTTCGTCGCCCCTGGCGGTGCAGGCGGCGGTGCGGCTGTATCGCTTGAGCGCGGCGTTCGATCCGGCCCTGGCGTCCTATGCGCGGCACCTCGATCAGGAAGTCGCCGAGAGCGAAGACGGCGCCGAAGGCCCCGCCGCGTTCCGCGAACGCCGCAAGCCGGTGTGGAAAGGGCGGTAGCCCGGATCGCTGGGCGGTTTTCTGCGGTTAGCGTGTAACCGCAGAAAGGATGCCGCCATGTATGTCGCACGCTTTTCCTACGACGTCCTGCCGGTCAACCGGCAGCGCGCCCTCGACTTCATCCGCAAGGAGGTGGAAGCCGCCCGGCAGAAGGGCAAGCAGGCGCGATTGCTGGTACCGTTGACCCGCGGCCTGAACGGCAGCCCGGCGCTGCAATTCGAGATCGTGCTGAAGAGCCTCGACGAACTCGACACGTTCCGTCAGCGCGGGCTCGGCTCGAAAGACGACGTCCAGGACTGGATGCACGCCTTTAGCGACATCCTGACCGCGCCGCCCTCCGTCGAGCTGCTGCGCGTCGAGGAGGCGCAGTAGCGCCGGTCTGGATCGGCTTCTCTTTCCGTCATGGCCGGTTTGACCCGGCCGTGTGTCAGCCGCCGCACCCGCAGTCGACGTGGAAGATGCGCGCCGCGTTGCCGCCGAGGATCGCCTCGCGCTCCGCCGCAGTGAGTTCGGTGCGGTCGACAACATGGCACGGGTCCGGGTCGCCGATGCCGAACGGATAGTCGGAGCCGAGCATCACCTTGTCGGCGCCGACGACGTCGCAGAGAAAGCGCAAGGCGCGCGGCTCGAACAGCACCGTGTCGAAATAAAGCCGGCGGAAGCCCTCCTCCGGGTCGGCATAGTCGGGATGGATGACCCGGTTGCGCTTCAGCCGCCCCAGCGCGTAGGGCAGCGCGCCGCCGGCATGCGACAGCAGCAGGCTGACCCCCGGATAGCGGGTCAGATGGCCGGAGAACAGCAGCCGGGCCACGGCGATCGTCGTATCGGCAAGCCGGCCGACCGCATTGATCAAATCGTAGCCGTCGAGCCGGTCGTCGCTGCAGATATAGTGCGGATGCAGAAAGATCGCGGCATTGCGCGCCGAGGCCACCTCCCAGAACGGGTCGAGCGACGGGTCGTCGAGATTGCCGCCGACACCCTTCGGCTGGGTCGCGATCATCGCGCCGTGGAACCCGGCATCGAGCGCCTCCTCAAGCACCTTGGCGGCGAGCCTGCCGTCCTGCAGCGGCACGGTGGCGAGCGCGGTGAGCTGGCTCAGCGCGGCGGCGTCCTTGGCCATGTGCTCGTTGTAGAAGCGCGCCCAGTCGGCGCCTTCCGCCGCCGGCAGGTCGTAGCCGTAGACATCGGTCCAGCCGCCGACGAGCTGGTGGTCGACCCGGGCCTTGGTCAGCCACTCGCGTCGCTGGGCGAGATCGTGGAGGCGCGGCTGGATCGGCCGCCCCGGCCCGCCGCCGGCGAACTCCATCCGCGGCGCCGCGGCATCGTGCAACTGCACCGACGGGAACAGCCGGGGCTGGCCGCGCATCGCGTCGAGCAGCGTGGCCGGCACGACATGGGCGTGAGTGTCGATGATCATGACGGGCTCTCCTCACGGATTTTTTCGCTGATCGGACGGTAGAGGCGCACGCGCGGGTCGCGCCCGGCGAGGGTCAGCAGCGCCGCCGGGTCGTCGATCACGGCGAGGCCGCATTCGCCGACGCTGCGGTCGAGACCGACGCCTTTGGTCCAGGCGACCGCGATTCCCGCCGGCAGCACCGCATCGCGGGCGCCGTCGAGCAGCAGCAGGTGCGCGTTCGCCGGCACGTCGGGGGTCGCGGCGAGGCCGTCGAGCAGGTTGCGCCGCCAGTTGTCATGCCGCTCGCGCCAATCGCCGGTCGAGGCCGGACCGCCGCGCCCGCGATATTCCGGGCTGTCGAAGATCGCGCTCGAATCGACCTGGTGCAGCGCCAGGTACGGGGCGGGACAGGGCAGCAGCGAGCGGAAGCGCTGCGAGGCGCGAAATCCCGGTACGGTCAGCAGCACCTTGATGTGGGCGAGATACCAGGCATGCCATTCGGCCTCGCGGTCGCCGAGGTTCATGTCCATCTCGACCATGTAAATCATGGCGTGTCCCCCTCTTCATTGCCGGTGCAGCGAAGCAATCTACGGCAGACTGCGCAATGCTCTTGCAGCTTCGATCGTCGCGGCGCCCCCGCAATGGCGGGTAGCCGCCCCGCAGAGACGCCGTGTTTGTCATTGCCGGCGCAACGAGTAGACTGGGCCGGCCGAGGGAAAGGAATACCGTCATGCCCGGCGCAACAATGGGTCGCAGCGGATCGGCGCCGGATTTCGCCGAGCTCAAGTCGCGCGCCGAGGCGCTGATTCCGGTGCTGCGCGAGCGTGCCGCCCGCGCCGAGGAATTGCGCCGCCTGCCCGACGAGACGATCGCCGATCTGCACCGCACCGGGCTGTTCCGCATCCTGCAGCCGAAACGGGTCGGCGGCAGCGAGCTTCCGTTCCGCTCGATCGTCGAGCTGGTCGCGATCATCTCGCGCGGAGACGCCTCGACCGGCTGGGTGCTGGCCAACCTCGCGGCGCATCATTGGCTCCTGGGCATGTGTTCGCCGAAAGCGCAGGAAGAGGTGTGGGGCGGTTCGCCCGACAATCTGATCGGATCGGCGCTTATCTTTCCGCGCGGCCGTGCGGAAAAGGTCGATGGCGGATATCGCCTGACCGGTCGCTGGCCGTTTTCGAGCGGGGTGGATCCATCGGCTTGGAACCTGATCGGAGCGATCGTTCAGGATAAGGAATCGGGTGCGGCGGAGCCGCGCATCTTCGTCTTGCCGGTCAGCGACTACACGGTCATCGACACCTGGGACGTGATCGGCCTTGCCGGCACCGGCAGCAAGGATGTCGCGGTCGAGGATGTCTTCGTGCCGCAGCACCGCACGATCGCCGTCAGGGAGATTACCGGCGGCCCCAACCCGGGCAGCACGGTAAACCCGTCGGTGCTGTACCAGCTGCCGGCGATCAGCCTCTTTGCCTTTTGCATTGCCGGCGTCTCGCTCGGCATCGCGCAGGGAGCGATCGAGTACTTCACGCAGACGATGAAGAGCCGCACCAGCTACTACACCGGCCGCAATCTTGCGGATTTCGTCACGGTGCAGGTGCACTTGGCTGAGGCGACCGCGATAGCCGATGCGGCGCGCTCGGTCATGCTCGGCGATTGCGATGAGGCGACGAGCATCGTCGAGGGCGGACAGGTGCCAAGCCTCGATCATCGTGCCCGCTACCGGCGTGACGGGGCCTATGCCGCGACGTTGTGCACCAAGGCGGTCGACGTCTTGTTCACCGCGACCGGGGGCGGCGCGATCTACGCGCGCAACCCGTTGCAGCGCGCGTTTCGCGACGTGCATGCCGCCAACGCGCATTACGTGCTCAACTGGGACATCAACGGCGCCATGTACGGGCGGGTCGCGCTTGGCCTGCCGCCGGATGCGACGCTGTGATCGCAAATTCTTCGAGGTAGGACGGTGTCGACGGAACTTCCCGGCAGCCACGGCGCGACGGTGCACAGCACCTCCGCCGAGGGCTTCAATACCCGCGAGTTGCGCAATGCGCTCGGTGCCTTCGCCACCGGCGTGACGATCATCACCACGCGCGACCGCGCAGGCAAGCTCCACGGGATGACGGCCAACTCCTTCACCTCGGTGTCGTTAAGCCCGCCGCTGGTGCTGTGGAGCAGCTCGCTTTACGCGCAAAGCCTGCCGGCATTTCAGGAAGGCACGCATTTCGTCGTCAACATCCTTGCCTTCGACCAGATCGAGCTGTCGAACAAGTTTGCCAAGCAGAGCGACGACAAGTTTGTCGATGTCGATCACATCATCGCCGAAAGCGGCGCGCCGGTGATAATCGGCGCGGCCGCGCATTTCGAGTGCCGCAACGAATTCCGCCATTACGGTGGGGATCACATCATCTTCATCGGCCATGTCGAGCGCTTCGCCTATACCGACCGGCCGACCCTGCTGTTCTGCCGCGGCAAGTACATGCGCGGCGAGCCCATCCTGCAAAGCTGAGGTATCCCGATGCTGACCGAGCTCCAACGCGCTGCCTATGACCGCGACGGCTTTATCGTCGTGCCCGACGTGCTGTCGGCGGCCGAGATCGCCGAGCTGCGGGCGGCGACCGATGATTTCGTCCGCGCCTCGGCGCGGGTCGCGGCCAATGACGAGATTTATGACCTCGAAGATACCCACTCGGCGGCCGAGCCGCGGGTACGGCGGATCAAGGCGCCGCACAACCATCACGACGCCTATCGGCGCGCCAGCCGCCACCCGGGGATCGTCAAGATCCTGGAGGAGCTGTGGGGCAGCGTCCGCTTCGATACCGGCAAGCTCAACATGAAGTCGGCCGGCTACGGCGCGCCGATCGAATGGCATCAGGACTGGGCGTTTTATCCGCACACCAATGACGACCTCGCCGCGGTCGGCATCATGATCGACGATTTCACCATGGAAAACGGCCCGATGATGGTGATTCCCGGCAGCCATCGCGGCCCGATCTACGATCATCACGGGCCCGACCGGCGGTTCTGCGGGGCGATGGACCCGAACGATCCCGGCGTCGATTATGCGAAGGCGCTGCCGTGCCTCGGCAAGGCCGGGTCGGTCACCATTCACCATGTCCGCGCGGTGCACGGTTCGGCGACCAATTTCTCGGGCCGGGAGCGCCGCTTCCTGCTCTACCAGTACCGCGCCGCCGACGCCTGGCCGCTGCTGGGCCTGAAAGAAGGGATCGAGAAATTCAACGCGCAGCTCCTGGTCGGCGAGCCGAGCCTGGCGCCGCGCCTGACGCAAGTGCCGGTGCGGATGCCGCTGCCGCCGGCCGAGTACCAGGGCTCGATCTACGAGAACCAGCGCGCGACCGGCCGCCGCTTCTTCGAGACGGCGGGTCCGCGAGCTGTCGCCGCCGAATAGGACGGCGCCATGCCGGGCCTGCTCGATGGTTTTCGCATCGTCGACCTGACCTCGAATGTCGCGGGGCCGCTGGGGACGATGATCCTCGGCGACCAGGGCGCCGACGTGATCAAGGTCGAGGCGCTCGACGGCGGCGACCATACCCGCAGCGCCTCCCAGCGGCGGGGCGGGTTCTCGACCTCGTTCCTCAACAACAACCGCAACAAGCGCTCGATCGCACTCGACCTCAAATCCGCCGCCGGCCGTCGGGCACTGCTGCGGTTGTGCGCCGGGGCCGACGCCTTCGTGCAGAATTTCCGCCCCGGCGTCGTCGAGCGTCTCGGTGTCGACGAGGCGGCGGTGCGCGCGGTCGCGCCCGATATCGTCTATGTCTCGATCAGCGGCTTCGGCGAGGTCGGGCCGTATGCGCACAAGCCGGTTTACGACCCGATAATCCAGGCCTATTCGGGGCTGGCGACGGTGCAGGCCGGTGCCGACGATGTCCGCCCACGCATGCTGCGCACGATTCTCCCCGACAAGCTGACCGCAATCACCGCGTCGCAGGCAATCACCGCAGCGCTGCTGGCGCGCGAGCGCACCGGCAAGGGCCAGCATGTCCGGCTGGCAATGCTGGAGGCGGTGCTGGCGTTTCTCTGGGCCTCCGATTTTGGCGACCAGACCCTGGTCGGCGACGAGCCGCCGACCCAGGAGAGGGCCAGCGCCACCGATCTCGTCTATGAGACCGGCAATGGCTGGATCACCGTCGCGGTGCAGACCAACCAGCAATGGGTCGCGCTGACCCGCGCGCTCGACAAACCGGAATGGCTCGATGACGAACGCTTCAAGACCCCGGCGCTGCGCCAGAAAAATGTCGAAGCGCGCCTCGCCTTGACGCAGGAGGCGCTGCGCGGCGGCACGTCGGAACACTGGCTTGACCGGCTGACCGAGGCCGGCGTCCCGTGCGCCCCGGTGCTGACCCGCAACCAGGTGATGCGGGCGCCGCAGGTCGAGGCGCTCGGCCTCGTCGTCGAGACCGATCATCCCGGCGCCGGACGGTTGCGCCAGACCCGGGCGGCGGCGCGGTTTTCGCAAACGCCGACGGCAATCCGCCGCGGCGCCCCGGCGCTTGGCGAGCATACCGACGAGATACTTGCCGAAGCCGGCTACACGCCGCAGGAGATCGCCGGGCTCTACGCCGATGGTGTCATCAGCGGCAAGAAATAGTCGCCGTTAGCCGTGCGAGATGCCGGCGAGCGCGCTGTAGCCGCTCCAGATGATTTGTATGCCGATGCATAACAGGATGAAGGCCGACAGCCGCACCATCACGCTGATCCCGCTGGCCCCCAACAGCGACACCATCCGACCGGCGGAGCGGTAGCAGAGAAAGACGGTGAATGCGATCCCGGCAAGCCCGGCCGTCGCACTGCCGCCGACCAGAGCGAGTTGGGCGATATCGGTGATGCCTTGCGGCCGCTGTGCTCCGAGCGCAATCGCCACCGAGATCGAGCCCGGCCCCACGGTCAGCGGCATCGTCAGCGGATAGAAGGCGTCGATCGGCGCGTCTTCGTCGACATCGCCGGTATCGTTCGTCGGCTCGACACCGTCGCGCAGCAGCCGCCAGCCGAACGATGCGACCGCCAGGCCTCCGGCGATGCGCAGCACCGGCACGGTGATGCCGAAAAAGACCAGCACGTGCGAGCCGATGAACAGCGATCCCAACAACAGGATGAACCCGTTGACCGCAACCCGCCGGGCGAGGGTCCGGCGCACCTCGGCGCTGCGTCCGCTGGTCAGGGCGAGAAAGATCGGCGCGCTGCCGACCGGGTTGACGATCGGAAACAACCCGGCATAGACCAGCAAAAACGCGTTGGCGGCGGCGTGCATCGCGAAATCATAGTCCATTCGCCGCCGCGCCCGGCATATGCTGCGCGCCTCCGCTGCAGCAACGGGTGGGATGCGATGATCGACTTCTATTACTGGCCGACCCCCAACGGCTGGAAAATCTCGATCATGCTCGAGGAATGCGGCCTCGAATATCGCCTGGTGCCGGTCAATATCGGCAAGGGCGACCAGTTTAGGCCCGAGTTTCTGGCGATCAGCCCCAACAACCGGATGCCGGCGATCGTCGATCATGACGCGCCGGGAGGACCGCTGCCGATATTCGAATCGGGGGCGATCCTCTTGCATCTTGCCGAGAAGGCCGGGCGGTTTGCGCCGACCGACAGTCGCGGCCGCAAGGAGTTGATGGAATGGCTGTTCTGGCAGGTCGGCAATCTCGGGCCGATGGCCGGACAATTGAGCCATTTCGTCAACTACGCCAAGGGCGAGCACCCCTATTCGCACACCCGCTACGCCAACGAGTACAACCGCTGCCTGGGCGTGCTCGATCGCCGGCTGGAAGGGCGTGAGTTCATCCTCGGCGCGTATTCGATCGCCGATATGGCCTCGTTTCCCTGGGTCCTGATCTCGAAGCCGCTGGGCCAGGCGCTCGACGAATTCCCCAATGTCGCGCGCTGGCGCGAGGCGGTGAAATCGCGCCCTGCGGTGCAGCGCGGCGTCGATCTCGGCAAGGAACTGCGCCGCTCCGCCCCGCCGACCGACGCCGAGCGCGCCATCCTGTTCAACCAGACCGCCCAGGCGCTGCGGCGCTGATCCGGCGACGGCGCCCCACCCGGGCCTCCCGCCCGCGTACCGGCATGGAGGAAGACTGATGGCTGATCAGGCGGAGTGGTTCAAGAACCCGGAGCACGCGCATGTCGTCGGTCTCGACGCCTGGCTGGCGAGCGAGCTTCGCTCGGCTTTCGGCATTTCCGACCTCCAGGTCGATTGTGGTGTCGAGGGCAAAGGCCCTTACACCTATCATTTCACGATCAGCAACGTCCCCGCGGACCTGCACGGCCAGGTCTCGGGCCAGGCGATGGATTTGCTGTCCTCGCGCACCGGGTATCGGTTTGAGGTCCACTGCACGTGAATGCGACTGCCGGCTCACCGGCGACCTGCAGGACGGCCGCGTAGAAGCAGCGGCGGATCAAATTATCGGGAACGAGGAGGATCGACATGGCTCTCAATGTACGCCGGATCGTCACGGGACATGATGCCCGCGGGCGCGCGGTGGTCGCCACCGACGAGACCTTCAACGTCACGGCCAGCCCGACGCGCCCCGGCATTTCGCGGGTCGAGATCTGGTCGACCGACACGATGCCGGTGGACAATTCCGAAGGCGCCGCCGGCGACGCGCAGCGCGCCGGCTTCGTCAAGCGCTACAATTACGTCGGCAGCGGCCAGGGCACGGTGGTCCGCGTCACCGAGTTCGCGCCCGGCGCCCCCGCCTTCATGCATCGCACCGAGACCGTCGATTACGCGATCCTGCTGTCGGGCGAGTGCGACCTCGAGCTCGACGACGGCAAGACCGTGCACATGAAGCCCGGCGACATCTGCGTCCAGCGCGGAACCATGCACGCCTGGGTCAACCGCGGCACGGCGCCGGCCGTGTTCGCCTTTGTGCTGATCGACGCCGACCCGGTCGAGATGGCCGGGCAAAAGCTGACGACGCATTACCCGTCGCGCTGAGGCGCGCAGCGCCGATAGGATGCACACTGAGACGATGAGGCGGTGAGATCGCTGCGGCTCGGCATCTCACTGCCTCACCGCCTCATTATAGATTTTTTGCGGCGTCGCCGCAGGCCGGACTTACCCCAGCTTCTTGCGGTAAAGCGCGATCAGCCGTTCCCAATGCCGCTCGGCGGCGGGCACGTCGTAGCACCAGCGCTCGGGGAAGCCGAAACCGTGGTGGACGCCGGGATAGAGCTCGATCTCGCCCGGGGTGCCGGCGCGCTGGAACAGGGTTTTCAGCTCCTCGACCATCGGCAGCGGGGCGAGCTCGTCATGCTCGGCGCAGGCGATGTGAACCTCTCCCGTGATCTTGGCGAGGTTCAGATGCGGGCTCTCCTCGGCGTCGTTGACCAGCCAGGTGCCGTAAAACGAGGCCGCGGCGGCGATCTTGTCGGGGTAGCGTGCGG
>DASQGR010000207.1:0-10587 GCA_035632515.1 Allostellaceae bacterium | reverse complement strand
GTCGTCGGCGCGGTTTATCGCCAACTCGGCGACCACAAGACGCTGCATGCGGTGCTCGACGGCGTGGCGGCGGCGGTGGTCGGCCTGACCTTTTCCACCGGCATCCGCAGCGTGGCGCGCGGCGCGGCCGATGCGGCCTCGATCGCCATCACCGCGGCGACGGTGCTGTGCGTCGGCATTTTGCGCTGGCCGATGCTGCCGGTGATGCTGGGCCTGGCCCCGCTCGGCATCGGCCTGGCCTGGAGCCGGGCGCGGGGCAAAGCGTGATGCGCGACACGCTCGGCGGCAACCTTCTCGCCCTGTTTCTCGTCTTTGCGCCGCTGTCGCTGCTGTCGTTCGGCGGCAGCAATTCGGTCATCGCCGATATCGCCCAGCAATCGGTCGCGGTACAGCATTGGACCAGCGAGCGCGAGTTCGCCGACCTGTTCGCCCTGTCGCGGGCGGCACCGGGTCCGGGCTCGATGCTGGCCGCGTTGCTGGGCTGGAAGATTGCCGGGCTCGCCGGCGCGCTGGTCGCGACGGTCTCGTTCTACGGGCCGGCCGCGCTGCTGCTGTTCGCTGTCGCGAAGCTGTGGGGGCGCTGGCGGGGTTCGCCTTGGCACCAGGCGGTCGAGCGCGGAATGGCGCCGCTCGCCGCGGGGTTGTTCCTGTCGGGCGGAATGGCGGTGTTGCGGGCCTCGCCGGCGGGTCCGGCGGTATGGATCGCCGCCGCCGCGGCGACCGCGGCGCTGCTGTGGTGGCCAAAGCTGCATCCGCTGCCGTTGCTGGCGGCCAGCGGCGCGCTGTTCGGTCTGCTTGATCTGTCCGGAGCCAGCCCATGACCGAGTCATTGCCCGAAAATTTTGCCGACCGCCTGATCGCCGACGGTCCCGACGCGGTGATCTATGCCGATGCCGCGGGGCAAATCCGCTTCTGGAACGCCGCGGCGACGCGAATTTTCGGGTTTACCGCGGCCGAGGCGCTGGGCGCCCGGCTCGACCTGATCATTCCCGAGCGGCTGCGGGCGCGGCACTGGCAAGGTTACGACCAGGTCATGGCCGGGGCCGAAAGCCGCTACGGCGAAGGCGCGGTGCTGGCGGTGCCGGCCGCGCACAAGGACGGGCGGCAGATCTCCATCGAATTCACCATTCTGCCGATGCGCGACGACGCCGGAGCCCTGGTCGGCATCGCTGCGTTCCTGCGCGACGCCACCCCCCGTTTCGAGGAGATGCGCGCGTTGCGCCGCGAGATCGCCGCGCTGAAAAAGCCCTAGCGCCGTCGCTTTCGGCGCGGCGGCAAACGCCGTCGCTGGCGCGGGCGCCGCGGGATTGCGGGCGCCGGCGGCGGCGACGGTTCGGGCAGGGTTTCCATCAGCGACCGGTGCTCGCGCTCGGCCGCCTCGACGCGAGCCTGGAGCTCACGCGCCTCGTCGAATTTGAAGGCGCTCATCGCCAGTTCGTACTGAGCGCGGAGCCGCGCCAAAAGGTCTTCGCTCGCGGCGAGCCGGGCACGTCTCTCGGCGGTGTCGTCGGTCTCCACGGCAGGCAGAATATTCGAATGCCGCGGCGATCGCAGCGGCCGTTGTTTCACCAAAGGCGATTCGACCGTCCGCCGTCACCGTGGTAGCGTGGCGGCGTCGGTCGCGTGATCGCGGAGAGCAGCCGGCTGCCGGCGGAGTGTCACGTGCATTTGACCGCCACCGGCGGGCGCTTGACTTGCCGCGCGGCAGATAGTGCGCTACGCCGGTGGAAAAGTCGGCGGCGACAAACCCGATCCGACGGATGCGTCAGCGCGGCGACGCACCGGTGAGCGAAGGGAGGTAAGCGTTGGGGGCCTATGTGGTGCGGCGCTTCGGCCTGATGGTCATAACGCTGTTCGGCATCTCGGTGCTGATCTTCGTATTGCTGCGACTGACCCCCGGCAATATTGCCGACATCCTGTTCGACGCAGGCGGCTACGTCGATCCCGCCGACAAGGCGCGGATCGAGCAGCAGCTCGGCCTCGATAAGCCGATCGTCCTGCAATACATGGACTGGATCGGCGGCCTTGCGCACGGCGATCTCGGCTTCTCCTACCAGACCGAAAAGCCGGCGATCGACGAGATAGCGCCGCGCATTCCCATCACCGCGCGGCTGGCGGTGATTGCCTTGACCTTCTCTGTCCTGATCGGTGTGCCGCTCGGGGTCATCAGCGCGGTCAAGCAGAATACGATTCTCGACTATTTTCTGCGTGTCCTCAGCCTGTCCGGCCTGTCGATGCCGTCTTTCTGGCTGGGGTTGCTGATCCTGATGGGGTTTGTCGCCTATTTCGGCACCATCCCCATCTACAGCGACCAGCCGTCCGGGTTTTGGAATACGCTCTTGATGTACAGCGTGCCGGCGGCGGCGGTCGGCTTTCGCAGCTCGGCGCTGATGATGCGGTTGACGCGCTCGTCAATGCTCGAAGTGTTGCGCCAGGACTATATCCGCACCGCCCGCTCGAAGGGCGCGTCCGAGGTTGCGATCAACTACTATCACGCACTCAAGAACGCGCTGCTGCCGGTGATCACGGTGATCGGGATCGAGGCGGCGTTCCTGTTGGGCGGGCTTATCGTGACCGAAACCGTCTTCAACATACCCGGGGTGGCGCGCTTCCTGGTCGAGGCGATCCGCTGGCGCGACTATCCGATGGTGCAGAACCTGGTGATGTTCATTGCCGTGGTGGTGGTGACGATCAATTTCATCATCGACATGCTGTATGCCGCAGTCGATCCGCGCATCAAATACGGCAACTAGGGTCGCAGAACGCTTCTCGCCCGAAGGGATACCGCTTTGAGCACGCTCGATTTCAACGCCGAACTCGCCGCCGCCGGCGCCAATGTCCATTCCCGCTGGGGCGCGGTCCGGTTTTTCGTGCGCCGCTACCCGCTCGGGGCGATCGGCGCCGTGATCATGGCGATCTTTGTGCTGGCGGCGATTTTCGCGCCGTTTCTCACCGTCTACGATCCGCTGACGACCAATGCCGCGGTGTCGCTGGCCAAGCCCAGTGCCGGGCACTGGCTCGGTTGCGACTTCATGGGCCGCGATGTCTACAGCCGCATCATCTACGGCGCGCGGATCTCGCTCGCGGTCAGCGTCGGCTCGATGCTGTTGGGCTCTTCGGTCGGGGTCGCGGTCGGGCTGTTGTCGGGTTACCTGCTCGGCTGGTTCGATCTGGTCACCCAGCGCATTCTCGAAATGATGCAGTCGCTGCCGCTGCTGGTGATGGCGATCATCATGGCGGCGGCGCTCGGGCCGTCCCTGCACAATACGATCTTGGCGATCGCGATCCCGCTGGTGCCCTACGTCGCCCGGGTCATCCGTGCCAATACGCTGTCGCTGCGCGAGCAGCCCTTTGTCGAGGCGGCCAAGGCGATCGGCATGAGCGAGACGCGCATTGCCTTGCGCCACGTGCTGCCCAACACGCTGGCGCCGTTGATCGTGCTGGCGACGGCGCAGCTCGGCTCGACGATCCTGACCGAGTCGTCGCTCTCGTTCCTGGGCCTCGGCGTCCCCGAGCCGCATCCGTCCTGGGGCCGGATGCTGTCGGAATCGGCGGCCGAGTACGTGCGCACCGCGCCCTGGCTGGTCATCTTCCCGGGTATGGCGATCAGCTTTGTCGTGTTCGGGACCAATCTGCTCGGCGACGCGTTGCGCGACCTGCTCGATCCGCGGCAGCGCAGCTAGGCCGCCGCGATCCCCGAAAGCACCTTTGTAGTTGGAGGCTGACCGCTTGGCGACAGCGACTGAATCCCTCTCGACCGGCGCGGCCGTCCGGCCGGTGCCGCGCGGCAATGCCGAAGTGGTCCTCCAGGTCGAGGGACTGCAAACCTACCTGTTCACCCGGCTCGGCGTCGTCAAGGCCGTCGACGACGTCACGTTTTCCGTCCATTCGGGCGAGACGTTGGCGATCGTGGGCGAGTCCGGCTGCGGCAAGACGATGACGTCGCTGTCGCTGATGCGGCTGGTGCCGAGCCCCCCGGGGCGCATCGTCGCCGGCTCGATCAAGCTGGGCGGCCGCGATCTGGTGACGATCAGCGAAGCCGAGATGCGCGACGTGCGCGGCAACGACATCTCGATGATCTTCCAGGAACCGATGACATCGCTGAATCCGGTGATGACCATCGGCGCCCAGATCGCCGAGACGCTGCGGCTGCATCAGGACATGTCCAAGCAGGCGGCGCTGGCCAAGGCGATCGACATGCTGCGGCTGGTCAAGATCCCCGAGCCGGCGCAACGGGCCAAGGAATACCCGCACCAGCTTTCGGGCGGCATGCGCCAGCGCGCGATGATCGCGATGGCGCTGTCGTGCAACCCCAAGGTGCTGATCGCCGACGAGCCGACCACCGCGCTCGACGTGACGATCCAGGCGCAGATCCTCGACCTGATCCTCGACCTGCAGAAGACGCTCGGCACCGCGGTGATCCTGATCACCCACGACCTCGCCGTTGTTGCCGAGACGGCGCAGCGGGTCATCGTCATGTATGCCGGCAAGAAGGTCGAGGAGGCCGAGGTCGAAAACCTGTTCGCCGAGCCGTTGCATCCCTACACACACGGGCTGCTGGCCTCGATCCCGCAACTGGAAGTCATGGGCGGCGATTCGGCGGTGGCAAATGGACGGCTCAAGGAGATTCCTGGCATGGTGCCGGCGTTGACCAACCTGCCGCAGGGCTGCCCGTTTGCCCCGCGCTGCGCTTTCGCCGACGAGCGCTGCCGCGCGCACGCGCCCGATTACGAGCAGAAGCGGCCCGGCCATTGGGTGGCGTGCTGGCATTCGGAGCGGCTCTATGGCTAGCCCCGCCTTTGCCGTTGACGGCATCCAGCCGCAACCGTCGCGCACCGAAAAGGTGCTCGACGTCGTCGAGCTGAAAAAGCACTTCCCGGTCAAGAAAGGGCTGCTGCGCCGCACGGTCGGCCAGGTCTACGCGGTCGATGGAGTGAGCTTCTCGATCGAGGAGGGCGAGACCCTGGGGCTGGTCGGCGAGTCGGGCTGCGGCAAGTCGACCGTGGCGCGCACCGTGCTGCGCCTGATCGAGCCGACCGAAGGCTCGATCCTGCTCGACGGGCACGACGTGACCCGCCTCGGCAAGAAGGCGATGCGGCCTTATCGCCGCCAGATGCAGATGATCTTTCAAGACCCGTTTTCCTCGCTCAATCCGCGCATGTCGGCGGGCGACATCGTCGGCGAGCCGCTCGGCGTTCACAACATCGCCCACGGCCGGAACAAGGAGACCGCCGTCGGCGAAATCTTCGACCAGGTCGGGTTGCGGCGCAGCCAGATGAACGCGTTTCCGCACGAGTTTTCGGGCGGCCAGCGTCAGCGCATCTCGATCGCCCGTGCCCTCGCGCTCAACCCAAAGCTGATCGTCGCCGACGAGCCGGTCTCGGCGCTCGATGTGTCGATCCAGGCGCAGGTCATCAACCTGATGATGGATCTGCAGCGCGAGAAGCGGCTCTCCTACCTGTTCATCGCCCACGACCTCGCGGTGGTCGAGCATATCAGCCACCGCATCGCGGTGATGTATCTCGGCAAGATCGTCGAATACGCCGACAAGAAGACCCTCTTCACCAACCCGAAGCACCCCTACACCGAGGCGCTGCTGTCGGCGGTGCCGGTGCCGAACCCGAAGCTGCGGCGCGAAAAGCGGCTGCTGCAGGGTGACGTGCCGAGCCCGATCAACCCGCCGCCCGGCTGCACCTTCCACACCCGCTGCCCCTATGCCCAGGATCGCTGCCGCAAGGAGATTCCGGTGCTGAAGGAGATCGCGCCGGGGCACGGGGTGTCGTGCCATCTGGTGGGCTAGATCACGATCCATTTAGATCGAAGTCCCAAAGCAGTTCCCCTCCCGCCGGCTTGACCCGCGGGCCAAGCCCGGCCAAGGCGGTACGCAAAACGATTTGGCCTAAACAGATAAGGCTCCGGCTAAACAGATAAGGCTCCGGCTAAACAGATAGGGCTCTGGCTAAACAGATAGGGCTCTGGGGGTTTCCGCCGAGCGCGTCCATCTCGATATACCTTGCCGGGGCTGGGCCCGAGCATCCACGAACACCCTGGATTGCTCGCAGGCCGCGAGCGTTTCGTGGATGGCCGGACGACACCGGCCAAGGGGCTATGGAATGGCGACGGACGGCACGGTGTCCGGAAACCTCGATCTTCTCCCCCGCGCTTTGCCGCGTGGTTTGCGGCGCAGGGCTGGCGGCCGCATCCGCATCACTGGCGATGCTGCGCGCGGCGGCGCGCGAAGGGCGTTCGGCCCTGCTGGTGGCGCCGACCGGCGGCGGCAAGACCTTGGCCGGGTTCCCGCCGAGCCTCGTCGCGCTGACCGAAAGGCCGCAGGACGGGTTGCACACGCTCTACATCTCGCCGCTGAAGGCGTGGGCGGTCGACATCCACCGCAATCTCGAACGCCCGCTGGCCGAGCTCGACCTGCCGATCCGCATCGAAACGCGCACCGGCGACACCCCGGCGCTGAAGCGCCAGCGTCAGCGCGAGCATCCGCCGCAGATGCTGATGACGACGCCGGAATCGCTGGCGCTGCTGCTGTCCTACCCGGAGGCCCGGCGAATTTTTCGCTGGGCTCAGGGCGGTGGTCATCGACGAGTTGAATGCTCTGGCGGGGACCAAGCGCGGCGCTCGGCCTGGCGCCGACGGCGGGCCGGATCGGCCTCTCCGCGACCGTCGCCTGGCCCGATGCGCTCGCCGCCTATCTCGGCGCCGATGTCGTGCGCATAACCGCCACCGAAACCGCCGAGCCCGAAGTCTCGATTCTGTCCCCGAGGAGGCGCTGCCCTGGGTCGGCCATATGGCGATGCACGCGGTGCCGGCGATCCGCCCGCGGCCGGGTTACGCGGTTGCCGCGGCAGTGACCTTATCCCGGCGAGAGCCGGGTACGGGAACCTACGCGTTGATTAGCGTCAGCTCTTCGATATCGAGGCCCTTGCGGATGCGGACGACCAGCTCGTCGGGGTCGAAATCGATGCCGACCGGGTTCTTGTCGCTGGCCGAGCGGTTGGTCATGTAGTCGCGCCCCTCACGCGCAGTGCGGAAATTGTCGATCAGCAGCTCGACCTGGTTGCGGTCGGGATCGTAGTAGTACATCGACGTCGTCATCCCGTGGTTGACGCAGCGATGCGGGCGGATGCCCTGGGCCTTGAGCTCCTCGTACTGGTCAGCCAGCGCCTCGGGACCGTCGAAGGTGAAGGCCACGTGATGCAGGCCGACCTCGCCGCCGGCGCGCGCGGTCTTGCCTTCGCTCGGCGCCTTGTCGGCGAGCGGGCCGGGATCGATGAAGGCCACGCGGTGATGCTCGTCGTCATAGCTGATAAAGGCGATGAACTTGTTCTGGTATAGCAGTTCGGCGCCGAGCACCGTGCAGTACCACTCGACCATCTCGTCGCGCCGGTTGGTCTGCAGCACGAGATGCGAAAGCTTTTTCGGTGACGCCATGATTGCCTCCCTGCAAGCGGGGCGTGCGGACACGGGATCGGTGCACCCGAACGGCCGGCAAGTCAACAGAGGATAAAGCTGGAGAGGATAAAGCTGGATGGATCACGGCGAGACCGGCCCTGGCGAGATTTGCCGGCGCGATTTCTTCTACATCGGCGGCGAATACGCCGGGCCGCCGGGCAAGGAGGTGATGCACGGACAGATGTATGTCGAGGTGCTGACGCCGCGCCGGCCGCGCCGGCCCTACCCGCTGGTGCTGTTCCACGGCGCCGGGCAGACCGCGACCAACTGGCTCGGCACGCCGGACGGTCGTCCCGGCTGGGCCGAGCATTTCGCTGCGGCCGGTTACACGGTGTACCTCGTCGATCAGCCGGCGCGCGGGCGTTCGCCGTGGCAGCCCGGGATCGACGGCGAGCTGGCGGTGTTCACCGCCGGGTTTCAGGAGTGGCTGCTGACCGCTTCGGCCGAGGAACGCGGCTGGCCGCAGGCGGCCAGGCACACGCAATGGCCCGGCTCGGGACGGCGCGGCGATCCGATTTTCGATGCATTCCAGGCGACCCAGGTGCCGTATCTCGCCGATCCGGTCGAGACCCAGCGTCTCGTCCGCACGGCCGGCGTGGCGCTGCTCGATCGCATCGGGGCAGCCATCCTGCTGACCCATTCGCAGGCCGGCACGTTCGGCTGGCTGCTCGCCGATGCGCGGCCGCAACTGGTCAAGGCGGTGGTGGCGCTGGAGCCTTCGGGTCCGCCGTTCGAGAACGCGATCGTCGCCCAGGGGAAGGGCCGCGCGTGGGGCGTCGCCGACCTGAAGCTGACCTACGATCCGCCGGCCGCCTCGCCCGCGGATCTGGCGCTCGAGCAGCAGGACGAACCCGACCATCCCGATCTGATCCGCTGCTGGCAGCAAAAGGCGCCGGCGCGGCGGCTGCCGAACCTCGCCGAAATCCCGGTATTGATCGTCACCGGCGAGGCGTCCTATCACGCGGTCTACGACCATTGCACCGCGAAATACCTGAGCGAGGCCGGGGTTGCCGTGACCTTTGTCCGGCTCGAAGACCGCGGCATCCGCGGCAACGGACACATGCTCATGCTCGAAAAGAACAGCGCGGAAATCGCCGCGCTGGTGATCGGCTGGCTCGGCGAGGCGCCCGCCGCGCGCTGATGGACGCCCGAGGCCGGGCACCCTATCTTCGTCAAGGGTGCACAGTGGAGGGCGACATGGCTCAGTTTGGCATCGGCCAGCCGGTTCGCCGGGTCGAGGATCGCCGGTTCGTCACCGGACGTGGCCATTATCTCGACGACATCGTCCGCCCGCGGCAGGCCCATGCGGTGTTTTTGCGCTCGCCCCACGCTCATGCCCGCATCCGCGCGATCGACACCGGCGCCGCCGCCGCTGCGCCCGGCGTGCTGGCGGTGCTGACCGGCGCCGATCTCGCTGGCGACCGGATCGGCCCGGTGCCGTGCGTCAGCGGGCTGACCAACCGCGACGGATCGCCGGCGGCGATGCCGCCGCGCCCGGCGATGGTGCAGGACCGGGTGCGCCATGTCGGCGATACGGTGGCGATGGTCGTCGCCGACAGCGCGGCCGCCGCGCGCGACGCGGCCGAGCTTGTCGCGGTCGATTACGAGCCGCTGCCGTCGGTCGTCGCTACCGCGGCGGCGCTCGACCCTGGCCAGCCGCAGGTCTGGGACGAGGCCAAGGGCAACCTCGCTTTCGACTGGGAGATCGGCGACTCCGCGGCAGTCGCGCTGGCGGCGGGCCAGGCGCGGCACCGGGTGTCGCTGACGCTCGTCAACAACCGCGTCGTGGTCAACTCGCTGGAGCCGCGCGGGGCGATCGGCGAATACGATCCGGGCGACGATTCCTATACGCTGTGGAGCTCGACCCAGGGCTCGCATTTCATCCGCAACCTGCTCGCCGAGCATGTTTTCCACATGCCGGAGAACCGCATCCGCGTGGTGACCCCCGATGTCGGCGGCGGCTTCGGGATGAAGCTGTTTCTTTATCCCGAGCACGTGCTGGTGTTGTGGGCGGCAAGGCGGGTGGGCCGCGCGGTCAAATGGGTCCCCGAGCGCGCCGATTCGTTCATGACCGACACGCAAGGCCGCGACAACGTCACCCGGCTCGACCTGGCGCTCGACGCCGACCTCAAATGCCTCGGCCTCTCGGTCGAGCTGGTTGCCAATATGGGCGCCTATCTGTCCAATTTTGCGCCGGAAATACCGACCTTTTCGGGCGCGGTCATGCATAGCGGCGTCTATGCGATTCCGGCGATCCACGTCGCGGTCAAGGGCGTCTTCACCCATACCGTGCCGGTCGACGCCTATCGCGGCGCCGGGCGGCCGGAGGCGGCCTATGCGCTGGAGCGGCTGCTCGATGTCGCCGCGCGGCGGCTCGCGGTCGCGCCCGACGAGTTGCGCCGCCGCAATCTGATCCCCGCCGCGGCGATGCCCTATGCGACCCCGCTCGGCCTCACCTATGACAGTGGCGATTTCGCCCGCAACCTCGACCAGGCACTGGGCGCGGCCGATCTCGCGGGGTTCGCCGCGCGTCGGGCGGCAGCACAGGCGCGCGGGCGTTACCGCGGGCTGGGACAGGCGGTCTATATCGAGCAGTCCGGATTTCCGCCCGACGAGTTTGCCGAGCTGCGCTTCGACCCCAGCGGCACGCTGACGATCCTCATCGGCTCGCAATCATCCGGGCAGGGACACCAGACCGCCTACGCCCAGCTCGCGGCGGAGCGGCTCGGCCTCGACCTCGACCATATCCGCGTGGTGCAGGGCGACACCGCCGCCATCGCCTTTGGCCGCGGCACCGGCGGCTCGCGCTCGATACCGGTCGGCGGCGCCGCCCTCATCCATGCCGCCGACAAGCTGATCGACAAGGGCAAGCGCATCGCCGCGCACCTGTTGGAAGCGGCCGCGGCCGATATCGCGTTTGCCGAAGGTGAATTCACCATCGCCGGCACCGACCGCAAGGTTACCCTCGATGCGGTCGCCCGCGCCGCGTTCAACCCGGCGCAGCTCCCCACCGACCTCGAACCGGGCTTTGCCGAGAGCGGGCATTTCACCCCGCCGGCGCCGACCTTTCCCAACGGCGTCCATGTCTGCGAGGTGGAGATCGACCCGGAAACCGGCATCGTC
>DASQGR010000206.1:0-23044 GCA_035632515.1 Allostellaceae bacterium | reverse complement strand
GGCCTATGCCTATTACCCGCCGGCCCCCAGCGCACCGACGCCGGCGCCGTCGACCTACACACCCGCCGCGCCGCAGGCCATGGCAGTCCCGCCCGCCCCATCGTCAACGTCGAGCGCGGCTGCGGGCATCACCTATACCAGCAAGCCGGCCTTCACCAATTCGGCCGGGCAGACCTGCCGCGAGTACAAGTCGAGCAGCAGCGGCCGCGATGTGTTCGGCACTGCCTGCCGGCAGTCCGACGGCCAGTGGCGGGTGGTGAACTGAGTTCGGCGGCTTCCCGATCGCCTTGACCACGCCACCGCGCTGCTGACATCTTCCGCGCGCGTTTGCGGCAGGGAGAGCAAAGATGGCGCGGCCGATCGTCTATGGCCCCCCGATGAGCCCTTATGTATGGAGCGCCCGGCTGGCGCTCGCCGAGAAGGGGGTTGCGCACGAACTGGTGAATGTCTCCCCGCACGAATTCCGCGAGGAGCCGCACCGGTCGCGCCATCCGTTCGGCAGGGTGCCCGCCTTCGAGCACGACGGCTTCGCGCTGTACGAGACCCAGGCGATCCTGCGCTATATCGACGAGGCGTTCGCTGCGGCGCCGCTGCAGCCGCTGGAGCTGCACCCCTTCGCTCGGATGAACCAGATCATGGGCGTCGTCGACGCCTATCTGGCGCCGAGCCTGGTCGGCGGCGTGCTGTTCCCGCGGATCGTCGCCCCCCGTCTCGGCCTGCCCACCGATGAGGCCAAGGTCGCCGCTTCGCTGCCGCAGGTGCAGCTCTGCCTCGCGGAAATCGCCCGCTTGGCCGGCGACCAGCCGTTCCTTGCCGGCGAGCGCATCAGCCTGGCCGACCTGATGGTCATCCCGCCGCTGTGCTACTTCAAGAAATTCGCCGAAGGTCAGGCCCAGCTCGCCGAATTGCCGGCGCTTGCCGCCTGGGTCGATCGCATGGAAGCGCGTCAGAGCATGCAGGTGACGCGACCGCCTGGCGTCTAGACCTTGCGCGACCTTTCGGCTAGCGCGCTGACCGCCGCAGCATCCGCAGCGGGTTCGGCAGGCGCGCGCAGGCGGCTTCGACCCGGTGCCGCATATCGCCGATATGCTTCAAATCGACAAACCGGCGGTCGATAAAAGCCCGGGTTTCGACAAAGCCCTCGGAACGATCGTCGAGCCAGTACAGCAACGCCGCGCCGTAGATCCCGGCCAAGGTCGCGCGCTTGGTATAGAAGCTGAAATCGGTCGCGGCATCGCCGGCGGCATACCAGATGCCGTCGACCGTCTCGTAGACAAGACGTGCGCCCAGCGCTGCGTGCGGCGGCAGCGCCAGCACCGCCAGCCCCCGGCGGACCGCCTCGCGCCACGGCGCCACCACCTCGAAACGCAAGTCCAGGGCCAGCCGCACCCGCGCCGAAACACTGCGGTTTTCGGACGGCGCCGCCTCGATCCAGTCAAGCATGCGCCGGTCGGCCCAGCGGCTGAACCCCGCGACGAGATCGGGCGCGCCGCGGGCAAACAGCGCCTCAGCCTCCTGCGGCGGGATGCCGGTCTGCTGCGCCGCCAGCCGCAAGGTGGCACGCGACCAGCCGTCGAACGCGACATCGGGCAGCATCGCCTCGATCAGGCGGTCGCGCGCGCGTTCGGCGAACGGGCTCTTCATCCCGCCTCGCCGTTGACGAAGGCCGCCAGATCGATCGGATGGCGCTGCAATTCCTCAAGGTAGACCAGCAGCCGATGGTCGGTCATCCGCTGCGGGTAGAGGATCCCGTCGAGATGGTCGCATTCATGCTGGACGACGCGGGCATGAAACCCGGCGGCCTCGCGTTCGATGGTTTCGCCATCGAGGCCCACGCCGCGATAGCGCACCCGCAGATACCGCGGCACCACCCCGCGCAGCCCCGGCACCGACAGACACCCTTCCCATCCCAGCACCATGTCCTGGCCGATCGGCTCGACCACCGGGTTGATCAGCACGGTGAGGTCCTGCTCGCCGTCCCCCGGCAAATCGCTGATGCGTTCGCCGGCAACCTGGAAGACGACGATCCGGTGCGGCGCGTGGACCTGCGGCGCGGCGATGCCGGTGCCGCCGGCATCCTCCATCGTCTCGAGCATGTCCTCGACGAGCCGCCGCACCCACGGCGCCGCCGGGTCCTCGACCGGCGCAGCGCTCGCGCGCAGCACCGGATGCCCCATGCGGGCGATCTTCAACAAAGCCATGCGGTAAATATGAGATGCCTACCCCGTCGCGTAAAGCTGCCGGTGCGGCTTCACAGCCCGGGTTAAGGATGCTACGGTAAGGGTCGGTAGCCTTCACTATGGAGCAATGCGCCCGTGCAAGTCCTCGTCCGCGACAACAACGTCGATCAGGCTCTCCGGGCCCTGAAGAAGAAAATGCAGCGCGAGGGCGTGTTTCGGGAAATGAAGCTGCGGCGCAATTACGAGAAGCCTTCGGAACGGCGCGCCCGCGAAAAGGCCGAGGCGGTGCGCCGGTACCGCAAGCTCCTGCGCAAACGCATGGAGCGCGAGGGGTACTAGCTCGCCTGACCGCTGGTGCGAGCATAACGAGGCGATTGGCCTTTCACTACCGGCCAAAGAACGCGGCGCCGCGCCGTGACGGTCCCAGCTACTCCAGATCCTTGACGATCTCGTCGCACATCTTCTTAGCGTCGCCGAACAGCATCATCGTGTTGTCGCGGAAGAACAGCTCGTTCTCGACCCCGGCATAGCCCGAAGCCATCGAGCGCTTGACGAACAGCACGGTCTTGGCGTGCTCGACATCGAGGATCGGCATGCCATAGATCGGCGACGAGGGGTCTGTCTTCGCCGCCGGATTGGTCACGTCGTTGGCGCCGATGACGAAGGCGACATCGGTCGAGGCAAAGTCGCGGTTGATCTCGTCCAGCTCCTTGACCTCGTCATAGGAGACATTGGCTTCGGCCAGGAGCACGTTCATGTGCCCCGGCATGCGCCCGGCGACCGGGTGGATCGCGTAGCTCACCTTGACCCCATCCTTTTTCAGCAGATCGGCCATCGCCTTCAGCGCATGCTGCGCCTGCGCCACGGCCATGCCGTAACCGGGCACGATGATCACCGAGCCGGCATTCTTCAGGATAAAGGCGGCGTCCTCGGCGCTGCCCGATTTCACCATGCGGTCGCCGACCCCGGGCCCGCTCGGCACCGCGCCCCCCTCGGTGCCGAAGCCGCCGAGGATGACGTTGATCATCGAGCGGTTCATCCCCTTGCACATGATGTAGCTGAGGATCGCGCCCGATGAGCCGACCAGCGCCCCGGTGATGATCAACAGGCTGTTCGACAGGGTGAAGCCGATGCCGCAGGCCGCCCAGCCCGAGTACGAGTTCAGCATCGAGATCACCACCGGCATGTCGGCGCCGCCGATCGGCAGGATCAACAGAAAGCCGAAGGCCAGCGACAGCAACACCAGCAGCACGAACAACGGCGCCGAGCCGGTCAGCGCGAACAGCACGATCAGCACGATCAGCGCAATGCCCAGCACGGCGTTGAGCAGGTGCTGTCCCTTGAAGACCAGGGGCGCGCCCGACACCAGCCCCTGCAATTTGGCAAAGGCGACGATCGAGCCGGTAAAGGTGATCGCGCCGATGGTGAGGCCAAGCCCCATCTCGACGAGACTGGCGCCGTGGATGTTGCCGGGAACGCCGATGCCGAATTCCGCGGGCGCGGCAAACGCCGCGGCGGCGACGCAGACCGCCGCCAGCCCGACCAGGCTGTGAAACGCGGCGACGAGTTGCGGCAGCGCCGTCATCTGGATGTTGCGGGCGATGTAGGTGCCGATCGCGCCGCCGATCAGCACGCCGGCGATGATAAACCAGTAGCTGACCACCTGCGGCGTCGCGAGGGTGGTCGCGATCGCGATCACCATGCCGACGATGCCGTAAAGGTTCCCGCCCCGCGCCGTGTCCGGCGAGGACAAGCCCCGCAACGCCATGATGAAACAAATCGAGGCGATCAGGTACAGAAAGGCCGAATAGCTTTCGCCCACCGCTATTTCTTTCTTTGGAACATCTGCAGCATGCGCTGGGTGACGATAAACCCGCCGAAAATGTTGACCGCGGCGAGGGTCACGGCGACAAAGCCCATGACCTTGGAAAAGCTGATCCCATACGGGCCGGCGGCGATCAGCGCACCGACGATGATGACGCTCGACACCGCATTGGTGACGCTCATCAGCGGCGAATGCAGCGCCGGGGTCACCCGCCACACCACGTAGTAGCCGACAAAGACCGCGAGCGCGAACACCGTCAGCTCGAACACGAACGGCGAGCCGGCATGAGCCGCCGGCGGCAGCGTCGTCAGCTGGTGGGCCAACGCGTCGAGATCGAGCCCTAGCGTCTTGGCATTGCCGGCGAGCTCGCCGGCGCGTTGAGCGAGCGAGGCGGGATCCGCCATGCCGTCTCCGTCAGCTGTTGGAAGGGGAAGCAGCGGTTTCCGGCGGAATCAGCGCCGGGTTGACCACCGCGCCGTCGAGGGTCAGCAGCGCCGCCTTGACGATCTCGTCCGACGTGTCGATGCGCAGCTTCTTCTCGTTATCGACGAGCAGGGCCAGAAACGCGAAGAGGTTGCGGGCGTAGAGCAGGCTCGCATCGACGGCGATATGCGCCGGCGCGTTGGCGTACCCGACAATCTTGACCCCGTTTGCCGTGGTCACGGTTTCCTCGGGCTTGCTGCCTTCGACATTGCCCCCGGACTCGACGGCGATATCGGCGACCACCGAGCCCGGCGCGAGCACGTCGAGCATCTCGCGGGTCAGCAGGATCGGCGCCTTGCGCCCCGGGATCAGCGCGGTGCAGATCACGATATCTATACGCTTCAGCGTGTCGGTAATGATCTGGTGCTGGCGGCGCTGATAGTCCTCGCCCATCTCGCGGGCATAGCCGCCGGCGGTCTCGGCGCTTTTTGCCGCGTGCTCGTCAACGCTGATGAACGTGGCGCCGAGGCTCTCGACCTGCTCCTTGGCGGCGGCGCGCACATCGGTCGCCAGCACCACCGCACCGAGCCGCCGCGCCGTCGCGCTCGCCTGCAGCCCGGCGACCCCTGCCCCCATCACCAGCACCCCCGCCGCCTTGATCGTGCCGGCCGCCGTCATCATCATCGGCATCGCGCGGCCGAACGTCGCCGCGGCGTCGAGCGCCGCCTTGTAGCCGGCGAGATTGGCCTGCGACGACAGCACGTCCATCGTTTGCGCCCGGGTGATCCGGGGGATCAGCTCCATCGCCATCGCCGCGATGCCGGCCTTGGCATAGGCGGCGACATCGTCGGGATTTTGCAGCGGCGACAACAAGCCGACCAGCGCGGCGCCTTTCTTGATCAGCTTCAGCTCGTCGGGCTCGCCGCCACCGCCGCCGAGCAGCGGGCGCTGCACCTTGAGCACGATATCGGCACCGTCGAGCGCAGCGGCCGCATCCGCGGCGATCGTTGCGCCGGCGGCCCGATAGGCCGCATCGACAAAGCAGGCGCCTTCGCCGGCACCTGCCTCCACCGCCACATCGAGCCCCGATCCGGCCATCTGCTTGACCGTATCGGGCGATGCCGCCACGCGACGCTCGAAAGCGCGCCTTTCCTTGACGACCGCGACCTTCATCGCGCAACCGTCCTCTATCGGCGGTGTTGTTGCCAAGCCCGCACAATGCCGCGGGGTAGGGTCATTGTGAAGTGCGGGTGAGCGAAGCCGGCTATGCAGTTTAACGGGCCGCCACCGAAATCGAGCCCATCCGTCAGTGAACTGTGCGCCACGCTTCCGTCAAATTTCGGCTGCGTGATAAGCTTGGTCGTTGCGCCGCTCGCGCTGCCGGCGCAAAGGCGCCGCCCGCGCAGGCATATCCCGCGGCCCGGAGATCGGATGAGAAAAAGGCTGCCCACCGCAGCCCGGCGGGCACCCCGGGGAATATTCCGGAGGTTCGAACGTTGTCGCTGCGTTGGAATGAGAGGAAATCGCCCGACCGCTTGGTTCCACAGGTCGCGGTTACGTCCGTGGAGCCGGTGAGCGCGCGGTTCAGCGATCAGCTGATCGCGGTGCTGCCGCGGCTGCGGCGGTTCGCTGCGGGTCTGACCCGGTCGGCGGTCGAGGCCGACGATCTGGTCCAGGCAGCCTGCGAGAGGGCGTTGGCGCGGGAGCATCAGTTTCAGGAAGGAACGCGGTTTGACAGCTGGATGTTCCGCATCGTTCAAACGATTTGGATCGACCAGCTCCGCGCCCGAGAGGTTCGCAAGGAGGATGGAGACATTGCCGAGGAGCGACTCGGTACGGATGAGCCGGTGCGGCGGGTCGAGGCGCGGCTCGCGCTGGCAGAGGCGCGGCGGGCAATATTGCTCCTGCCGCCCGACCAGCGCGCGACGCTGATGCTCGTGACCGTCGAGGGGCTCAGCTACAAGCAGGCAGCCGAGGTGGCGGGCGTGCCGGTGGGCACGATCATGAGCCGCCTTGCCCGGGCGAGGATCGCCTTGCAGCAGCTGATCGACGTTGGCGGCGGCGAGCGCAGGAGTGCGAAAGATGCAGAAGCACAGTGACGAATCGCTCATCGCCTATCTGGACGGCGAACTCGACGCCGGAGAGCGGGCTCATGTCGAGGCTTGGCTCGATGCGGACCCGGCGATGCGCGACCGGCTGCTGGCGCTTGCCGAATCGGCGACCTTGCTGCGCGCCGCATTCGAGGAGATCGCCAAAGAGCCGGTGCCGGAGCGCCTGATCGCGGCGGCGCGCGGCGAAACCGCCGTGGCGATCGAGGCCGAAATCGTCGCCCTGCCGACCCGCCGCCGCACACCCGCGCCGGCGCCGCGACGCCGGTATGTCGGGCTTGCGCTTGCGGCCGGGATTGCCGGCCTTCTCGTCGGCGGCTCCCTGACTTATTACGGCAACGGTTTGCTGGTGCCGACAGCCCGGCCCACCGACCGTCAGGTCCAGACCGCGTCGATCAATAGCTGGCTCGACAACGCCGCCGGGAACTACAAGCTGATGGTCAACGCCGGCGGCGAGACGCTGGTCGATGTCCCCGCCAGCGGCGATAACGGCGAGGCGCTGCAGAAGATCAGCCAGAGCCTGCCGCAGCAGGTGCGCCTGCCCGATCTGAAGCCGTGGGGTCTGAGCTTTCGCGGCGCCCGTCTGGTCGTGGTCGAAGGACGGCCGGCGGCGCAGCTGATCTATACCACCGACAACAAGGCGATCGGGCCGCTGACCCTGATCATCGGCTCGTCGAAGCAGCCGGACATCTCCCCGACTTTCGACAAGCGACAGGATTTGAACCTGCTGTACTGGCGCCACCAGGGCCGAGCTTCGGTGCTAGTCGGGCAAAGCGAGATCGGCTATCTCTGGGGCATCGCCAACGACGTCGCCTGGCAGCTCGACGCGATCTAAATCCGGGCCGCGTCGAGCCGATCACGGCTGCCGCCCAGCGTCTTCATTTAGGATCCGGTGTCTTCATTTAGGATATAGTCTCATCGGCCATCGACCCGGGAGGTCAACCGATGAGATTGCTGCTCGTCGAGGACAACGAGCGCTTTGCCGCTCTGTTGAAGCAGGGGTTGGCCGGAGCCGGCTTCGAGGTCGATGTCATGACCACGGCCGAGGACGCCATCGGGGCGCTCAATAACGGCCGCTGGGATATTATCGTGCTTGATCGCGGCCTGCCCGATGCGGACGGCCTTGCCGTGCTCACCGAAATGCGCGGACACGGCGATGCGACCCCGGTTTTGATCCTGACCGCGCATGGCAGCCTGAAGGATCGCGTCACCGGACTGCAAAGCGGGGCCGACGACTACCTTGTCAAGCCATTCGCCCTGGAAGAGCTGGTGGCCCGCCTGCAGGCGTTGCTGCGCCGCCCGGGCAACCTCCTCGGCTTGGCGCTGCGCCTCGGCAACCTGACCCTCGATACCGTGGCTCGCCAGGTCTTCGTCGGTGACCGGCCGATTGCCTTCTCGGCGCGCGAAATCGCCGTGCTCGAGCATCTGCTGCGGCGCAGCGGACGGGTCGTCGCCAAGATGCAGCTCGAAACCAGCCTCTACGGCTCTTCGGAGGTGGGCTCAAATGCGGTCGAGGTTCATGTCCACCGCCTGCGCCGCCATCTCGCCGAAACCGGCGCCTCGGTTCAGGTGCATACGGTGCGCGGCGTCGGCTACATGATCGGCGAAGAACCGTAGATGTTTCGCTTCCGCTCCGTCGTCGCGCGCACCATCGCGCTGCATTTGGTGGCGATCATCGCCACCTCGATCCTGATGCCGCTGGCGCTCTATCTGATGCTCCAGCGCGCGGCGCAGGTGCTGCACGACGGGGCGCTGCGCGAGCAGGCCGCCGAAATCCTCCGCTATGTCGACACCGCCGCGGATGGCGCGTTGCGCCTCAACCTGCCGGGTCCGCTCACCGAGCTCTATTCCGAGGCATACGGGCGCTATGCTTATGCCGTGCTCGACAACGAGAGCAGCGTATTGTTCTCTTCGCTTTCGGGGCACCGGCCGATCACGCTGACACCGCCGCGCGGCGATGGGCCGGTCTACTTCCGCGAGCGCAGCGGCCACTCGAACATCTACGGCGTCAGCTTGCCCGTCGAAGCGGCCGGCCGCGCCTTGCGGATCCAGGTAGCGCAAGACCTGGCCCATCGCGATGTGCTGATCGACGACATCGTCGCCGATTTCTTCACCCGGGTCGGCTGGGTCACCGCGCCGATCCTGCTGCTGCTGCTGTGCATCGATGTGGTCATCATCCGCCGGGCGCTGCGGCCGGTCGTCGCCGCTTCGACCCTGGCGGAGATGATCGACCCGAGCCACACCGATCTGCGCCTGCCCGAGACCGGCATGCCGCGCGAGATCCAGCCGCTGGTGCGGGCGGTGAACCATGCTTTCGACCGGCTCGAAGACGGGCTCCGCGGCCAGCGCGAGTTCACCGCCGATGCGGCCCATGAGCTGCGCACGCCGCTCACCATCCTGCGCACCCAGATCGACATGATCGCCGACCGCGAGCTGGCGCGGGCGCTGCGCAACGACGTTGCCAACATGAGCCGGCTGGTCAACCAGCTCCTTGAACTGGCCGAACTCGACACGTTCGCGATCGGGCGCGGCGAGACTGCCGACCTCGTTGCCCTATCGACCGAAGTCGCCGCGTTTCTCGCTCCGCTTGCTGTGGCTCAGGATAAAAGGCTCGCGGTTACCGGCGTTGACAAGCCGGTGCTGGTGCGGGGCAACGCCGACATGATCGGCCGCGCGGTGCGCAATCTGATCGAGAATGGGCTCGCTCATACCGCGCCGCACACGACGGTCGACATCCGCATCGATCCGGCCGGCGCCATCTCGGTCTGCGATCGCGGGCCGGGCGTGCCGGTTGCCGACCGCGCCCACATCTTCCGCCGGTTTTGGCGGCGCGATCGCCGGCGCCAGGGCGGCGCCGGGCTCGGCCTCTCGATCGTCGCCCGGATCGCCGAGCGCCACGGCGGCTCCGTCTCGGTCGCCGACCGACCGGGCGGCGGCGCGGTCTTCGTCCTTAAATTCCCGATGGTTCTCGCCGCGCCGGAAAACCGTCGAGCGGAGCTTGTTGCGGCGAAGTAGTCGCGGGGCGGGCCTATGCGGCGGGTTCGGATTGCATCTGGATATAGTTTTCGATCCCGACTTTCGGGATCAGCCCGAGTTGGGTCTCGAGGAAGTCGACATGCTCTTCCTCACTGTCGAGGATCGCCTCGAACAGCTCGCGGCTGATGAAGTCGCGCACGCTTTCACAGTGGACGATCGCCGTGCGCAGCCGCGGCATTGCCGCCTGTTCGAGCTTCAGGTCGCATTCGAGGATTTCCTGCACGCTTTCGCCGATCAGCAGCTTGTCCAAATCCTGCAGGTTGGGCAGTCCCTCCAGGAACAGAATGCGATTGATCAGCCGGTCGGCGTGCTTCATCTCGTCGAGCGACTCTTTGTATTCCCAGTCGCCGAGCTTGGTCACCCCCCAATGCTTCAGCATCCGGGCATGCAGGAAGTATTGGTTGATGGCGGTCAGCTCGTTTTTAAGGACCGCGTTCAAATGCTGGATGACGGTCGGATCGCCTTGCACGTCGGCCTCCACAAGGTGAGCGGGAGAGCTTAACCTGGGAAGCTAACAGCGCGCGTTATTAATCGTCGCCGCCGGCCTCGGGTTGCGCCGCCGGTTGCTGGCGCAGCATCTGACGGACGAAGGGGACGCATTTTCCGCATTGCGGCTCGCAGCCGAGCGAGCGGTAGACCATCGCCACCGAGCAGCCGCCGTTGCTGTGGGCGCGGACATCGCGATCGGTGAGGGCATTGCACAGGCAGATATACATGCGCGCCTCTGGGCGGGAGTGCGACATATGTAGCAAAGTTGCGAATGCTTCGCAACATCACTCCTCTGCGAATCAGGCATATCAGGGGTGCTGAAGGCGACGCCGCACGCGCGTCGTCTCGCCCCGGGCCGCATCAGCCGCTATTGTGGGGCGAACCAACGCCGCAACCATGAGGAGGAGACCCAAGCGATGGCCGACACCCCGACCTTTGGCCGCTATGCCGAAATCCCCTACGACCAGATGACCCCGGAACAGCAGGAAGGCTACAACGCGCTGATCCAAAGCCGTGGCCGCCTTCCCGGCCCGAACAAGATCTATGTGCATAACCCGAAGCTGGCGAAGGTGATGGGACCGCTGGGCGCGCATTTCCGCACCGGCTATTCGCTGAGCGAGCGCGAGCGCGAGATCGCCGTCGTCATCATCAACAGCAAGTGGCATTCGATCTACCCGACCAACGCGCACGAGCGCGCAGGCAAGGCGGCCGGGCTGCCGGCGGACAAGGTCGAGGCGCTGCTTTCGGGTCTGCCGACCTCGTTCGACGACAAGCGCGAGCAGGTCATCTACGAGATGGCGAAGTGCCTGTCGGAGTCGCGCTGGGTGTCGAAGGGGCTCTACGACCGCGCGGTCGAGGCGCTCGGCCATGTCGGCATCACCGACGTGATCTGTCTGATGGGCTTCTACACCAGCGTGTCGATGACCCTCGCCTTTTACGACGTCCCCGCCGGCGCCGAGGGCATGCAGCGCTGAGCTCTTCGCTCAGTGGTCAGATCGCGGGGCGCCGGCTTGCGCGAGCGCCCCGCGGTCGGGGCAGCCGGCGCCGATGTCAAAAAATTGCTGCTCGGGGATCGTCACGATTTCGCGCAGCCGATCGATGACGGCAGTCCGGTCGTGGAGTTCGCCACTGCAGCTCAGGATCAAGCTGACGCTGCCGTCATCGGCGCGCAGCGGCAGGCGCAGTGTCTCGTAGGTCTCGATGCGGCCTGAATCGAACTGCACATGGCGCATGGCGAGCGAGCCGCACGGGCATCCGACGACGCTGTTGAATTCGTGCAGCATGATGACGCCGGCTTGAGGCGACACGGCTTCGATATAGTTCAGCCCGGTGAATCGCCGTCTCCACCGCCTCTCGATTTCGGTTCCCACCAGCCGGAACCGCCATTCGTGCTGCCCCGTGCGCTGCAGCAAGCTGACGATCGGCAGGATGCGCACGATCGACATCGGATCAAAGCTCTTGCGATCCGGCACGCAATCTTTCGCCGGAAGGCGAGACCACGCCGCGAGCAGTTCCTGCGCTACCGGGCCGAGGCGATTGACGATCTCATATATAGGCTCATACACAGGCCGGTTCTTTCTTTGAGGCCTGGCTCAGCGCATACGGATCAAAGGTTAAGATACCCATACCGCTCGGGCGCGAACGCATCTGCGCTGGCGCATTTCGCGCCGCTGCACTACCCCAATCCTCGTCGGATCGCGTAGCATCGGCGATAAGGGACGTCATCGAGGGGAAACGCCATGCTGATCGTCGACGCACAAATCCATCTGTGGACCAAGGGCGCGCCACCGCCGCATCACCGCCAGGTGTCGCATTTCACCGCCGAGGAGTGCATGGCCGAAATGGCGGCAGCCGGGGTCGATGCGGGCCTCGTCCACCCGCCCGGGTGGGACAGCGACTGCGTTGCCGTCGCCGAGGCCGCGGCGGCGAAATACCCCGACAAATTCGCCATCCTCGGCCATTTCCCGGTCGAGAAGCCCGAAAGCCGCGACCTGATCGCCGGGTGGAAAAGCCGGCCGGGCATGCTTGGCCTGCGCTTTGCGCTGCTGCAGCCGCATCAGGCGAACTGGCCGACCGACGGCACGATGGATTGGCTATGGCCGGCCTGCGAGCAGGCGCAGATCCCGGTCGCGCTGATGGCGTCGAGTTTTCTGCCGACCGTCGGCCAGGTCGCCGAGCGCCACCCGGGGCTCAAGCTCATCATCGACCATTACGGCCGCAACCGCGCCGGAACGGACGACGAGGCACATTCCAACCAGCAAGTTCTGTTGTCGCTCGCCAAATACCCTAATGTCGCGGTCAAGGCGACCGGCGCGCCGGGCAATTCAAGCCACCCCTACCCGTACAAGAACATCCACAAATACACCGAGCAGATTTTCGATCGGTTCGGCCCCGAGCGCACGTTTTGGGGCACCGACATTACCCGCATGCCGTGTTCGTGGCGGCAATGCGTGACGATGTTCACCGAGGAAATGCCGTTCCTCAAGGGCCGCGACCTCGAGCTCGTCATGGGCCGCGCGCTGTGCGACTGGATCGGCTGGAAGCTGTGACCTGTAGGGCGGGTTGGCAAAGCGTAGCCCGCCCTTCTTTGCCGATGGTGGGCTTCGCCGCGCTCTGCCCACCTGCGGACTGCAACGTGTAGGAGGAACGCCATGCTCATCGTCGACGCACAGGTCCATATCTGGTCGGCCGGGCCGCCGACCAACCCGATGCACCGCCAGGTGAATTCCTATACGGCGGAGGAATGCATCCGCGACATGGATGCCGCCGGGGTCAGCGCCTGCCTGCTGCACCCGCCGGGTTGGGACCCGAACTCGGGCAAGATCTCCGAGGAAGCCGCCGCCAAATACCCGAACCGCTTCGCGATTCTGGGCAATTTCCCGCTCGACAAGCCCGAGAACCGCGGCCTGATCGACACCTGGAAGCAGCGTCCGGGAATGCTCGGCCTGCGCTACGCGTTCACCGCGCCGCACCAGGCCAACTGGATGACCGACGGGACGATGGACTGGCTGTGGCCGGCGGCGGAGAAGGCCGGCATCCCGATCGCGCTGATGGCGTCGAACTACCTGCCGCTGGTCGGGCAGATCGCCGAGCGGCATCCCGGCCTCAAGCTCCTCATCGACCATTATGCCCGGGTGCGCGGCGGCAGCGACGACGCGGCCCACGGCAACCAGGCGGCGCTGCTGGCGCTGGCAAAGCACCCCAACGTCGCGGTCAAATGCACCGGCGCGCCGGGCAATTCCAGCCAGCGCTACCCCTATCGCAACATCCACAAATACACGCAGCAGATCGTCGAGACCTTCGGGCCTCAACGTTCGTTCTGGGGCACCGACATCACCCGCATGCCGTGCTCGTGGAAGGAATGCGTGACGATGTTCACCGAGGAGATGCCGTGGCTCAAAGGCCGCGACCTCGAACTCGTCATGGGCCGCGCGGTGTGCGATTTCATCGGATGGAAGCTGCAGAGCTGACACCCATCGCGCCAGTCGACCCGCCGATCGGCGGAAGCGGAGAGTCGGTGGCTAGCACAGGCTCTCGGTTCCCGCTTCCGCGGGAATGACGAGCGGGAGGTCGCGCACGGGGTATAGAATGGGTGCGCTGTTGTATGGAGCGCTCCATGGCCGATCTCGAACCCATCCCCTACTCCGACGCGAAGATCCGCTCGATCCTCGAACGGGTTCACACGATCGCGATGGTCGGCGCGTCGTCGAACTGGAATCGGCCCAGCTACTTCGTGATGAAGTACCTGCAGGGCAAGGGCTACCGGGTGATCCCGGTGAACCCCGGCATTGCCGGCCAGACCTTGCTTGGCGAGACCGTCTACGCCTCGCTCCGCGACATCCCCGACAAGATCGACATGGTCGACATGTTCCGCGCCGCGCGCGAGGCGCCGGGGGTCGTCGCGGAGGCAATCGCGATCGGCGCCAAGGTGGTGTGGATGCAGCTCGGCATCCGCAACGACGAGGCGGCGGCCACCGCCGAGGCCGCCGGCATCGAAGTCATCATGAACCGCTGCCCCAAGATCGAGTTCGGCCGGCTCGGCGGCGAGCTGTCGTGGAGCGGGGTCAATAGCGGCATCATCCAGAACCGTGCACCGCAGGCCCCGCGCCCACGTCAGGTGAAGGAGCGGCCCAGCGCCTCGCAGAATTTCAGCTATGGGTTCGAAACCCGGGCGATCCATGCCGGCGCTGCGCCCGACCCGACCACCGGCGCACGTTCGACCCCGATCTACCAGACCACGGCCTATGTGTTCGACGATGTCGACCATGCAGCCTCGCTCTTCAACCTGCACAATTTCGGCTACATCTATTCGCGGCTGACCAACCCGACGGTCGCGGTGCTGGAGGAGCGGGTCGCCAGCCTCGAAGGCGGCCGCGCTGCGGTGGCGGCGGCCTCGGGCCATGCGGCGCAGTTCCTGGTGTTCTTCACCCTGATGCAGCCCGGCGACGAGTTCATCGCCTCGCGCAACCTCTATGGCGGCTCGCTGACCCAGTTCGGCCTGTCGTTCAAGAAGCTCGGCTGGACCTGCCATTTCGTCGATCCGCTCGATCCCGACAATTTCCGCCGGGCGCTGACCCCAAAGACCAAGGCGATCTTTATCGAGAACCTCGCCAATCCCGGCGGCATCGTCGTCGACATCGCCCGGGTCGCCGACGTTGCGCATGCGGCCGGCATCCCGCTGATCGTCGACAACACGCTGGCGACGCCCTATCTGTGCCGGCCGATCGATTTCGGCGCCGACATCGTCTGCCATTCGACGACCAAGTTTCTTGCCGGGCACGGCCATGCGCTGGGCGGGGTCGTCGTCGAGTCGGGGAAATTCGACTGGTCGCAGGGCGACCGCTTCCCCTCCCTGACCGAGCCGGAGCCGGCCTATCACGGGCTCAAATTCTTCGAGAATTTCGGCGATTTCGCCTTTACCACCAAGGCGCGGGCGGTCGCGCTGCGCGATTTCGGCCCGGCGCTGTCGCCGATGAACGCATTCCTGACGATCACCGGTATCGAGAGCCTGCCGGTGCGCATGGACCGGCATGTCGAGAATGCCCGCAAGGTGGCCGAATTTCTCGCCGTGCACCCGAAGGTCGCCTGGGTCTCCTATGCCGGGCTCAAGGACAGCCCGCACTATGAGCTGGCGCAAAAATACCTGCCCAAAGGGGCCGGCGCGGTTTTCACCTTCGGCGTCAAGGGCGGGTTCGACGCCGGGGTCAGGCTGGTCGAGAATGTGCGGCTGTTCTCGCATCTTGCCAATATCGGCGACACCCGCAGCCTGATCCTCCACCCGGCCTCGACGACCCACCGGCAATTGACCGACGAGCAGCGCCTCGCCGCCGGCGCCGGCCCCGATGTCGTGCGCCTGTCGGTCGGGCTCGAAACCGCCGACGACCTGATCCGCGACCTCGATGAGGCGCTGGCGACCTAGGTCGGGTGCCGGTCGTCGCCCGGCAGACGCCAGCGTCTCGTCGCCAGATCGAAGGTCAGCAAGACGGCGGCGGAGGCAACGATCGCCAGCGGGATTCCGACGGCGCTGGCGATCAAGCCCCAGAACGCGCTGCCCAGCGCCATCATCCCGTTGAACACGATCATGAAAATCGAGAGCCCGCGGGCACGGACCCAGCCCGGCAGGGTCACCTGGGCCGCGACATTTATCGTCGCGACCACGGCCACCCAAGCCGCCCCCGCCGCGAGCAGGACGGGGATCGCCAGCCAAAGCGTGTCGGAGCCGGCAAGGGCGGCGAGCAATGCCGCCGAAGCGATGCTGCCGACGCGCGCGATCCGGTCGGGCGTGTAGCGTAGCCGCAGCCGCGGCAGGATCACCACCGCGGCAATGCCGCCGACGCCAAGGCAGCCGAGCAGCAGCCCATAGGTCCCCGGGCCGCCGACGACCCGGTTTCGCGCGATCAGCGGCAGCAGGGCAAAGTAGTTGCTGGCGCAGAAGGCGTACCCTGCCGAGCGGATCAGGGTCGCCCGCACCTCGGCATCGCCAAATGCGTAGCGAAGGCCGCCGACGATCGCGGCAACCATCCACTCGCGCGTCTGCTGGGGGCGGTCGAGCGTTGGCAGCCAGCGCAGCAGAACGGCGATGACGGCGAGATAGAACAACGTATTGACAAAAAACGGGCTGGCCGCGCCCCAACTCAGGATGACGATGCCGCCGAGTGCAGGCCCGATGACGCGGGCGACATTGATGCCGATGCTGTTGAGCGATACGGCCGGCGCCAGCTCGGTCCGCGGCACGAGGTCCGGCACGATCGCCTGGAACACCGGCATCGTGAACGCGAGCGCCGTCCCGAACAGGAACGAGGCGACCAGTATCACCCCGGGAGAGGTGAAACCGAAAACGGTCGACAACCCGAGCAGCGCCGACAGCACCATCGAGACGATCTGCAAAACCACCAGAAGCCGCCGGCGATCCGCGACATCGCCCAGCGCCCCCGCCGGCAGCGCGAACAGGAAGACCGGCAGGCTCGATGCGGTCTGCACCAGGGTCACCATCACCGGCGTCGGCCGGAGCTCGGTCATCAGCCAGGCGGTGCCGACATTCGCCAGCCAGACCCCGATATTGGCGGTCAGGCTGGCGAGCCACACTGCCCGGAAGATCGGCAGCGCGAGCGGCGACCAGGCGGAAATGCGCCCGCGGCGCTCGGCGATCGAGGCTGAATCAGGCACGCGGCCGAAAGCCCAAGCGTTTTTCCTCCCGGTTCGGCCCGATTGCGATTACCGCGCGCTGACCAGCTCGACCTCGAAATAGAGCGTCGCGTTCGGCGGAATCACCCCGCCCGCGCCCTTGGCGCCGTAGCCGAGCTCGGGCGGGATGATCAGCGTGCGCTGGCCGCCGACCTTCATGCCGGCGATGCCTTGCTCCCAGCCGGGGATCACCTCGTGCGCGCCGAGCTTGAAGGTGATCGGCTTGCCGCGGTCGCGCGAGCTGTCGAACTGCGCGCCCTTGGCCCCGTTCTTCCACAGCCACCCGGTGTAATGCACCGACACGAGATAGCCGGATTTGGCTTCCTCCCCGGTGCCGAGCTTGGTGTCGGTGTATTTGAGGCCGTTCGCCAGCTCGATCGTCTTGCCCTCCTCTGCCGCAGCCGGCAGGGGCAGAGCAGCAGCGGCGGCGAGAAAACCAAGCGCCGCGGCGACAACGGCAAAGCGGATCGACATCATGACATTCCCATCGATTGTGAGATTTCGGCACCCGGCGCGCCCGCCGGGGACCGCTAGGCAGGGGCCCGGCGGGATCGCCATCATGCAGGCTTGGCTGTGGCCGTCGCAAGCGGCGGCATGCTAGCGTGATCCACGATCCAGCCCCCAACCAAAATCGGAGGAATTCATGGCCCAATCACAACCCTCTTCGGCTCGCGATGCGGTCCGCGCGATCGTTCCCGACCTGATCGGCTACACCGAGAAGTGGCTGTTCGGAGAGGTGTGGGAACGCCCGCAACTGTCGAAGCGCGACCGCAGCCTGATCGTCGTCGCCACCCTGATCGCGCTCGGCCGCGAGAAGCAGCTGGTCGGCCATCTCGAGCGCGCGCTCAACAACGGCCTCAGCAAGACCGAGCTGGCCGAGGTCATCACCCACCTCGCCTTCTATGCCGGCTGGCCGGCGGCGATGACCGCGGCGCTCGTCGCCAAGGACGTGTTCGCGAAGGTCTGACCGGAGCGCTGTCTCTGGCTGCTTAGCACCCTCACCCTTCCCGCTCCCGCATGGCGGAGAGGGTACCGAGTGCCGGCTTGCCGGCATGAGGCGGGTGAGGGCGCCAGCGTCAACGCGCACTGAAGGTTACGAGTAAAGGAGGTTGCAATGAAGGTCGGTTTCATCGGGCTTGGCACGATGGGTGCCAGCATGGCGGCGAATCTGCAAAAGGCCGGCTATGAGCTGGTCGTTCACGACATCAGGCGGGCGGCGGCCGAGCGCCACCTTGCCGCCGGCGCGGTCTGGGCCGACAGCCCGAAGGCTCTCGCCGAACAGGTCGAGGTGGTCTTCACCTCCCTCCCCGGCCCGCCGGAGGTCGAGGCGGTGGCGCTGGGCCCGAACGGACTTCTCGCCGGCCTCAAGCCGGACACCGCCTATTTCGACCTGTCGACCAACTCGCCGACCCTGGTGCGGCAGATCAACGCCAAGTTTGCCGAGAAAAACGTCTACATGCTCGACGCACCGGTCAGCGGCGGGCCGCGCGGCGCCGCGTCGGGGCGGCTGGCGCTGTGGATCGGCGGCGACGAACAGCAGTTCAACCGGCACAAGAAGGTGCTCGACGCGATCGGCGACGCTGCCCGCTATATCGGCCCGATCGGCGCCGGCTCGGTGGCCAAGCTGGTACATAATTGCGCCGGCTATGCGATCCAGACCTGCCTTGCCGAAGTGTTCACGATGGGGGTAAAGGCCGGGGTCGAGCCGCTAGCGCTGTGGGAGGCGGTGCGGCAAGGCGCCGGCGGAAGGCGGCGCACCTTCGATGCGCTCGGCGATCACTTCCTCACCGACAGCTACGATCCGCCCGATTTCGCGCTGCGCCTCGCCCACAAGGACGTGACGCTCGCCACCGAGCTTGCCCGCGAATTGAAAGTGCCGATGCCCCTGGCCAACCTGGCGCACGGCGAGTTGACCGCGGCGCTCAACCGCGGCTGGGACGGCCGCGACTCCCGCGTCGCGATGCAGCTCCAGAAGGAACGCGCCGGGGTCACGATCAAGGTCGACCCGGCGGCGATCAAGGCGGCGCTCGAACGCGACGGCAAATAATTGTAAAATTCGCAGACCATTGTAAAAAAATGGCGATCATCCCTCCCGGCCTCGCGCCGGGAGGGATGATGGTGAATAGGATAATGCCGGGACCCGGCGCCCGACGCCGGCCAGGTGAACAGGGAAGGACGGCCTATGTTGGGGGAGTTGCGCACGTTGGCGCTGTTGCTCGGCGCGCTTGTCACGCTCGTCGCCAATCCGGCGGCGGCGCAAAAATCGGGCGGTATCCTCAGGCTCTATCATCGCGACAGCCCGGCCAGCGGCTCGATCCACGAAGAGGCCACCGTTTCGGCGATCGCGCCGTTTATGGCCGTTTTCAACAACCTTGTTATCTTCAACCAGCACGAGAAGCAGAACCGGCCGGAGTTCATCCAGCCCGAGCTGGCGGAAAGCTGGAGCTGGAACGACGACCACACCAAACTCAGTTTCAAGCTGCGCCAGGGCGTCAATTGGCATGACGGCAAGCCGTTCACCGCCAAGGATGTCAAATGCACCTGGGACATGCTGAGCGGCAAGTCCGACGAAAAGCTCCGCCTCAACCCGCGCAAGGCCTGGTATCAGAACCTCGATCAGGTGGTGGTCGACGGCGATTATGCGGTGACCTTCGTCCTCAAGCGGCCGCAGCCGGCCTTGCTGATGCTGCTCGCTTCGGGCGATTCGCCGGTCTACCCGTGCCATGTCTCGCCGGCGGAGATGCGGCTGCACCCGATTGGCACCGGCCCGTTCAAATTCGTCGAATTCAAGCGGAACGAGTACATCAAGTTCGCCAAGAACCCGGATTACTGGAAACCGGGGCGGCCCTATCTCGACGGCGTCGAGTGGACCATCGTGCCGAACCGCGCGACCCAGAGCCTTGCCTTCATCGCCGGCAAATTCGACATGACCTTCCCCTACGAGGTCACGGTCCAGATGACGCACGACATCAAAAGCCAGGCGCCGACCGCGATCTGCGAAATCGATCCGACGATGATTTCGTTCAACCTGCTGGTCAATCGGGACAACCCGCCGTTCAACGACCCCGATATCCGCCGGGCGATGATGCTGACGATCGACCGCAAGGCCTTTCTCGACATCATCTCCGAAGGGCAGGGACAGATCGGCGGCGCGATGCAGTCGCCGCCGTCGGGCTTGTGGGGCCTGCCGCCCGAGATCCTGAAAACCCTGCCGGGCTATGGCCCCGACGTCGAGGCCAGCCGCGCCGAGGCGCGCAAACTGATGGAAAAGCACGGCTACGGACCGAACAACCGGCTTGCGATCAAGGTCCAGACCCGCAACATCGCGCAATATCGCGACCCGGCCGTGATCCTGATCGACCAGATGAAACAAATCTACATCGACGGCGAGCTTGAGGTCGTCGAGACCGCCAACTGGTTTCCGCGGATCGCACGCAAGGATTACACGGTCGCGGGCAATCTGACGGGGAGCGGGGTCGACGATCCGGACGCTTATTTCTTTGAGCATTACGCCTGCGGCTCGGAGCGCAACTACACCAATTACTGCAATCCCCAGGTCGAGAAGATGTTCGTGCAGCAATCGGAGGAAGCCGATCCGGAAAAACGCAAGAAGATCGTGTGGGATATCGACAAGATCCTGACCGAGGACGGCGCCCGCCCGATCGTCTATCGCTACAACCTGGCCACCTGCCACTACCCGCGGGTGCACGGCATCACGACGATGGTCAACAGCATCTTCAACGGCTGGCGCTTTGAGGACGCCTGGCTCGACCAGTAGCCCGAAGGCACGCCCGGTGAAGATCGCAGGTGCAAAGCGATCGCCCGGCGCGACGCCGACCCGGGGCGGTGGCGGCGGGACGGCTTGACCGGCCCCGCCCGTCGTTTGATCGACGTCTGATCTGCGCGCGGAAAGGTGCCGCTCGCCGGAAAATGCGCTAACCTTCAACGCGATGGAAGAAATCTACTGCTTTGCCGGCAACCCGCTCGACCGGGTCAGCGAGCGCCGGCGCGACAAGGAATGGGTGGCCTCGCTGCTCGCCGATCCGGAAAGCCGCATCCTGCCGCTTTACGATTTGCGCCCGGCGATCCACGACATGGCGAAGCCGGCGCTCGATTGGCAGCCGCTCGACCCGTGGCGCGAGCACATCGCGGCCGGTGCGACCTGCATCTTTCTCGGCATCGCCGATGACGGCCGCGCTCATTTCGCGGTCGATGCCACCGGCGCCGACAGCGGCTCCGACGCCACTGCCGAAAATGTCGATGTGCGCGCGCTCGCTCCGCTGGTGCCGGCCGGCGAGGCCGCAATCCTCGCCGAGGCCCGCTCGCTGATCGACTGGCACGCGCGGCACGGGTTCTGCGCGCAGTGCGGCAACCCGACCGACGTTTCATCCGCGGGGTGGACGCGCCGCTGCCCGAATTGCCGGGCGAGCCATTACCCGCGCTCGGACCCGGTGACGATCATGCTGGTGGTACGCGGCGAACAGGCGCTGCTGGGCCGCAACAAGCGCCGCCCGGGGCTGCGTTTCTCCTGCCTCGCCGGCTTCATGGAGCCGGGCGAGACGCCGGAGGAGGCGGTGCGGCGCGAGGTGCGCGAGGAAAGCGGCATCCGCGTCGGCCGGGTGAAATACCTCGCGGCGCAGCCTTGGCCGTTTCCCTCGACCCTGATGATGGGGTTCATTGCCGAGGGCGTCAGCGAAGAGATCACCGTCGACCCGGAGGAACTGGCCGAGGCGCGTTGGTTCGAGCGCGAGGAAGTTCGCGAGATGGTCGCGCGCGCCATCACCGGCGTGGACGACCCGACCCAATTGTCGCTGCCGCAGCCCCTGGCGATCGCGCATCATCTCTGTCGGCGCTGGTCGAACCGGCTCGACGACATCTAAACCCGGAATGCGGGCGTTTCGCCCGCCCCGTTTGCAGTTGAGCGGCGGCCCGGGATCGCCGCGGTCCAACAGGAGTGGGACGTGATCATCACCGTCAGGCAATTGCACCCGCTGTTTTGCGCCGAAATCGGCGGCGTCGATACCGGCAAGCCGATGGATAACGCGACGTTCGCCGAAATCCGCGCCGCGCTCGACGAGTACGGGGTGCTGATCTCCCACGACCAGAGCCTCGACGACGAAGGCCAGATCGCGTTCAGCCGGCGCTTCGGCCCTCTGGAAACTTCGGGCAAGGCCAACCCCGCCAAGGGGACGCATTTCGCCCGGCAATCCAACCTCGACATCGAGACCGGCACCGTGATCCCGGCCGAAGACCGCCGGATGATCTATCAAAAAGGCAATTACCTGTGGCACTCGGACAGCTCCTTCAAGGCGGTGCCGTCCTTGTGTTCGCTGCTCTCCGGGCGGATTGTCCCGCCCACCGGCGGCAATACCGAATTCGCCACGATGCGTGCGGCCTACGACGCGCTACCCGACGACATCAAACAGAAGCTCGACGGGCTCGTCGCCGAGCATAGCCTCGTCTATTCGCGCGAGACGGTATCCACCCAATCGCTGACCGCGGAGATGAAAGCCGAGCTGCCCGGCGCCTGGCAGGTCATGGTGCGGGAAAACCCGGTCAACCATCGCAAGGCGATCTATGCCGGCGCACACGCCTCGCATGTCGTCGGCTGGCCGCGCGAGGAAGGCCGCGCCTTTATCGCCTGGCTCAACGAATTCGCGACGCAGCCGCAATTCTGCTACAGTCACGCATGGCGTGAGGGCGACCTGGTGATCTGGGACAACCGCGCGATCCTGCACCGCGCCACCGCCTACGACACGGTCGCCCACAAGCGACTGATGCAGCGCACCACGGTCGGCGGCGACGCGGTGACGACGCCGCAGCCGGCACAGTACGAGCTGGCGGCCGAATAGGCCTGGCACCCTGACAAACTCGGCTCGGCCCATCGCCCTCGTCACCGGAGCGAGCGCCGGTATCGGGCTGCAAACCGCGCTCGGCCTCGCCCGCGCCGGGATGCGGGTGGTGATTGTCGGACGCAACCGCGGGCGCACCGAAGCCGCCCGCCGCTTTGTCGCCGACCGTGTGCCGGCAGCCGAAGCCGAAACGGCGCTCGCGGATTTCGCCAGCCTGGCGGCAGTGCGCGGGCTCGCGGCCGATATTCTCGCCCGCCACCAGCGTCTCGACGTGCTGGTCAACAATGCCGGGCTGATCGCGCCGCGTTTTGCGCCATCCGCCGACGGCTACGAGATGACGATCGCGGTCAACCACCTCGCCCCGTTCCTGCTGACCAATCTGCTGCTCGATCGCCTCAGGGCTTCCGCCCCGGCGCGGGTCGTCACAGTCGCCTCTCAGGCCCATAT
>DASQGR010000205.1:0-10129 GCA_035632515.1 Allostellaceae bacterium | reverse complement strand
TTCCCGCAATTCGTCGCACAGCGCCGCGAGATCGCCTTGGTACAGGAAGCCGAAATGGTCCGTCCCCCAGGCGTTGTGGCTGGAGAAATCCGCGTAGGGCCGGATCGGCCGGGCCGGGGCGGGCTCTTCCCCGGGGCGGCGGCCGCGGATCAGGATCGTCATCCCGCCGAGGTCGACAAAGATTTGCGGTGCGCCGCGCGCGATCGTGTCGGCCGCGATTGTCGCCCCGAACATCTCGACGTACCACGCGGCCGATGCTTTCGGGTTTTCGCTGATGATGTGAACGTGGTCGAATTTGAATGCCGGGTTGCTCATCGTTTTGCCTCTCTTTCGCGGCGACGCGCATAGCCTATAGTTCATTCCACCCATCGGAAAGGAACCGCCATGCGCCCCCAAGCCGCCGCATTGAAAGCGCTTCTCGACGAGAATCGGCTACAGGTTATGCCCGGCTGCGGCGACGGCATGGGGGCGCGCCTGATCGAGGAGGCCGGGTTCCGTACCGGCTTCGTCTCCGGCTCCAGCATCTCGGCGACGCGCCTCGCCATGCCGGACATGGACCTGGTGAGCTTTGCCGAGATGGCCGACGCGGTCGAGACCTGTATCGCCGCCGCGCCCAACGTGCTGTGGCTGGCCGATGGGGACACCGGCCACGGCAACGCGCTCGCCGTGCAGAAGGTAATCCGCGCTTACGCGCGCCGCGGCGCGGCCGCTGTGCTGATCGAGGACAAGGTCTGGCCGCGCCCGCTTGGCCATAGCGGCGCCAAGCTGGTGGTCGAGCGCGCCGCCGCGATCTTGCGCTGCCGCGCCGCGGTCGAGGCTTGCCACGACGAAGGCATCCTGTTGCTGGCGCGTACCGATGCCCGCGTCTCGCGCGGTTTTGACGAGGCGTTGGCGCGGATACAGGCGTTCGTTGCCGAGGGCGCCGACATCCTGTTCCTCGATTCCCCGCAATCGGAGGCCGAGATGCGCGCCGGGATCAGCGCCTGCGGGGACAAGCCCGCGCTTGCCGTGACCTCGCCCGCCGGCCGTCATTTCATGCCGGATGACGCAGAGCTGGAGCGGCTTGGGATCAGGATCGTCGTCTATCCGCAGGATATTCTGGCCGCCAGCGTCCATGCCGTGCGCGCGGCGCTGGCCGGGCTGAAGGGCGGTGCCAAGCCGCCGATGGCGGGACCGGCCGAGCTGGCGACCGCGATCCGCTCGGCCGAGTACCTCGCCCAGGACGCGCGCTGGCCCGATCCGCGTTAGGCTGCAATCATGTCCCTGTGTCCTGCGAGACGGCTGCTGCACAGCCTCCTCAAAATGACGAAGAATTGTCATGGCATAAAGAAACCCGTCATCCTGAGGAGCGGGCGTAGCCCGCGTCTCGAAGGACGCATAATGCCCGCCTGTGATAGATAGCCGATGGTCCCGCTTTCCATACTCGACCTGTCGCCGATCGTCGAAGGCGGCGATGCCGGTCAGTCGCTGCGCAATTCGCTCGATCTCGCGCGGCATGTCGAGGCGCTCGGGTACGGCCGCTACTGGATGGCCGAGCATCACAACCTGCCCGGCATTGCCAGCGCGGCGACGGCGGTGGCGCTCGCCCATGTCGCCGCCGGCACCAGCCGCATCACCGTTGGCGCCGGGGGCATCATGCTGCCCAACCACGCGCCGCTGATGGTTGCGGAGCAGTTCGGTACCCTGGCCGCGCTGCACCCCGGCCGAGTCGAACTCGGCCTCGGCCGCGCGCCCGGCTCCGACCAGCTGACGATGCGGGCGATGCGCCGCAACCTGCTCGCCGGCGCCGACCAGTTTCCCCAGGATGTCGTTGAGCTGATGGGCTATTTCCAGGCGCCCGAGCCGGGCCAGCGGCTTCGGGCGGTGCCCGGCGCCGGGCTCAACGTGCCGATCTGGATCCTGGGGTCGAGCCTGTTCGGGGCGCAGCTCGCGGCGATCCTCGGCCTGCCGTTTGCCTTCGCCTCGCATTTCGCCCCGGCCGCGATGATGGAGGCGATGGCGGTCTATCGCCAGCGCTTCCAGCCCTCGGCGCAGCTTGGCGCGCCACGGGTGATGCTGGGCGTTACCGTCGTAGCGGCGGAGTCCGATGACGCGGCGCGGTTTCTGTTCTCGTCATTGCAGCAATCGACCCTCAACAACCGGATCGGCACGCCGAGCCGGGTGCCGCCGCCGGTCGCAGATTTCGAGGCGACGCTCGATCCCTACCGGCGCGCCGTGGTCGATGATGCCCTCGGCGCCGCCATCGTCGGCGGCCCTGACACGATCCGACGCGGTCTCGAGGATCTCGTCGCGCGTACCAACGCCGACGAGCTGATGGTGACAGCCAACATCTTCGACCACGCCAAGCGCAAGCGCTCGTTCGAGATCATCGCCGAGGTGCACGGCGGGATGAAGGGCACGCAGAATTGATGCGTCGCGCCGAGGGTTGTTTCGAGGATCGGCGCGCTGATGAGAGGATCAGGGAGCCACACCCGGCAGCTCGATCTCCAGCATCACCGTGCTGAGGCTCTTGCCGTGGACGTCCTGGTTCAGCGAAATCGTCACGCCGCCGCCAAGTGCGTTTTCGATGACGAAATTGAACGCGCGCAATTTCGGCAACTCGTAGCGCGTGACCGGGCCTTTGGCGATGTGGGCAAAAGCGCGCATCACCCGTTCCGGAGTCAGGTTATCGCGCAGGAACGGATAGTGCCGCTCGTCATAGGCGATCACCGAGATATTCGAGGTGTTGCCCTTGTCGCCGGCGCGGCAATGGGCGAGGTCGTAAACCTTCACGCCTCGCCCTCCATCAGGATCTGCGGGTTGACGTAGCGCCGCGGCAGCAGCACCGACTTGACCGCGAGCACCTGGCGCACCTTGGGGTCCATGCCGCCGCCGGCGCTGCCCGGCCCGTTGACGTGCAAGGTGCGCACCTCGAAGCCGACCGCGTGCGCCGCCTTGCGGTCCTGTGCCCGGCCGGCAACCCGCAGCCGCACCTCATAGGGCACCGGCCGGGTTTCCGGTGCGCCGTGAAGGCTCGACATCCCGATCAGATCAATTCGAAAATCATCGTAGGAAAAGCCGCGCATCTTCAGCCGGTCGCGGACGATCTCGCCGCCCAGGCGAGCGCGGGCGGGCGCATCCGGGCCGGCATAGGACACCTCGCCCTCGCCGATCCAGCCGTCGAAATAGCCGACCGTAACCTTGTAGGTGCCGGTGCGCGGCTTGGCCCGCATGCCCTCGACCCTCACCCGGTTTTCGCCGTCGTTGTGCAGGGTCACGTCGGTGATGTCGAGCACGCAATCCGGCGTGATGTAGCTGGCCGGGTCGTGCATCTCGTAGATCAGCTGCTCGGTGCAGGTCATCACATCGACGCGGCCGCCGGAACCCGCGGGCTTGCCGATATGAACGCCGCCCTCCTCGGTGACGTCGGCATAGGGAAAGCCGAGGCTGGCGAGCCCTTTGACCTCCTTCTTGCCGGGCCAGGCGAAGCAGCCGCCGGTCACCGAGCCTGAGCATTCGAGCAGATGACCGGCAACCGTGCCGGCAGCAAGGCGCGGCCAGTCCTGATAGTCCCAGTCGAAATGATGCATGATCGTGCCGACGAACAGCGACGGGTCCGCGACCCGGCCGGTGAGCACCACGTCGGCCTTGGTGTCGAGCGCCGCCTTCACCGTATCGGCGCCGAGATAGGCGTTGGCCGAGACCATGCGCGGCAGCAGCGATTCCAGCGGCTCGCCGGTCTCCATCAGCGGCAGTTCGGGCATGCGGCGGACGACCTCGCCGACATCATCGCCGACGACGACGGCGCAGGACACGTCCCGCAGGCCAAGCTCCTTCGCATGGCGGCGCACTGCCCGCGCGCCGCTTGCCGGGTTGGCCGCGCCCATGTTGCTGACGATACGGATGTTGCGTTCGATGCAGGCTGGCAGCACCAGCGGCATCCGCTCGTGCAGGCTCGGCGCGTAGCCGAGCTCGGGGTTGTTGCTGCGCGCCAGGTTCTCGCGGGCGATGGTGCGCTCGGCCAGGCATTCGAAGACGAGGTAGTCGATATCGCCCGTCTCGGCGAGTTCGAGCGCCGGCTCGAGCCGGTCATCGGAGGTGCCGGCGCCGCAGCCGACCCGAACGCTGCCCTCTCGGCTCATGGCAGCGTCGCCGAACGGGTGTAGCGGCGCCACGCGCTCATCTGGATCGCCGAGGTCAGGCAGTGGACGACGACCGGCTTGGTCTTGACCGCAAAGGCGCGGGCGATGCCGTCGGCGATCTCCGCCTCGGTGCGGATGGTGATGCCCTCGGCACCGAAAGTGCGCCCCCAGGCGGCGAAATCCGGGTTGGTCAGCCGGGTGCCCTCCATGAACGGACGCTCCGGATAGCGCACGTAGGAGTGCATGCCGATGGTGCCGTACATCGAATTGTCGGAAATGATCATGATCGGGTTCACCCCGTATTGGCAGGCGGTGGCGATCTCGTTGCCCGCCATCAGGGTGCCGCCGTCGCCCATAAAAGCCACGACCTGGGTGCCCGGCCGGCGCAGCGCCGCGGCGACCGCCATCGGCATCCCTGACCCCATCGATCCCACCACCGCCGACAGGAACACCTGGGTCTGGCGGAAGCCGATATAGCGATGGACAAAGCTGCCGAAATTGCCGGCGTCGGTGGTGATCGTGGCGTCCGGGGCGAGGTGCTTGTCGACCTCGCAGACGATCGCGGCAAAGTTGATGCCGTCGCTCGTCGGCTCCCATTCCTTGGCCAGCAGCTTGCGGTGGATCGCATGAAGGCCGTCGACCCAGCCCTTGCGCTTGGCCGCATCCGGCGGCGCGCCGCGCTGCAACAGGGCCTTGATGACCTCGTGCGGGCTGCACGGCATCGCGAGTGTGGGTTTCCACACCCGGCCGACCTCGTTCGGGTCCGGCCAGACATGGACGAACGGCAATTGCGGCACCGGCGCCGCCGGGAAGGTGTAGGACTGGCTGACCGAATCGGTCATGCGCTCGCCGAGCGCGACCATCAGATCGGCCTTTTTCATTTCGCCGATCAGCGCCGGCGGGACGCGGATCCCCATATAGCCGCCGTAATTCGGATGCAGCGCGTCGAAGCAGTGGGGCCGACGGTGCGTCGGGTTGATCGGCAGCACCCATTCCTCGGCCAGCCGGTTGAGGTCGGCGAACAGGTTCGGGTCATGCAGCGCGTCGGCGAGCAGCGCGCCGCCGACCGGAACCAGCGGCCGCTCGGATTTCGCCAGCATCTCGGCCAGGCGGTCGAGGTCCTCGGCGCGCGGACCCGCGACCGCGCGCGGACGGGCGGGGTCGAGATCGGCGTCGGTCTCCTCGTCGAAGATGTCCTCAGGCAGGATTACCGCGACCGGACCCTGCGTGCCGTTCTCCGCCAGATGAAACGCACGGGCGATCGCCTCCGAAGCCTGCTCCGGCTCGTTGACCTCGATGACCGCCTTGGTCACATCCGCGAGCAGCCGCGAATAATTCTGCTCCTGCAGCGCCAGGCGGCCGAAATCCTTGCGCTCGACCTGGCCGACCAGCACCACCATCGGGGTCGCGTCGTGATAGGCGGCGTGCAGTGCCACCATCGCGTTCGACATCCCCGGTCCGCGCGACACCATGACGACTCCGGCGCGCTTGCGCAGCCTTCCGTCGGCGACCGCCATATAGCCGGCGCCGCCTTCGTGGCGGCAGACGATGACGCGGATCGAATTGCGCTCGATCAGCGCGCTGGTAAGCCCGATATAGCTTTCGCCCGGCACGCAGTAGACCTGGTCGACGTCATGCGCTTCCAGGCTCTCGGCCAGCAGGCGGGCGACGGTTCGAGTCATTTATTGAAACCTCTCGTGGTTCTAGCTTGCCAGCACCTTGATCGCGGATTCCCACGCCTCGCGGGTGTGGCGGATGTCGTCGTCGGTGTGGGCGAGCGACACGTAGTATTTCTGCTCGCCCTTGAGGATGCCGCGCTCCCGCAGCAGCGCGTTGAACCGGCGCGCCAGATCCATGTCCCCGCGCAGGGTGCCGGCATAGTCGCGGATCGGGCTGGGGTCGGCGGTAAAGACGACCTCGAACAGCGGCGGCTCGCCGATGACCTGCGCCGGGATGCCGGCGCGCCTCAGCAGCCCGTCCAGGGTCTGCATCAGTTCGCGCCCGGTGGCGAAAATCCGCTCGTAGGCGCCGGGCCGCTTGAGGATGTCGAGCGTCGCGATCCCGGCCGCGGCCGCTACCGGATTGCCCGACAGGGTGCCGATCTGCATCAAAAAGCCGTCGTCGCCGACCTTGCCCTTGTCGAAATGGGCCATGATGTCGGCCCGCCCGGCGATCGCCGCCAGCGGGAACCCGCCGCCGATCACCTTGCCGAGGGTGCAGAGGTCAGGGACGACCCCGTAGTAATCCTGCGCCCCGCCATAGGCGAGGCGGAACCCGGTCACCACCTCGTCGAAGATCAGCGGCACGCCGTTGTCGGCGGTGAGCTTGCGCAGGGCCTGGAGAAAGCCGGGCGCCGGCGGGATGATGCGCTGGAACGGTTCGAGGATGATGGCGGCGAGCTCGTCGCGATGCTCGCGCACGATGCCCGCGACCGCATCGATGTTGTTGAACGGCGCGATCAACATCTCGTCCCGCAGGCTGCGCGGGATGCCGGCGGAATCCGGGACCGCCGCGGGAAAATTGGCCGAGCGCTTCGGCGCCAGGCTCATCAGCGAATAGTCGCTCATGCCGTGGTAGCCGCCCTCGAATTTGAGGATCTTGTCGCGCCGGGTGAAGGCGCGGGCGGCACGCATCGCGTAGAGATCGGCCTCCGATCCGGTCGAGACAAAGCGCACCTGCTCGGCACACGGCACGGCAGCGACGATCGCCTCGGCCAGCTCGATGCCCCAGCGGTTGTTGGCGAAAAAGGTCGTGCCCTGTGCGATCCGCGCCTGGGCCGCCGCCGTCACCTCGGGATGGGCATGCCCGACCAGCATCGGTCCCGAGCCGAGCAGGAAATCGACATATTCCCTGCCGTCCTCGTCCCATACCCGGCCGCCGCGGCCCTCGCGGATCACCACGTCGCCGGCCATGTTGCCAAAGGTGCCGCCGGGCAGCACCCGCTTCGCGGTGTCGATCAGCCCGTCCTGGGTGCTCGCCATCTGGGCGCTCATGATGTGGTCTCCGGTGTTGGGGCGGCGGGATGGAGCAACCCGGCCTGGCGCAAATCCGACCATAAACCCGCCGGGATCGGGTGGCGCAGCAAAGCGAGGTTCTGGACGAACTCGTCGGCGTTGCGCGGGCCGGGGATGATTGCCGCGACCGCCGGATGGGCGAGCGGAAATTGCAGCGCCGCGGCGGGCAGCGGCACCCGGTGGCCGTCACAGATCGCGGCGATCGCCTTGACCCGCGCCACCACCTCGGGCGGGGCCGGGTTGTAGTTCCAGGTGTCGCGCCCGGCGAGGATGCCGGAATTGAGCGGTCCGCCGACGACGATCGAGGTGCCGGCGGCGACGCAGCGAGGCAGCAGATCGTCGAGCGGTGCCTGTTCGAGCAAGGTATAGCGGCCGGCCAGCAGGAAGGCGTCCCACTGGCCCCATTCCATCGCCTCGATCAGCACTTCGCGCTCGTTCACGCCGATCCCGAATGCCTTGATCGCGCCGCCGGCGCGCAGGCTTTCGAGCGCGCGATAGCCGCTCTCGCGCAGCGTCTTCATCCGTCCCGGATGCGCCTCGGCCCCGTGCTGGTACACGCCGATGTCGTGGACGTAGAGAATGTCGATGCGCGCCAGCCCGAGCCGCTGAAAGCTGTCCTCGAACGAGCGCATGATGCCATCATACGAATAGTCGTAGATCGGGTCGAACGGCAGCGGGTGATGCCGGCCATCGGCGTAGACGCCGGTCGCGTTCGGGCGCAACAGCCGACCGACCTTGGTCGACAGCACCCACTCGGCGCGCGGCCGCTCGCGCATCGCGTCGCCGACGGCGCGTTCGGCCTGGCCGACGCCGTAGAACGGCGCGGTGTCGACATAGCGCACCCCGGCATCCCAGGCGGCCGATACGATGGCCTCTGCGGTTTCGCGGGCCACGCCGACCCGGCTGCCCCCCAGCGTCGCGCAGCCGAGCCCGAGCTCGGTCACGTTGAGCCCCGTGCGTCCGATCTGCCGCCGCGCGAACCCGGTCATGCCAGCCTCCGTCAACCCAGCCTCCGTCAACCTTGCCGGTGGATCATAACCGGCACATGAACCTCGCCTCCAGGCTCGCGTTAGCAGGACAGCCAGCTGATCGAGAGGAGAGCCGCATGGCCGGGCAAATCGTCGTCGCCGTTTTCGAGTCGCGGGGCATCGCTCTGGATGCCTATCACCGGCTGCACACCGAAGGCGTGCCCAAAGCCGACACGGCGCTCAGGGTCCTGAAGGAAATTGGGCCGGTCCCGGCGACGATGGAGCCCGAGCTGGCGGCGCTGGAGGTCGATCCGCTGGTCTTCGGCAATGTCCAGGAGACCTTCGCACCGTATATCCGCAATGGCGAGACCGCGGTGCTGGTGCGGGCCTATAGCGATGCCGAGGTCGAGTTCGCGGCGATGACGATGAAGCAATACGAGCCGGTGGCTATCGAAATCATGGCGCTGCAGCCAGCCTCCTGACGGAAACCGCAGCCGGCGGGCGCCGGGATGAGTTACGTCGCCAGCCCCGACGCCGCGGCGGCGGCGGTCAGGTCGGCGACGAAGCGCCCGTATTCCCGCTCCTTATCGGCCTCGCTGCGCAAGCGCAGCAGGAATGAGGGGTGGATCGTCACGAGAACGCTGGCGCCGTCGAGCTCGGCAAGCGGCCGGCCGCGGGTGGTCGCGAGCGTCACCGGGTGCCCGAGCAGGCTGCGCGCCGCCGACGCGCCGAGCGCCAGGATCGCCGCCGGCCTCACTAGCGCCCGCTCGAGGTCGAGCCACCAGCGGCATGCCTCAATCTCGCCGGCATCCGGGCGCTTATGCAGGCGGCGCTTGCCGCGCTGCTCGTATTTGAAATGCTTCACTGCATTGGTGACAAAAGTCTTGCCGCGCGGGATGCCGGCTTCAGCAAGCGCCTGGTCGAGGATGCGTCCGGCCGGGCCGACAAACGGTTTGCCGACAAGGTCCTCGCGGTCGCCGGGCTGTTCCCCGACCAGCATCAACACCGCGCCGGCGCGGCCTTCCCCCGGCACCACCTGGGTCGCCGTCTTGTAAAGCTCGCAGCGGCGGCACCCGGCCTCCTCGCGGCTCAGCTCGGCGAGGGTCGTCACCCCCGGCGGGTGCTCCAATACCGTCAGCAGATCGTTCGTCGGTTCAGGCATTCACAAGGCGATCGCCGGTGCGTCGAGCAGCTTTTCGAGTCGGATCGGCAGCTCGCGGACCCGCACCCCGGTCGCATGGTAGACGGCATTGGCAACCGCCGCATTAGTGCCGACATTGCCGAGCTCGCCCAGCCCCTTGATGCCGAGCTCGTTGACCTGGCGGTCCTCTTCGGGAACGAGGATCACCTCGGCGACATCGATATCGGCGTTTACCGGGATTAGGTATTCCGCGAGGTCGGTGTTGGTGTAGCGGGCGTGGCGGCGGTCGATCTCGGTGGCCTCGTGCAGGGCCGACGACACCCCCCAGATCAGCCCGCCCATCAGCTGGCTCTTGGCGGTGAGGGGGTCGACGATCCGGCCGGCGGCAAAGGCGCCGACGCCACGCGGGCAGCGGATCTCCCGGGTGCGCCGGTGCACCCGCAGCTCGACGAACTCGGCGCCGAAGGCAAACTGGATGCGGTCCTTCAGCTTGGCGCCGCCGGCGAGCACCGCATGGCCCTGGTAAAGCTTTTTCAGCCCCTCCGCGGGCACGCCGTGCGGAATGTTTTCGGCATATTCTTCGATGGCGCCGTTGGAGACCCGGGCAATCGCGTTCTCCAGCGCCTCGCTGGCGCCATCCGGCGCGCCCAGCCGGCCGTCGCTCAGCACCAGCGAGGCGGCGTCCTTTCCGGCAAACGGACCGCTTGTCGCCGCGACCGCAGCCTCGGCGATCCGCTTGCGGATCTGCTCGCACGCCTTGGCGACGACGTTGCAGACGCTGGCGGTGGTGTTGGACCCGCCCGCCACCGGCGCCGGCGGAAGATCGGAATCGCCGAGCTCGACGGTGATCCGTTCGAGGCCGATGCCGAGCTTGTCGGCGGCGGT
>DASQGR010000204.1:0-14295 GCA_035632515.1 Allostellaceae bacterium | reverse complement strand
CGACCGCAAGGACAAGATCGCCTACGGCGCCTATCTTGCCGGCCCGGTCGCGCATTGCATCGAGTGCCATACGCCGCGCGCCGGCCCCAAACTCGATTTGAGCCGGACCGGCGCCGGCGGCCGCGAGTTTCCCGATTTTGCCCACCCGGGCGCGGTCACGGTCAGCCGCAACATCACCCCCGACCGCGAAGACGGGCTCGGTGCCTGGAGCGACGCCGACATCAAGCGCGCGATCCTCCTCGGCGAGCGTCCCGACGGAACCAAACTGGCCCGGACCATGGACTTTGCCTCGTACAACAGGATGAGTTCGGACGACGTCAATGCGATCGTCGACTATTTGCGCTCGCTGCCGCCGCAAAAGACCAAGTAGGCCGAGGGGGACGCCCTCTCATTCGCCCCGGTCGGTCGTGTCGACCCCCGGGATCGGGAAGGAGAAGCGCTGTACCGCTGGGACAGGATTATCGGCATCATTGCGGGCCGGGGCGGGCCGGGCGAGCTACTCCACCCCGCTGGCACGCCGGAACCGGCTTTTCAGCAGCACCCCGTCGCGCGGCGGCAGGACCCGCGCCGGCTCGTCGGCATGGATGGCGATGCGGGCGAACAGGGTCCGCTCGCATCGCTGCATCCGGCGGGCGAAATCCGCGAGCGCCGCCTCGTCGGAGATGTCGAAGACCGCCTCGATGCCGCATGACCGCGCCACCCCGGTCAGCGACACCGCCGTGTTGGTATGGCTCGGCTGCATCCCGGTCTCGGCGTAATGGCCGTTATCGAACACGGCGAGCGCCAGGTTCGCCGGCGCCTGCACCGCAACCGTCGCCAGCGCCCCCAGCCCCATCAGCGTGTCGCCGTCGCCGGTGACCACCAGCACCGGTCGGTCGGGCCGGGCGATGGCGAGGCCGAGCCCCAGCATCGCCGCCCCGCCCATCGCGCCCCACAAGTAGAAATTGCGCTCGTCGTCACCGACCGACGCGGCATCGTAAGTGGTCGAGCCGAGCCCGGTGACGACGAGAAGGTCGCCGCGATCGGCAAGCAGCGCCCGGATCGCCGCGCGCCGGTCGAGCCTGGGCTGGTTGGTCCCCACCGCGCCGGTCATTTCACCCACCTTTTGGCGCCGATCATCCGCTGCGACAGCAGGACCGCGGCGGCGAGGCTGCCATTGAAGGCGATGTCGAGCGCCGCGGCGACGGTTTCCGCCGCGTCGTCGGCCCGCTCCACGCGGTAGACCAGCACATCGCACAATTCGAGCACCGCCTGGGTCTTCGACCCCATCGCCACCTGCCACGGGTTGAACTCGGCCCATTCGCCGCGCATCGTCACCAGCAGGACCAGCGGGAACCGGCAGTTCTTGGTAAGCGACAGCATGTTGATGCAGTTGCCGACCCCGCTCGACTGCATCAGCAGGGCGCAGCGCTGCCCGCCGAGCCAGGCGCCGGCGGCGAGCGCCACGCCCTCCTCCTCGGTGGTCAGCGGCACCGCCCGGATTGCCGGGTCGGCATGGCACAGCTCGATCAGCCGCGAATGCCCGGCATCGGGCACATAGCCGACCTGCCGGATATCGGCCGCCTTCAGCGCGGCGAAGATCGCATCGCGCCAATCCGGCGTCAAAGGTGGATTATCGGTCATCGGCGGGAGATTGCTTCGCGCCGGATCGGCGCGTCAAGCGACGGCCCGGCCGAGCGGCCATGCCGACATCGCGGGGCGGCCGGCAAGCGGGGGTTTGGCGTAGCGCCGGTAACAGGCTAGGCTTCGCCTATCGATGCAAAGGGAGAGGGCGATGGCAAAGGCCTACTGGGTGGCGACATACCGATCGATCTCGGACCCGGATGCCTTGGCCGGCTACGCCAAGCTCGCAGGCCCGGCGATCCAGGCTGCCGGCGGACGGTTTCTGGCGCGGGGAACGGCGGCGAAAGCCTACGAGGCCGGCGTTGTCCAGCGGGTCGTGATCATCGAATTCGACAGCGTCGCCAAGGCCACCGCCGCCCATGACAGCGCGGCGTACCAGGAGGCGCTCAAGGTCCTCGGCAAGGGCGCCGACCGGGACCTGCGCATTGTCGAGGGCGTGGAATAGCGCCTCCCCACGACCCATCGGCGAATGGTCGAGCAGCCCCGCTCAAGGTCTTAGCAAGGAGAAACTCATGCCGCGTCTGAATTTCGGCGCCTTTCTCGCCCCGCATCATCCGGTCGGCGAACACCCGATGTTGCAGTTCCGCCGCGACCTCGATCTCGTCGAGCACCTCGACAGCCTCGGCTACGACGAGTTCTGGTGAGGCGAGCATCATTCGAGCGGCTGGGAGATGATCGGCTCGCCCGAAATGTTTCTTGCCGCGGCGGGCGAGCGGACGAAGCGCATCAAACTCGCCACCGGCGTCGTCTCGCTGCCCTACCACCACCCGTTCAACGTCGCCCAGCGCATGGTTCAGCTCGACCACATGACCGGCGGGCGCGCGATCTTCGGCTCCGGCCCCGGCGCGCTCGCCTCCGACGCGCACACGCTCGGCATCGATCCGATGACGCAGCGCGACCGCCAGGACGAGGCGATCGGCATCATCCGCCGCCTGTTCAACGGCGAGCGGGTGACCGCAAGGAGCGACTGGTTCACGCTGCAGGATGCGGCGCTGCAGCTTCTGCCGCTGCAGGAGGAAATGCCGTTTGCAGTGGCGTCGCAGATCAGCCCGTCGGGGATGACCCTCGCGGGCAAGCACGGCTGCGGCGTCGTCTCGATCGGCTCGCTGTCGAACGAGGGGCTCAACGCGCTGGCGACGCAATGGAGCTTTGCCGAGGCCGCGGCCAAGAAGCATGGCCAGACGGTCGACCGCAAGAACTGGCGCGTGCTGCTGAGCTGGCACATCGCCGAGACCCGCGAAAAAGCGCGCGCCGAAGCCCGCGAGGGCCTCATGCGCCACCATAACGAATACATCACCGCGACCTTGCAGCGCCCGGGCGCAAAGCCGTTTACCGACCCCGACGAGGCGGTCGACAAGACCGCGTTCTCCGATGAGGCGGCGGCGACGATCGGCACCCCGGACGATCTGGTTGCCCGGATCAAATCCGTGCTCGAGGTCAGCGGCGGCTTTGGCACCGTCGTCGGGTTTGTCCACGATTGGGCCAACCCGGAGAACACGATGCGCAGCTGGGACATGGTCGCTCGCTACGTCGTGCCGGAGATCAACGGCTATCTCGCCAAGCTGCGCGAATCGCGGGAGTTCGTCGCCACCAACCGCGGCGTCTTCGACCGCGCCAAGGAAGCGATCATGGCGAAGATCACCGAAAACGAGGCGGCGGTCGCCGCGCTCGCGGTGACCAAATCGGGTCGGCTGGGCAACGTCGCCGCATCGGCGAGCAATATGCCCGACCTCGACAAGGCCCGCGCGCTGGCCGGCGCACGCCCATAGACGGCAAGGCCGGCAGGCGCTGAGCCGGCCGTCGCCCGCCTACCGTTACCCGGTGTAGCGGGCGCGGGGACGGATCAGTGGTTCGACTCGAGATTGACTCATGCTGCAGTGCAGCACAAATTGGCTTGGCCACCCCTGGAAAGAGGGCCACGCCATGACCAGGCGCATCGATCCCAAAACGCTGAACTCGTTTGTCGGCACGCTGTACCCAACCCCCTACGACGCGCCATGCCGTGCCCGCGAGCGCACGCGGCTCGGCGATGCGGCGGGGCTGACGCAGTACGGGGTGAACCTGTTGCGCCTGCCGCCGGGGAGCTGGTCGAGCCAACGCCATTGGCACACCCGGCAGGACGAGTTCGTCTATGTGCTGTCGGGTGAAGTCACGCTGGTGACGGATGCCGGTGAGGAGGTGCTGCGGGCCGGCGACGCCGCCGGTTTCAAGGCCGGCGACAAGGATGGCCATTGCCTGCAAAACCGTTCCGGCGGCGACGCCACCGTGCTGGAAATCGGCACCCGCATCGCCGACGACGCGGCCTATTATCCGGATATCGACATGGTCGCGCCGGCCGGCGGCAAACCGGCCGCCTATACCCGTCGCGACGGCACCCCTTACACCGATCTGCGCCGCCGCGGGCCGGAGGACTAGGAACCCCTCGCCCGGCGACGGCGTTTTGCCCTCATCCTCCGTCGAGGAAGGGAACGCTCCGATGACGAGGGAAAAATTGGCCCGCTTGGCGCTGGCGGGGGCGTGCGCTGCGGCGGTTGCGGCTCCGCTCGCCGTGCGGGCGCAGATGGCCCCCGGCTATCCCCAGCCGATGATGCCGAGCTATCCGCAGCGACTGCCCGGACCGCCCCCGGGCATGCCGGAGCGGGTGATGACCTACAGCGCTGCGCCGGTCGTCTCCCCCGGCGACGAACCGGGCGGCTGGGACGCCCGGCAGAACGTGCGCGAAAGCCGGCAGTACGAGGCCCTGGTGCAGTCGAACCCGTCGTTCCGCGCGCGCCGGATGGCGCAGGAATGCGGCTCGATCGCCGATCCGCAAGGCCAGGAACAGTGCCTCTCTACCTTCGACCACGGCGACAGCGAGCGGTAATGCGGTAATCGTGTCCCGGCCGGCTTACCACCCCAGCGCATAGGCGGCGCGGCGGGGGTCGGCGCCGGCTTCGAGGGTGCCGCGCTTCGGGTCGACGAGGATCGCGCATACTGCGCCGGCAAGCCAGGCGTAGTCCGGCCAGCGCTCGATCTTGTGGCCGCGGCTGGCGAGCTTGTTCGCCACCTTGTCCGGGAAACGGCCCTCGAGATTGAGGCGGCCGGGATAGTAGTCGTACGGCGCAAACGACGACGGATAGCTGTAGCTGGCAAAGCGCGGCGCCTCGATCGCACCCTGTACGTCCTGCCCGTGGACAAAGACATTGAGCAGCACCTGCAGCATCGCCTGGGTTTGCACGTCGCCGCCAGGGGTGCCGAACGGCATGAACTGCTCGCCATTGCCGCGGATCGCCAATGCCGGGTTCGGGGTCAGCCGCGGGCGTTTGCCGGGCGCAACCCCGGCCGGGTGACGCGGGTCCGGGCGCGACTGCGAGCCCCGATTCGACGGGATCAACCCCGTCCCCGGCACGATCGGCGAGCCGTAGGAGCCGTCGCTCGGCGTCGCCGAGAACAAATTGCCGTGCCGGTCGGCAGCGCAGACATAAGAGGTATCGGGCTCGGGGAACGGGTTCGGCGCGCTGGCCGACAGCACCTGCCCCTTGGCGCCGAGCGCCCCCGGCGGCGGCATCTCCGGCGATGCCCTCCTGGGGTCGATCAGCTTGCGCCGCTCGGCCGCGTATTCTTCCGAAATCAGGGTCGGCAGCGGGACGGTCCCCACCGCGGGGTCGGTGTAATATGCCTCGCGATCGGCAAAGGCGAGCTTCAGCGCCTCGGTCAGATGATGCACATAATCGGCGCTGTTGTGGCCGAGCCCCTTGAGGTCTGCGCCTTCGAGCAGGGCCAGGGTCTGCAGCAGCACCGGCCCCTGGCACCACGCGCCGCAGGTGAAGACTTCGAGGTCGCCAAAGCGGCGACGCTCGGCCGGACCGACCGGCGAGTGGTAATTGGCCAGATCGTCGGCGGAGAGCAGGCCGCCCTCGGCCTGGTTGAAGGCGACAAATTTCTTGGCGATGTCGCCCATGTAAAAAGCCGCCCGCGCGGCTTCGAGACCGGCCTCGCGGCCACTTCCGGCGGCCGCCTTCTCCTCGTCGGCCATATATTGCAGCGACGCGGCGAGATCGACCTGGCGGAACACCTCGCCGGTTTTCGGCGGGCGGCCGTTGGGCAGGTAGACCGCGGCCGACGACGGCCAGGAGGCATGGCGCTCGGCGTGCCGCTCGAGGCTGTCGGCCATCAGCGGATACATCGGAAAGCCGTCGCGGGCGAGGCGGATCGCCGCCGCCGCGACGTCGCCGAAGCGCATCGTGCCGTAGCGTTTCAACGCGGTAATCCAGGCGTCGGGGGCGGCCGGGACGACCGTGCGCAGCACCCCGACGGGGATCTTGCCGCCGTGCTGGCGCATGAAGAACTCGGGGTCGAGCGCCTTTGGCCAGGTGCCGAGCCCGGCGATGGTGACGACCTGGCGCTGCTCGGCGAGGTAGATCATGATCGGCGCGACGCCGGCGCAATTGACCAGGTCGCTCTGCAACACGCCGAGCGCGATGCCGGCGGCGACCCCGGCATCGATCGCATTGCCCCCTGCCTGGAGGATGTCGAACCCCGCGGTCGTCGCCAGGTAATGCCCCGCAGCGATTGCATGGCGGGTCACCGCAATTGTTGGTCGATGCGCATTGGTCATGACTTCCTCCCGGCGCTGACTTCGCCGATAGAGTAGCGCGTCGGCGTTTCGCTGTCGAAGCGCCGTTGCCGGAGGTGTGGAAGAGAGAGGCAGCCGAACCTTGTCCCGGCGCTCAACCAGCCCAAGCAAGAAGGACCCTAGATGACTCAAGCAAAACTCAAGCTCGGCGCCGCGATGGTCGCAATTGCGCTGGTGTCGTTTGCCGTGGGCACTTTCGCCCAGGGACGCTACCCCGAGATCAACCGCGCGGAGGGCCACCTGAACGGCGCGCTCGCCGATCTGCGCGCCGCCCGCAACGTATTCGGCGGCCACAAGGTCGCGGCCGAGCGGCTGATCAACCAGGCGATGGGCGAGCTTCAGGAAGGCAAGGGCTTCGCCGCCGCGCACGGGAATTAAGCACCGCCAGCATCCAGCAAATCGTCATTCCTGCGAAAGCGGGAATCCGGGCAACCGCCTTAACGCTTGCCTCCTGGGCCCCCGCTTTTCGCGGGGGCGACGAGACGGCAAGCGTTACGTCGCCGCGGCGGTTTTCGGCCGGCGCGCCGGCGCGGCATAGGTGTGCTCGGGCGCCGGGAAGCGCTCGCAGCGGACCTCGTCGGCATATTCCTGCGCCGCCGCGGCGATCTCGGCACCGAGAGTGCGGTAGCGCTTGACAAATTTCGGCGTGAACTCGGCAAAGACGCCGAGCATGTCGTCCGTCACCAGGATCTGGCCGTCGCAGGCGGCAGAAGCGCCGATGCCGATGGTGGGGATCGCGAGCTTCTCGGTCAGCTCGCGCGCAAGCCCCTCGTTGACCCCCTCGACGACCAGCGAAAACGCGCCGGAATTGGTGATGGCGACCCCATCGGCGATGATCTTGCGCCGCTCCGCATCGTCGTGGCCGCGCGAGCGGTAGCCGCCCAGCTCGTTGACCGATTGCGGCGTGAGCCCGACATGGCCCATGACCGGGATGCCGCGCCGGGTGAGGAACTCCACCGTCTCGGCCATCTCCTCGCCGCCTTCGAGCTTCACCGCCATGCAGCCGGTCTCGGCCATCACCCGCGCCGCGGCGCGGAACGCGTCGGCAGGCGAGGCCTGATAACTGCCGAACGGCAGGTCGACAACGATCGCGGCATGGCCTGTCGCCCGCACCACCGCCGCGCCGTGGGCGATCATCATGTCCAGGGTCACCGGCAGGGTGCTGTCAAAGCCGTAGACGACCATCGCCAGGCTGTCGCCCACCAGCAGCAGGTCGACCTCGGGATCGAGCAGCCGCGCCACCGACGCGGTATAGGCGGTCAGGCACACCAGCTTGTCGCCGCCTTTGCGGCGCTTGATCTGGGTGATGGAAAGACGCTGAGGGCGGGTCTGGACGCTCATCCGATGCCTGCTGACAATTCCGGCGGCCCGGAGGTTGCCGCCATGCTGCATCGCAGCACCATACAAGCCTCCGCGGCGAGGCGGTAGGCCATCGCGCCGACACGCGCTACAGTCGGGCGCAGGTCAGCTACAAGGAAAACGCAGTCCATGGCCGATTTCGACCTCGTCATCAGGAACGGCACGGTGGTCACCGCCGCCGACACCCAGCATTGCGACATCGGCATCAAGGACGGCACGGTGGCGATGCTTGGCCGCGGTCTGGGGCCGGGAACGCGCGAGATCGACGCGCGTGGCAAGCTGGTACTGCCCGGCGCGGTCGACAGTCACTGCCATATCGAACAGAAATCCGGCTTTGGCGTCGTCTGCGCCGACGATTTCTACAGCGCCACCGTGTCGGCGGCGTTCGGCGGCACGACGACCGTCATCCCCTTCGCCGCCCAGCACCGCGGCCAGTCGTTGCGCCAGGTGGTCGAGGAATACCGCCAGGCGGCCTTGCCGAAGGCGGTCATCGACTACGCCTTTCACCTGATCATCACCGACCCGACCCCGCAGGTGCTGGGGCAGGAACTGCCGGCGCTCCTCAAGGACGGCTACACCTCGTTCAAGGTCTACATGACCTATGACGCGATGCGGCTGGACGACGGGCAGATGCTCGACATCCTCGCGGTGGCGCGGCGCGAGGGGGCGCTGGTGATGGTCCACGCCGAAAACCACGACATGATCAAATGGCTGACCAGCCGGCTGCTCGAGCGTGGGCTCGGCAACCCGCGCTACCACGCGGTCAGTCATGCCCGCGTCGCCGAGGGCGAGGCGACCAACCGCGCCGTCGCGCTGTCGCAGCTTCTCGACGTGCCGATCCTGATCGTCCACGTCTCGGCCGCCGAGGCGATCGAGGTAATCCGCAACGCGCAGACGCAGGGCCTCAAGATCTACGGCGAGACCTGCCCGCAATACCTGTTCCTGACTGCGGACGACATCGGCATGGATCTGGAAGGCACCAAGTTCTGCTGCAGCCCGCCGCCGCGCGACCACGCGGCGCAGGAGGCGGTGTGGCGCGGTCTCGCCAACGGCACGTTCCAGGTGTTCTCGTCGGACCACGCGCCCTATCGCTACGACGAGACCGGCAAGCTCTTGAAGGGCGACAAGACCACCTTCAAGGACACCGCCAACGGCGTTCCCGGCATCGAGCTGCGCGTGCCGCTGCTGTTTTCCGAAGGGGTGCGCAAAGGGCGGCTCGACCTCAACCGCTTTGTCGCGCTGACCGCGACCAACCATGCCCGGCTCTACGGGCTGTACCCAAGGAAGGGGACGATCGCGGTCGGCAGCGACGCCGACATCGCCATCTGGGACCCCGACCGGCACACGATCGTCACCGCCGGGATGCTGCACGACAACACCGGCTATACGCCCTATGAGGGGCGGCACCTGACCGGCTGGCCGGTGACGGTGCTGTCGCGCGGGCGCGTCGTGGTCGACAACGGCGAACTCACCGCCGAACGCGGCAGCGGCGCGTTCCTGCCGTGCGAGCTGTCGGAAATGGCCCGGCCGCTCGGCCGCACCACCCCGGAACTGGCGTTTGCCGCCGAACGGGGCAGCCCGTTGGTCTGAGGAAATTATCGCGAGAAAACAGCAAAGGACGATCGTGATGAGCGCATGTCGGCTCATCCAAATCCGATGAAGACCCTCAGCGCCGGTCGATCGGCACAAAGATGAAGTTGTAGACGTATCCGCTTGTCGGCTGGCGGTGGTGCGCGACAGGGTCGAACGCGCTCAGTGCGTGCAGGATGCCGCCGGCGCCGAGAAACATCCCGTCATAGCCGAGCGCGGTGATTTTCTTGATGTCGTCCTCGATCGGCCGGCGCGTGTGTTTTTCCTCGATTTCGACGAGCAGCACCGGGCGGTCGCGGGCGATGGTTTGGCGGGCGCCGCGCAGCACCGCGTCCTCGAACCCCTCGACGTCGATCTTGATAAAGCCGATATCGCTCAGCCCGAGATCGTCGATGCGGGCGGTCTCGACGGCGACGGCGGTGAAATTCCCCGGCACCTTCACGGCGCTCAGCGACGCTCCCTGGTTGGAATGCCCCTTGTCCAACAAGGGAATGCGCAGCACCCCCTGCCCGGTCTTGTCGCCGAGCGCTACCGACGAGATGGTGACCCTCGATCCGACATTGCGCTGCAGGATCGCGAACATCTTGGGGTTCGGCTCATAGGCATAGGTGTGCCGTGCATATTTCGCAATGAAATAGGTGTAGACGCCCTTGTTGGCGCCGGCATCGATCGCGTTGCGCGATCGGCTGATGAGAAAGGACAGTAGATTTACTTCAGCCTCACCGCGTCTTATTTCTTTACGCGCGCGATAGCGAATGTAAAGCGAGCCTGGGATCAGCGAATATTTGAGTTTCTCGCCAAATGTCGACGTGATGTCCGGCTTCGCCACGCGAACTCCCGTATCGGCAGGCCTGCCGCGGCAAGGTGAGCCAAACCCGGAGGATGTCAAGCGACGGCGCGCCCATGCGATGCGGCAAGGATCGTGCTACGGTTTGCCAGCATCGATCACCGCGAGGAGGCCACCGTGCCCCGCAAGCTCCGCGCCGCCGTTGCCCAGCTCGGCCCCATTCATCTCGCCGACAGCCGAGCGGCGGTGGTCAAGCGGCTGATCGCGCTATTGCGCGAGGCGCATTCCGCCGGCGCGAAATTCGTGGTGTTCCCCGAACTGGCGCTGACGACGTTTTTCCCGCGCTGGTGGATGACCGACCAGGAAGAGATCGACCGGTTTTTCGAAAGCCAGATGCCCGGCCCCGAGACACAGCCGCTGTTCGAGCTCGCCCGCGAGCTCGGCATCGGCTTCTACCTCGGCTATGCCGAGCTGACCGAGGAGAATGGGCAAACCCGCCGCTACAACACCTCGATCCTGGTCGAGCGCGACGGGCGCATCGTCGGGCGCTACCGGAAGATCCACCTGCCCGGCCATTCCGAGCATCTGCCGCAGGCACCGTTCCAGCACCTCGAAAAGCGCTATTTCGACGTCGGCAACGAGGGGTTCAAGGTGTGGCGCGGTTTCGACGCGGTGGTCGGCATGTGCATTTGCAACGACCGGCGCTGGCCCGAAACCTTCCGGGTGATGGGGTTGCAGGGGGTCGAGATTGTCGCGCTCGGCTACAATACGCCCTCACACAATATCCATTATCCCGAGCCGGTTCATCTCAGGATGTTCCACCATCTTCTGAGCTTGCAGGCCAATGCCTATCAGAATGCCGCCTGGGTGCTCGCCGCCGGCAAATGCGTTGCCGAACACGGGTTCCACATTATCGCCGGCTCGGCGATCATCGCCCCTACGGGCGAGATCGCGGCGCAGAGCGTGAGCGAAGACGACGAGCTGATTTCCGCGACGCTCGACCTCGATCTGGGCGCCTATCTGCGCCGCACCGTCTTCGCCTTCGAGAAGCATCGCCGGATCGAGCATTACGGCCTGATCACCGAGCGGACCGGCGCCAAGACGGAGGTATAATCGTCCCTCCCCCAGCCCCGGTTCGCGAGCGAGGGGTTATCTCCGCTCTATTTCAGTGCATGGCAGGCGCGCTCGATGCGGCGGCAAGCGTCCCGCAGCATTTCGGTCGAGCAGGCATAGGAGATGCGGAAATGCGGCGACAGGCCGAACGCCTCGCCGTGTACCACCGCGACTCCTTCGGAGGCCAGCAGGTACTTGGCGAAATCCTCGTCGGTCTTGATCACCTCGCCCGCCGGCGTCTTCTTGCCGAGCAGCCCGGCGCAGGACGGGTAGACATAGAACGCCCCCTCCGGCCGCGGGCAATATAGGCCCGGGATCGTGTTCAGATAATCGACGATCAGGTCGCGGCGCTGTTTGAACACCGCGGCATTGGGGGCGATGAAATCCTGCGGCCCGTTGAGCGCCTCGATCGCCGCGGCCTGGCTGATCGAGCACGGGTTGGCGGTCGAATTCGACTGGATCGCGCCCATCGCCTTGATCAGATGCTTCGGGCCCGCACCATAGCCGATGCGCCAGCCGGTCATGCAGTAGGCTTTCGACACCCCGTTGACGGTCAGGGTGCGCTCGTAGAGCCGCGGCTCGACCTGGGCGATCGTCTTGTAGACGAAATCGTCGTAGATCAGGTGCTCGTACATGTCGTCGGTCATCGCCCAGACGTGCGGATGCTTGAGCAGCACGTCGGCGACCGCGCGCAGATCGGCCTCGGTATAGGCGGCGCCGGACGGGTTCGACGGCGAGTTGAGGATCAGCCACTTGGTGCGCGGCGTGATCGCGGCGTCGAGGTCTTCCGGCCGCATCTTGAAGCCGTTGTTCTGCGGGCAGGCAACCGGCACCGGGTTGCCGTCGGCAAGCAGCACCATCTCGGGATACGACACCCAGTAGGGCGCCGGGATCACCACCTCGTCCCCGGGGCTCAACGTCGCGACCAGCGCGTTGTAGAGCACCTGCTTGCCGCCATTGCTGACCGAAACCTGGCCCGGCTCGTAATCCAGCCCGTTCTCGCGCTTGAACTTGCCGCAGATCGCCTGCTTCAGCTCGATGCGCCCGTCGAACACGGTGTAGCGGGTCTCGCCGCGGTTGATCGCGGCGATCGCCGCCTCGCGGATGTTCACCGGCGTGTCGAAATCGGGCTCGCCCTGGCTGAGGGTGATGATGTCGCGCCCCGATGCCGCCAATTCGGTGGCGAGCGCGGTGATGGCCATGGTGGGCGAGGGTTTGACCCGCGCAAGGCGGTCGGCAAGAAAAGCCATGATCTCACTTTCCCGGGAATTACCGACCGATCCTAATGCCCGCGCCGGCCGATGTGAAGATGCTGCGGTGCGGGAGGTGTTGATCGATCCCGGCACGCTCAACTGGCGATTTCTCCCCCGCTCCCCTATCCTGATGCGATGCTCCCGCCGCTCGATGCTGCGCCAGCCTGCGCGCATGCCTGATAATATGCCCTCGCTGCCGGAGCTGATCCGTCGCACAGCGACGGACGATCGTGCGGCTTTTGCCGCACTTTATGCGCAGGTGTCTCCGAAACTATTTGGCGTCGCGCTGCGAATCTGTGGGCGAAGAGAGGTCGCTGAGGAGGTCTTGCAAGAGAGCTTCGTCACGATCTGGACGCGGGCGAAGGATTACAATCCGGTGCGGGGTTCGGTATTGACCTGGCTGGTCACCATCGTGCGCCACTGCGCGATTGACCAGTTGCGGCGCCAGCAGAGTCGCCCCGAGGGCCATGCCGCGCCCGAGGAACTGCTGCAGAGCTTTGCCGCCGCCGGCCGCACCGACAGCGCCGCCGAATTGCGGTCGTTGCAGCGCTGCCTCGACGAACTCGAGCCGCAGCCGCGGCATATCGTGCTGCTGGCCTATCTTTACGGGCTGACCCGCGAGGAGATCGCCGGCCGCCTGGCGATGCCGGTCGGCACCGTCAAAAGCTCGATCTGGCGCAGTCTCGACCGGCTCCAGCGGTGCCTCGACCCATGAGGTATGATAACGCCGAGCTGCGCGAGCGCCTCGCCCGCGAGTACGTCCTCGGCACGATGCCGGTCCGGGCCCGGCGACGGCTCGAGCGGCTTCTCGCCACCGACGCGAGCTTGGCGGCGCTCGTCGGCGAGTGGGCCGAGCGGTTCAGTTCGCTCGACGCTGCGACCCGCGACGAAACGCCGCCGGCCCGTGTCTGGCGCGCGATCGAGCGCCGGGTCTCCGCCGACATACCGCAAGCGGCGCCGCAGCGCCCGCCGACGGGCATCCTCGCGTTTTGGCGCGGCCTGGCGGCAGCGGCGGTTGTCGCCTGTGCGGCACTGGTCCTCTACGTTGTCACCACCCCGACACCGCCGCCCCCGAAGGTCGTCGCGGTGCTCGCCGATACCAGCGGTGTGCCAGGATGGATCGCGCTGGCCGGACCGCGATCGGGCGAGGTCAGCGTCTCGGCGATCGGCGCAACCACCACGGATGCGAGCCACGCCTACGAGCTGTGGGGAATCGCCGGCGGAACGCCGCATTCGCTAGGGCTGCTGCCGCCGGAAGCCGACCGCCCGCTCCTGCTGAGCGCGGCAGCGGTGCCGGCGGACGGCGCCCTCGCCATCAGCCGCGAGCCGCGCGGGGGATCGCCGACCGGGCTGCCGACCGGCCCGGTCGTCTTCCAGGGCAAGGTGCTGACGCCGCCGCGATAGAGCCGTAACTAGGGAAAATCCGGCAAAATAATCGGCCGTGCCGTGCATCCAATCGACCGCCTCCCCCGTAAGGGTCTTCGACGGGATGGGTGCAACCCACCCCGCCCGTCGCATGCAACTCGAGGGGAAGACAGCATTATGAAGATCAGGATTCTGGCGGCAACGGCGGCATTTGCCGTCGCGCTGGCGACCGGGGCGATGGCGCAGACCAATCCGATGGTTGGCGGCGCCCCGATGCTCGCGACCAAGAACATCGTTGAAAATGCGATGAACTCGAAGGACCACACCACCCTGGTCGCGGCCGTCAAAGCCGCCGGTCTGGTGCAGACGCTGGAGGGCCCGGGCCCGTTCACCGTATTCGCGCCAACCAACGAAGCCTTCGCAGCGCTGCCGAAGGGCACGGTCGACAATCTGCTGAAGCCCGAAAACAAGGCGACCTTGGTCAAGGTGCTGACCTACCACGTCGTCCCCGGCAAATACGATGCGGCGGCGCTTACCGCCGCGGCGAAGACCGCGCCCGGCGGCAAGGTGTCGCTGAAAACCGTCGAAGG
>DASQGR010000203.1:0-11086 GCA_035632515.1 Allostellaceae bacterium | reverse complement strand
GGCGACGCTCGTCCTATTCCTGATCTGGCCCCCGGCCGGCTGGGTGGCGCTGCTGCTGACGCTGTGGGTCGTCTATTTCTTTCGCGACCCGTGGCGGGTGACGCCGACCCGGCCGGGTCTCGTCATCAGCCCGGCTGACGGGGTGATCGTGTCGCTGGCGCAAATCGTGCCGCCGCCCGAGCTGGGCATGGGAACGTTACCGATCCCGCGGATCGGCGTTTTCCTCAACCTGTTCGACGTGCATGTCGCCCGGGCGCCGGTAGGCGGCCTCGTTGCGGCGCGACACTACACCCAGGGCCGTTTCATCAACGCCAGCCTCGACAAGGCGAGCGAGCACAACGAGCGCCTGGCCTTGCGCGTCGCCCCGGGCGAGGGTCCCGATATCGGCTTTGTCCTGATCGCCGGGCTTGTCGCGCGCCGCATCGTCTGTCCGCTGATCGCGGGGCAGCGGGTTGCCGTCGGCGAGCGGGTCGGGATCATTCGCTTCGGCTCGCGCGTCGATATCTACCTGCCGCCGCCCTACGTGCCGCTGGTCGCGCTCGGCCAGCGCACGATCGCCGGCGAGACCGTCCTTGCCGATCGCGACGCCGCCGAGCCGCCGCGGGAGGGCTTTCCCCACTGATTGCGGCCATCCCGTCGCCACCCCATTTGGTGTAAACTTGCCGCCCGGGAGGCCCGCATTGAGAAACATTCGCGAGAAGATGCGTTCGCCCCGCGTGCGCATGCGGGTACGCCGGCCGCGGATGCGGGTGCGCCGCATCCCGGAGCGCTCGGTCAACCGGCTGATTCCGAACATCCTGACCCTGCTGGCGTTGTGCGCCGGGATGACCGCGATCCGCTTTGCGCTGACCGGCAATTTCCAGGCCGCAGTCTATTCGATCGTCGTCGCCGGCATCCTCGACGGGCTTGACGGCCGCATCGCCCGCCTGTTGCAGGCGACCTCGCATTTCGGCGCCGAGCTCGACAGCCTGTCCGACTTCATCAGCTTCGGCGTCGCCCCGGCAACGGTGATGTATCTGTGGACAATGTCCGGATTGCACGGCATCGGCTGGGCGATCGTGCTGGCCTATGCCGTGTGCTGCGCCTTGCGGCTGGCGCGCTTCAACACCCAGCTTTCGGCCGAGCCGGCGCCGCACATGGCCGGCTATTTCACCGGGGTTCCCGCCCCCGCGGGCGCCTGGCTGGTGATGATGCCGATGTTCGCGAGCTTCGAGTTCGGCGATTGGATCGTCCGCTCGCCCTATCTCAACCTGTTCTGGATCAGCGGGATTGCGCTGTTGATGGTTAGCCGCATCCCGACCCTGTCGGCAAAGCAGTTCCATGTGTCGCCGCACCAGGTGGTGCCGACCTTGCTCGGCATCGGCTTGCTAGCGGCGTTTGCGACGACGGCGCCGTGGCCGACGATGCTGCTGCTGGGGGCGATCTATCTCGGATCGATCCCGCTGACGATGCGCGCCGGCCAGCTTCAGGCGCGCCGCACCGGCGAGCCGAAAAAGCCCGAAGCCGGCGATTCGGCACCGCTGCTCGCGCCACCAGCCCTCGGCGAAACCGCCGCGCCGTCGAACCAATGGCGCCATTGAGGGCGATAGGGCAGTCGACATAAGCTGGCCCTACAGCACCAGCGGGAAGGCCAGTCATGCTCAGCTTCGATCTCAAGGCCGAAGAGAAATTTGATCCCAAGCATCATGTCGAGAAGATCCTCGGCACTGCCGGCGAGGGCGATGTCACCGTCGCCTGCTGGGAGCCGGGACAGACCAGCCCGTATCACTGCCATCCCAACGCGGTCGAGCTCTATTTCTGCTTCGAGGGCGGCGGTACGATGCGCACCCCGATCGAGACGGTCGAGGTCAAACCCGGCTCGTTCGTCGTCCATCCGCGCGGCGAGCTGCACGAATGGATCACCGGGCCGCAGCGCACGCTGTTGTTCCGGGTGCGCTACGGCGAGGATTTCTCCGGCCGCACCAAGGAGTGGCCGAGCCAGCCCGGATGGCAGCCGCGGCCGCAGGACATCGAATATTTCAAGGGGAAGTGAGCCGTACCGGCGCGGCTGCCGAGTTTGTGGGTCGCGGCATTCGGCCGGGCTGGAATCTCCATAGAGCAAGCTTACGTTAGGGGTTCGCCGTAGCCACTCGGCCCGTTTCCCGCACCGAAGAGCCGTTCCTGTGACCGCGACCGTCGATCATCCCGGCCCGCAGCGCGGTCTGACTGCGCTCGACCCGGTTTGCGGCATGACCGTCGCGCCGGCGACGGCGCGGAACCATGCCGACCACGCCGGTCGCCGCTACTTCTTTTGCGGCACGCGCTGCCGCGATCGCTTCGTCGCCGAGCCGGACCGCTTTCTCGCCCCCAAGCCTGCGACGCCGCCGCCCGCAAGCGCGGGCCGGTATACCTGCCCCATGCACCCGGAGGTTGTCCGGACCGGGCCGGGCGCCTGTCCGATCTGCGGCATGGCCCTGGAACCGATGGTGCCAAGCACCGAACACGGGGCCGATCCGGAATTGCGCGCGATGACGTTGCGGTTCTGGGTCAGTGCGGCGCTGTCGGCACCGCTGCTGGTGATCGGCATGGCCGATCTCGGCCATTTCCCGGGCGCGGCGTGGTTGCAGATCGGGTTGGCGACGCCGGTGGTGCTGTGGGGTGGCGCGCCGTTTTTCCGCCGCGGCTGGGAGTCGCTGAGGAATCGGCGGCTCAACATGTTCACGCTGGTCGCGCTCGGCACCGGCATCGCCTATCTCTACAGCCTCGTCGGCGCGTTGTTTTCGGGCGTCTTCCCGGCCGAGTTCCGCATGACCGACGGCCAGGTGCCGCTGTATTTCGAGGCGGCGGCGGTGATCGTAACGCTGGTCCTGCTCGGCCAGGTACTGGAGCTGCGCGCCCGGGCGCTGACCGGCGGCGCCATCCGCGCGCTCCTCGACCTCGCGCCGAAAACCGCCCGCCTCGTCCGGGACGACGGCAGCGAGAGCGAGATCGCCCTCGCCGAGGTTCAGCCCGGCAATCGGTTGCGGGTGCGGCCGGGCGAAAAAATTCCGGTCGACGGCGTCATCGCCGAAGGCGACAGCGCCATCGACGAGTCGATGCTGACCGGCGAGCCGCTGCCGGTCGACAAGGGCCCCGGCGACCGGGTCACCGGCGGCACCTTGAACCGGGCCGGCGGATTTATCATGCGCGCCGAGCGGGTCGGCAGCGACACCATGCTGGCGCGCATCGTCGCGCTGGTCGCCGAGGCGCAGCGGTCGCGCGCCCCGATCCAAAAGCTTGCCGATGTCATCGCCGGCTGGTTTGTGCCGACGGTGCTGGCGGTGGCGGCGATCGCCTTTTGCGCCTGGGCCTGGTTCGGGCCGCCGCCGGCAATGGGGTTCGGCCTCGTCGCCGCGATCTCGGTGCTGTTGATCGCATGCCCGTGCGCGCTGGGTCTCGCCACCCCGATGTCGATCATGGTCGGCACCGGTCGCGGTGCGAACGCAGGGATATTGATCCGCAGCGCCGACGCGATCGAGCGGATGGGCCGGATCGATACGCTGGTCATCGACAAGACCGGCACCCTGACCGAAGGCAAGCCTCGGCTGCTTGCCGTCACCCCGGTCAGCGATATCGGCGAGGACGAACTGTTGCGGCTCGCCGCCAGCGTCGAGCGCGGCAGCGAGCATCCGCTGGCGGCTGCGATCGTCGACGGCGCCGTCGCGCGCGGGCTCGATCTGCTGCCGGCATCGGGATTTCGCGCCGAGCCGGGGCGCGGTGTCACTGCGACCGTCGCGGCCCGCCGCATTTCCGTTGGCAACGAGGCGTTGTTCGCCGCGCTCGACATCGATCCCGCGCCGCTCGCCGCCGAAGCCGAGCGTCGGCGAGCCGAGGGCGAAGGGGTGATGCTGGTCGGTATCGGCGACCGCCCTGCCGGGCTTGTCGCCGTCGCCGACCCCGTCAAGCCGAATGCCGCGGCGGCGCTGACCGAGCTGCGTCGCGAGGGCCTCGACCTGGTGATGCTGACCGGTGACAGCCGGCGTACCGCCGCGGCGGTCGGGCGCCGGCTCGGCCTCACCGACATCGTCGCCGAGATGCTGCCCGACGGCAAGGCGGCGGCCGTCGCCCGGCTCCGGCAGGAAGGGCATGTGGTGGCGATGGCCGGCGACGGCGTCAACGACGCGCCGGCCCTGGCTCAGGCCGAGCTCGGCATCGCCATGGGCGGCGGCGCCGATGTCGCGATCGAGAGCGCCGGGATAATTCTGGTGAAAGGCGATCTTGCCGGCATCATCCGGGCGCTTCGCCTCAGCCGGGCGACGATGCGCAACATTCGGCAGAACCTGTTCTTCGCTTTTTTGTTCAATGCTCTGGCCGTTCCGGCCGCCGCCGGAGTGCTGTACCCGTGGACCGGCATCCTGTTGAACCCGATGATCGCCAGCGCGGCGATGAGCGCGAGCTCCGTGCTGGTCATCGGCAATGCCTTGAGGCTGCGGTCCACGCGTTTGTAGGTTTCGCTCGTTTCGTCATTCCGGCGAAAGCGCGGTCGGCGAGCGACAACGGCGCCGTCCTGGGCGCCCGCTTCCACGGTCGTTACGGCTTTCCCCTACGCCATTTTCATCTCGCCGAGATAGGCCGAGCGTATCATCTCGTTCTCGCGCAGCTCTGCGGCGGGGCCGCTCAGGACGACCTGGCCGGTCTGCAGCACATATGCACGGTGCGCGATCGACAGCGCCATGTTGGCGTTCTGCTCGACCATGAAGATCGTTGTGCCCTGCGCGTTGATCGCCCGGACGATGTCGAAAACCTGCTCGACGAACAATGGCGACAGGCCCATCGAGGGTTCGTCCATGCACAGCAGCTTGGGCCGCGCCATCAGCGCCCGGCCGATCGCCACCATCTGCTGCTCGCCGCCCGACAAGGTGCCGGCGAGCTGCCTCAGGCGTTCCTTGACCCGCGGGAACAACTCGTACACCCGCTCCAGATCGGCATCGAATTCGGGGCCGCGGTCGCGCGTATAAGCGCCCATCTCGAGGTTCTCGTACACCGTCATGCGCGGGAACAGGCGACGCGCCTCCAGCACCGGGGCGATGCCGCGGCGCACCCGCTCGGCGACGCTGACCCCGGCCAGCGACTTGCCCTCGTACCGGATTTCGCCGCGTGCCGGCGTGACCACCCCCATGATCGTCTTCATCGTCGTCGATTTGCCGGCGGCGTTGCCGCCGAGCAGGCAGACGATCTCCCCCTGGCCGATCGTGTAGTCGACCGATTTCAACACGTGCAGATCGCCGTAATAGGTATCGACCCCACGGAAGGCGAGCAGCTCAGGCAAGCGTCGCGCTCCGCCCGAGATAGGCGCGGATCACCCCCTCGTCGCGGCGGACGGCATCGGGCGGTCCCTCGGCGATCTTCTCGCCATGGTCGAGCACGATGACATTGTCGGCAAGGCTGACCACGACATCGAGCTTGTGCTCGATCAGCACGATCGACAGGCCGTGCTGATGAAGAATCTCGATTTGCTGCGCCAGCTCCAGCGTCTCGGCCGGGTCCATGCCCGCCGTCGGCTCGTCGAGCAGCAGCAGTTTCGGCCCCGAAGCCAGCGCCCGGGCGATCTCGACCCGCCGCCGGTTGGCGTAGCTCAGCCCGGAGACGACATGGTCGAGCCGCAGCAGCAGCCCGTTGCCGAACAGCGAGAGGATGTCGATGCAGCGCTCGCGCGCCTCTTCCTCTTCGCGCCGGGTGCGCGGCAGCCGGAGCAGGGCGCCGACGGTTCCGGTATGCAGGCGCGCATGCATCCCGATCATCACGTTTTCGAGCACGGTCAGGTTGGGGAACAGCCGGATGTTCTGAAAGGTGCGCGCCATGCCGCGGGCCAGCACGACATGCGGCGGCGCGCGCTCGATGCCCGACCCAGCGAAGCGGATCGTGCCGCTGTTCTGCGCCACCAGCCCGGTGACGGCGTTGAAAAGCGTGGACTTGCCCGAGCCGTTCGGCCCGATCACCGCAAGAATCGACCGCGCCGGCATGGTCAGCTCGACCGAACGCAGGGCTACGAGCCCGCCAAAGCGAACGGTCAGCTCGCTGATCTCGAGCAGCGGGCCCTCGCCGCGCCAGCCGAAATCGCCGAGCCGCGGCAGCCGCTCGGTCTCGCCCGGGGGGGCGGCGGCAAGCGCGGGCCGCTCGGCAAGCCTCGGCATCCGCACCTTTCGCGTCGCCGGAATCAGCCCTTCGCGCCGATACAGCATCATCGCGACAAGGATCAGCCCGAAGATCAGCTGCGTCGACCTCGCCAGCTCGACCTGCTGCAGCCACTCGACCCCGATCAGCCGGCCGAGCGCGTGCAGCCATTGCGTCGAATCGGGCAGAAACCACGATTGCAGCACCTGCAGGATTATCGCGCCGACGACCACCCCCCAGACGCTGCCGATGCCGCCGAAGACGACCATCACCAGGATCATCACCGACACCGAAAACTCGAACATCTCCGGTGCTGCGGTCTGCAATTTCGCGACGTACAAGGCCCCGGTCGCCCCGGCAAAGGCGGCGCCGGTGGCGAACGCCAGCAGTTTCAGCCGGACGCGGTTGACCCCCATCGCCGCGGCGGCGATCTCGTCTTCGCGGATCGCCATCCAGGCGCGGCCGATACGCGAGGATTTGAGCCGCTGGCTGGTGAAAATCAGAAACGCGACCAGCGCCAGCCCGACATAGTAATAGGGCGTCGCATCGACCCCGAAGCTCCAGCCGAAGAGCTGCGGCGCGGCAACCCCATTGAGGCCCATCGCGCCGTTGGTCACGCTCGGCGTATTGCGGGCAATGATCGGCACGATCTCGCCAAAGCCGAGGGTCACGATCGCCAGGTAGTCTCCCCGGAGGCGCAAGGTCGGCGCCCCGAACAGCACCCCGAAAAACGCGGCGATCCCCGCCGCGATCGGCAGCATCAGCCAGAACGAGATCTGGAAATGGACGACATCGCCGCCGCTGTCCTGAAAGCGGTCGACGAGGCCGAGATACCGGAACGGCTCCCAGAAACTGCTCCATTCCGGAGCGATCTGCCACGATGCCGCGATCCCGTAGGCGTAGGCGCCGATCGCGAAAAACGCCGCATAGCCGAGATCGAGCAGCCCGGCCATGCCGACGACGATGTTGAGACCCAGCGCCAGCGCGGCAAAGGCCAACGCATTCGCCGCCGAGTCGATATTGGCGTCGTTGCGGATGATCAAGGGGAACAGCACCGCGGCGACGGTGACGAGTGCGACGAGGAAGCGGGCGCGGCGCGCCGGGTCGATCCCGTAAAACGGCGAGCCGCGGCGCAGCCAGGCAAAGGTTTCGCTGCCCAGGGTCCCCTGCCGCGGCGCGGCCCGATCGGACTTATTCACGAGCGCGACGCGACATCGCGGCCGAACAGCCCCGTCGGGGCGAAAACCAGCACCAGCACCAGGATCGAGAAGATGATCACATCGGTCCAGCGCACCTCGAAGATCTGGCCGCCCAGCGCCTCGATCAGGCCGATGAGGACGCCGCCGATCATCGCCCCGGGCACGCTGCCGATGCCGCCGAGCACCGCGGCGGTAAACGCGCGCAAGCCCGCAGTGTAACCGATGAGGAAGCTGGTGAAGTTGTAATAAAGACCAAAGATCAGCGCCGCCGCCCCGGCGAGGGCGGAACCGAGAAAAAAGGCGGTGACGATGACCCGGTCGACGTCGATCCCCATCATCCGCGCCGCCTCGGCATCCTGCGCCGTCGCCCGCATTGCCTTGCCGAGCTTGCTGCGGTTGACGAACAGGTGCAGCGCCACCATCAGCACCAGCGCGATGGCCCAGATCAGCACCTCGCGCAATTGCAGCACCGCGCCGCCGATCTGCCATCTCACCACCGGCAGCGGATTGGGAAAGTTCTTCGAATCGGCGCCAAGGGTCAGCAGAACGACATTGAACAGGATGAAGGACACGCCGATCGTCGTGATCATCGCCGCCGTGCCGCGCACGTTGCGCAACGGGCGCAGCGCCACCCGCTCGATGGCGACGCCGAGAAGGCCGGCCGCCACCATCGTCACCGCGAACGCCAGCACCAGCGCCCCGGCCAGGGCAAAGCCGGTCAGGACCTCGCTTTGCCCCGAAATGCCGAGCCCCTGAAGCACCGCCATCGCGACGAACGAGGCGACCATGAAGACGTTGAAATGGGCGAAGTTGATCAGCTCGAGGATGCCGTAGACCAGGGTGAAGCCGAGCGCCAACAGCGCATACATCGCGCCGAGGCTGAGCCCGTTGATGATCTGCTGAAGGAAAATGTCGGGGGTGGTCATGCGAAGGGGCGCCCCCCTCGCCCGCCCCCGCAAGCAAGGGCCCGGGATGGCAAGGCTGGCTCGACTGCCGTAAGCGCCTCCCTCATCCCCTCATTCCATTCGGGAAAGAGGCGGTATTCAAAAAATTGCCGGAACCGACAATGGTCAAACCGCTCACGAGCTTTGCGGGGCGACACCGACGTATTTGAGCTGGCTGCCGAGATCGTTGAGCGGCTTGGCCGGGTCCTTGGTGACCTTGAACACGCTCACCACCCGGTTCTGGATGTCGCCGTTGGCGTCGAAGCTGACCTCGCCCTGCAGCGTCATCAGCTTGGTGGTCTGGAGCGCATCGCGGACCGTGTCGCGATTGACCTCCTTATTCGCCTCGGCGACCCGCTTGATCGCGTCGAGGATGACCAGCGCCGCGTCATAGGCGGTGATCGAATAATCCTCCGGCAATGTGCCGTATTTCTTTTGAAACCGCTCGATCCAGTCCTTGACCTGCGGCTCTTCGAGCATGTGCGGGGCGGCGATCGTAATGTACCAGCCCTCGACCGCGGGGAAGCCGGTGCCGTTCAGGAAATCGGCGCTGGCCAGCCCGTCGCCGCCGCCCTTGATCGTCTTGGGGATGATGTCATAGGCCTGTTTGGCGAGCTTCACCCCGGCCTGCGCGACCCCGCCGTAATAGATCGCATCGGGGTTGGCCGCCTTGACCTTGGTCAGCGCGGTCGTGTAATCGGCCGCTTTCGGGTCGAGCTGATCGCGGCCGAGCGATTTCAGGCCGCGCTTCTTTGCCTGCGCCTCGAACGAGTTGGCGATGCCGACCCCGAAGGCGCCGCCATCGTCGAGCACGAAGATCGACTTGGCCTTTAGCGTATCGGCGTAGAAATTCGCCATGTTGGGGCCCTGGTAGGCATCCGTCGTCACCGTGCGGAAATAGATCGCCTTACCCTTCGGCCGGTACTGGCCGGCGAATTTGGGATCGGTGATGTCGGGATTGGTCGACATCGGCGTCACGGTGGCGAGATTTCCCTGGCTCAGGATCGCCGACATGGCCTTGCCCGATCCGCTCATCTGCGGTCCGATCGCGGCCACCACGTCGACCTGGGCCACCATCTTGCGGGCGTTGGTCGCGGCCTGCGCCGGATCGTACTGGCCCGCGGTGGCGGTGCCGTCATCGAGCACCAGCGCGGTAATCTTGTACCCGGCGACGCCGCCTTTCGCGTTGGCCTCGTCGATCGCCATCATGGCGCCGTCGCGCACCTTCTGCGCCGATTGCGCGTCCGCGCCGGTCAGCGACAGGCTCATGCCGATCGTCACCGTCTTCTCGGCAGCCAGCACGCGGACAGCATAAGAGCCGGCGACCGCGGCGGCCGGCAGCTGGATAAGACGGCGGCGCGACAGCATGGGCGGGTCTCTCCCGGTTCGATTTTGTATGGCGATGACGTGCAAGTTTTGCGCCTCCGCTGCGGCGACGCAAGCGTGATGGAGCGCGCCTGCGCCCGCCTCAATTCGGCGGCTTCATCGCCACGTCGAGCATGACATTCGGCAGAATCTCGCGGATGACCCCGCGCAATGTCGCTTCGTCCGAGGCGGTCGCCGCCGCCAGCAGCCGGCGCGAGCCGCGGCGCAGGATGCGGGCCGTGGCGCGGCCGTCGCGATCGGGGCGGATCGTGGCGAAGGCGTCGGCGGGCTCGACCCGGCGCAGCACGCGTTTCAGCGCCTGCACCCCTTCGCTGGTCTCGACATTGTGGGCCGGGGCCTCACCGGTCTCGGGCTCGGCCTCCTCGTCGACCGCGGCCTCCACCGCCTCGACCGGGCGATGGCGCGCCAGCGACTGGTAGATGGCTCGCCCCGCCTCGGTGTCGATGCGCGATTGCAGCTCCCAGCTTTCGCCGCGCGCCGAGAGCTCGCTGATCAGGGCGAACAGATCGTCGCAATCGGGCTCGTGCGTGCAGGTGAGAAAGGCAAGCCGGCCGTCATGCTCGATGACCCGGTCGTCGTCCTCGAGAAAGCCGAGCTCGTTGAGGGCCATGTCGAGCGCCCGGCGCGATGCCACCAGCAGCACCGTCACATGCAGGCGCCGCCCGGTTTCCGGCGCCTCCTTACCGGCGTCCTTGTCCTTGTCTTTGTTGTTGTCCGCCATTCTATGCTCCCTCGACCACACCCGCCGGGTCAAACCACTTGGCTTTCGCCGAGCCGACTGATGCGCACGTCGCGGTGGATGCTGACATTCATCAACAGGCCGAACCCGAACATCACCGTAACCATCGCGGTCCCGCCGTAGGAAATCAGCGGCAGCGGCACTCCGACCACCGGAATGAGCCCGATCACCATGGCCGTATTGATAAACACATAGAGAAAGAAATTGGTGGCGATGCCGAGGCCGAGCAGGCGGCCGAAATGGTTGCGGCTGCGCAGGGCGATGGTGAACCCGTAGGCAATCACAAGCACGTAAAGCCCGAGCAGCGCAAGCCCGCCGATAAGGCCGCACTCCTCCGCGATCATCGTGAAGATGAAATCGGTCTGCTTTTCCGGCAGAAAGCTCAGATGCGACTGGGTGCCGGCTAGAAACCCCTTGCCGAACAAGCCGCCCGACCCCAGCGCGATCTTCGACTGCATGATGTGGTAGCCGGCGCCAAGCGGATCGGAATCGGGCGAGAGGAAGGTGTAGAGCCGCGCCTTCTGGTAATCGCGCAACAGCGACCAGGTCAGCGGCGCCGCCGCCGCCGCCGACCCTGCCGCCGCCGCGAAGATCCACCACCGCACGCCGGCAAGGAGAAAGATGATCGCGCCGTTGGCCAGCAGCATCATCGCGGTGCCGAGGTCGGGCTGCTTCAGCACCAGTCC
>DASQGR010000202.1:0-14291 GCA_035632515.1 Allostellaceae bacterium | reverse complement strand
CTCGAGAACTGCTTCCCGATGATCCCCTCCGGCGCGGCCCATAACGAGATGCTGCTCGGCCCCGAGGACGAGGCAAGAAAGCCGGTCTCGGAAGAAGGCATGGTGCTGGTGTGAGCGTCCGTCGTGCCTGACACCGAACGCCACACGATCGCCGTTCTGGTCGACAACGAGCCGGGGGTGCTGGCCCGCGTCATCGGCCTGTTCTCCGGGCGTGGCTACAACATCGAGAGCCTGACCGTGGCCGAGGTCGACAAGGGCGCCAGCCTGTCGCGGATCACCATCGTCACCATCGGCACGCGGATGATCATCGAGCAGATCAAGGCGCAGCTGTCCCGCCTCGTGCCGGTCCGCAAGGTCCACGATTTGACCGACGAGGGCCCCTTTGTCGAGCGCGAGCTGGCGCTGATCAAGGTCGCCGGCAAAGGCGAGACCCGGATCGAGTCGCTGCGCCTCGCCGACGTTTTCCGCGCCCGCGTCATCGATTCGACGACCGCGAGCTTTGTCTTCGAGATGACCGGCTCGGCAGAAAAGCTGAATGCGTTTATCGGGCTGATGGAGCCGCTCGGCCTCGTCGAGGTATCGCGGACCGGCGCGGTCGCGATCGCCCGCGGCCCCGGGCGGTTCTAGACGGGCCGGTTCTAGACGGGCCGGTTCTAGTCGGGTTCGGTCCTGGACGGGCCGGTTCTGGACGGGCCGGTTCCGAGCTTTATGAGGGAGAGTGCCATGCGCGTTTATTACGACCGCGACGCCGATGTGAACCTGATCAAGGCAAAGAAGGTTGCGGTCGTCGGCTACGGCAGCCAGGGCAACGCCCACGCCAACAATCTGCGCGACAGCGGCGCCAAGGATATCGTCGTCGCGCTGCGCCCGGGCTCGGCCTCGGCGCAAAAGGCGGAGGCGGCCGGGATCAAGGTGATGACCCCGGCGGAGGCGGCGAAATGGGCCGATGTCGTGATGGTGCTGGCGCCCGACGAATTGCAGGCCGCGCTCTATAACGCCGACCTCAAGACCAATATGCGCGAGGGCAGCGCGCTGGCGTTCGCCCACGGGCTCAGCATTCATTTCCGCCTGATCGAGCCGCGCCCCGACATGGACGTGTTCATGATCGCGCCAAAGGGGCCGGGCCATACCGTGCGCTCCGAATATCAGCGCGGCGGCGGGGTGCCGTGCCTCGTCGCCGTCGAGCAGAACCCGTCGGGCAACGCGCTGGAGATCGCGCTCAGCTACGCCTCGGCGATCGGCGGCGGCCGCTCCGGCGTCATCGAGACCAGCTTCCGCGAGGAATGCGAGACGGACCTGTTCGGCGAGCAATCGGTCCTGTGCGGGGGCCTCACTTCGCTGATCATTGCCGGTTACGAGACCCTGGTCGAGGCCGGCTATGCGCCGGAGATGGCGTATTTCGAGTGCCTGCACGAGGTGAAGCTGATCGTCGACCTGATCTACGAGGGCGGCATCGCCAATATGCGCTACTCGATCTCCAACACCGCCGAGTACGGCGATTACACCCGGGGCGACCGGGTGATCAGCCCTGCGGTCAAGGAAGAGATGAAGCGCATCCTCGACGACATCCAGTCCGGCCGGTTCGCCCGCGACTGGGTGCTCGAAAACACCGCCGGCCAGCCGAGCTTCAAGGCGATGCGCCGCGCCGCCGCCGAGCACGACATCGAAAAGGTCGGCGAGCGACTGCGCGCGATGATGCCGTGGATCGCGCAGAACCGGCTGGTCGACCGGACCCGGAACTAAGGGGCGTGATCCGCGCTGGTTCGAGGGCAGAAATTTTTTCACCTCCCGCGGGCTTGACCCGCAGGTCCACGTCTTCCTTTTGGGAATGTCGGAGAACAAGACGTGGATGGCCGGATCAAGTCCGGCCAAGGGGTTGAGGAGTGAGGGGTCGCCGGCGGTCGCTGCGCGCGCTGCACGTCGCGGCCGAGCTCTATCCCTGGGTGAAGACCGGCGGGCTCGGCGATGTATTGGCGGCGCTGCCCCCGGCCCTTGTCGCGCAAGGGGTCGATACCCGCTTGTGCCTGCCCGGCTTTCCGGCCTTTCTCGACGCGTTCTCGCTGAGCGATGCCGTGCGTCTCGCCACCCCCTTCGCCGCCGAGCGGGTGCGGGTTGCGCTCGCCTACCTGCCGGGCAGCCGAGTGGCGGCCTATCTCGTCGATCACCCGGCCTTTTATGACCGACCGGGCAGCCCTTACGGCGCCGCGGACGGCCGCGACTGGCCCGACAATCACCGCCGCTTTGCCCTGCTCGGCTGGGTCGCGGCCGCGATAGGGCAGGGTGCCGACCCGAACTGGCGGCCCGATATCGTCCATGCGCACGATTGGCATGGCGGGCTGGCCCCCTCCTATCTCAAGGCCGAGAATTCGCCGGTGGCGAGTGTCTTCACCGTGCACAACCTCGCCTATCAAGGATTTTTCCCGGCGGGGATTTTCCCCGAGCTGTCGCTGCCGGGAAATTTCTTCGCCGTCGACGGGGTCGAGTTCTACGGCGGAGTGTCGTTCCTCAAGGCCGGGCTCTACCATGCCGATCGGCTGACCACGGTGAGCCCGACCTACGCCCGCGAGATTCAGACCCCCGAATTCGGTGCCGCTCTCGACGGGCTGCTGCGCACGCGCGCCGCCGCGCTGACCGGGATCCTCAACGGGGTCGATCCCCGCTATTGGGACCCGGAGCATGACGCCGCGATCCCGCAACCCTACGGGCTCGACAGCGCCGAAGCCGGCAAGGCCGCGGCCAAGGCGTTGCTGCGCAAGCGGCTCTACCTCGACGATGCGGCTGATGGCCCGCTGTTTGGTGTGGTCAGCCGCCTCACCCCGCAAAAGGGCCTCGATCTGCTGCTCGACGCGTTGCCGAGGGTGATCGAGGGCGGCGGCCAACTCGCCCTGCTCGGTAACGGCGACCGCGACCTCGAACACGGGTTCGACGATGCAACCCGGACCTATCACGGCCGCGTCGGGATCCAGCTCGGCTATGACGAGGTGCTGTCGCGGCTGATCATCGCCGGCGCCGATGTCATCGTCGTGCCCTCGCGCTTTGAGCCGTGCGGGCTGACCCAGCTTTTCGCGCTGCGCTACGGCGCCCTGCCGCTGGTGCGGCGCACCGGCGGGCTCGCCGATACCGTGGTCGATGCGATCCCCGCCCGGCTGCGCGACAAGACCGCGACCGGCTTTGCCTTTGACGCCGCGACCCCGGAGGCGCTCGCCGACGCGATCGCCCGCGCCGGCACGCTCTACAAGAGCCGCCCGCGCTGGCGGCAGATGATGCGCGCGGCGATGACCCGCGACTTCAGCTGGGCGCGCTCGGCGCAGCAATACGCTGCGTTATATCGCGAACTCGTGCCGGCGGCTTAGGTGCTTATACCCCCAAGATTGTTCCGACCTCGATCCCGGCGTCGGCGGATTTGATTTTGGCGCCGTCGTCGACGCGCACGCGCGACACGTCGATGAAGCCGCCCTGGCAATGGATGCGCATGCCGTCGGGGCCGGACGAGACGACCTCGCCCAGCTTCTTGCCGCGCACCGCGCCAAAGGTCGGGGCCATCACCTTCTTGGCGTCGAACAGATAAAGCTTCTTGTCGCCGCAGGCGGTCCAGGCGCCGGGTGCCGGGTTGCAGCCGCGGATCAAATCGTAGACGAAATCCGCGTGATTGGCCCAATTGATGCGGCTTTCGGCTTCGCGCACCCAGCCTTCGTAGGTCGCGGCGTCCTCATCCTGGGTCGATTCGGTGGCGCGCCCGGCGGTGACAAGGTCGGCCGCCTGCACCAGCGCCTCGACTCCGAGCGGGAAGATCTTGTCGAAATACAGCGAGGCGGCAGTGTCGTCGGGGCCGATCGCCACCCGCTTCTGCAGGATCACCGGGCCTTCGTCGAGGCCGGGGGTCGGGCGGAAGATGGTGAGTCCGGTCTCCTTGCGGCCGCGGATGATCGCCCACGGGATCGCCGCAGGGCCGCGGTGCAGCGGCAACAGCGACGGGTGGAACTGGATCATTCCGTGCTTCGGGATGGCGCAGAATTCGGGCGGTGCGAACAGCAGCACATAGGCCATCACGCCGATATCGGCATTGAGCCCCTTCAGCGTCTCCTGCGCCTCGGCGTCGGAATATTTCGGAAAGCGGTAGACCGGGAGCTTTTTTTCCTCGGCGGCGGCGACCAGCGGATCGGGCCGCGCACCCGGCCGCTCCGGTGCGGCAAAGACGCCGACGATCGTGTCGCCGCGGGCGATGAAAGCCTCCATCACCGATTTGCCAAAGGCCTGCTGGCCGACGATGACGATGCGCATCTGAATTCCCCTTTACTGCGTCACTTGGTTGGGTCGATAGCGTTCCACGAGAGGTCGGGGAGAGGACCGGTTACGGCCGCGCCGGCCATACCGGCTGGTGATGGCCGAGCGGCACCGTGGGCCGCGCCCAACGGGGCTGGGTCTCCGACAATTGCAGGGTCGGAGCGAGGTGCCGCAGCCGGCCGACCGGCGTATCGGTCTCGATCGACCATTTCTCGATCTCGGCCGGGGTGAACTCGCCCGGAATGTTGTTGAGCTGCCCCTCCGGCACCTCGCCGCGGCCGACCAGCCAGCGCCCGGTCTGCGCCAGCGAGCAGCGCACCAGCCAGCTGCCGCCTTCCGTCGCCCGCCGCTTCAGCGCCACCAGCGCGCCGAACGCCATCAGATAGCCGGTCAGGTAGTCGATCGCCGACACCGGGTAGAATTGCGGGCCCGGCTCCTTGCCGGGGAAGAGCTCGCCCTGGCGGGTGGTGATGCCGCTGACGTTCTGCACCACCGTGTCGAAGCCGCGGCGGCTCGCCCACGGCCCGACATGGCCGAACGCGCACAGCGACACATAGACGAGGCCCGGCCGCAATTTCGCCAGCTCTTCGGGCGACAGGCCGCGATCGCCGAGCGTGCCCGGCCGGTAGCCTTGGGTAAATACGTCGGCCTCGCGCACGAGTCCCTTCAGGGTTTCGAGATCCTTCGGCTGACGCAGGTCGAGCTGGGCCGACAGCTTGCCATGCCCGGTGTCGAATTCCTGGTAGCCGAGGTTGGGCAGATGCGCCGCGGTGATCTTCAAGACGTCGGCGCCGTGCTCGGCAAGGGTGCGGGTGCTGCTCGGCCCGGCCAGCACGCGGGTGAGGTCGAGCACGCGGACGCCGGAAAGCGGCCGGTCGCCGGCCGGCAGCTTCTCCACCGGAGCGTCGCCGATCTTGACGATCTCGAACAGCGGCAAGGTCGCCAGCGCGGCGGCCTGCGGATGCTTTGCCCATTCTGCCATGCTGCGCACCATGCCGCCGGCGCCCTTGGCGGCGATGATCGCCTCCTCGAGCTCGAGCGCATCCCATTTTGCGACGGCCTGGCGCACCGCCTCCTTGTCTTCCGGCACGCCGAGCACCTTGAGCGCGGCGGCGCGATGGTTGGGGAAGTTGGCGTGAATATAGCTCCAGTGACCATCCTTGGCCGGATACATGCCCATTACCGGGTTGCGCTCGTGCGAGACCTCGTCCTTTTCCATCTTGAGGTAATGGCCGCTGCGCAGCGAGGCGGTGGCGCGCCGCGCGTCGACCGCGACGTCCTGCTTGCGGCCGGTGCGCAGCTCCCACAGGTCGCTGACAGCAAGCCCGATTGCGGCGATGGTGGCGGCGCTGGTCTCGCCGATCTTGAACGAGGTCGGCAGGATCGGATCGGCCCCGCCGGTGAACTCGACCGCGCGGGCGCGGTCGGCATCGAGACCGGCACCCGGCAAAATCGTGCGCAAAGCATCGTGCGACATGATCCGAACCCCTCTTTCCATCCGTTTGGGCGCTTGCCAGGCGCGCGCCGCTTTGCCGATGATGCCGCGAATTGCCCCGCGGAGGAAATGCCGATGAGCCGCCTGATGATCGTTGTCGAATTCGAGGTGAAGCCGCAACACGCCAACGACTTCATCAAGCTCATGAAAACCCACGCCGAATTGTCGCGCGCCGAGGACGGCTGCCAGCAATTCGACGTGCTGCAGGCGCAGGACGACCCCAACAAGATCTTCTTCATCGAGTCCTGGCGCGACGAGGCGGCGCTTGCGGTACACTCAAAGGTGCCGCGGATGGAGCAGAACCGGGCGATCTATGCGCCCTGGCTCGCCGGCCGCAAGGCGACGCGCTGTAACGTTCCCTGATAACCGGCCTGCCGTGAAACGCCGGTCGCGGCAGGTCGTCACATGGCCGTGAGCGCTGGCCTACACGCCGGGCTGGCGCTTGCGGATTATTGGCAACGTATATAATAAACGCCGGCCCTTTGGCTCGGTGCAGGAGGCATCGGATGAGGCAGCTTGCGATCGTAACGGCCGCCGCCGCCGCGATAGGCATCGCGGTCGTCGCGGGAGTGCCACAGCTCCGCGACGCGGTATGGCCGTCGGTCAAGGCCCAGGAAGCGCCCGCGCCGAAGCCGGCCGCGACCGGCGTCCCGGTCACCGCGGGGACGGTCGAAGCCAAGGATGTGCCGGCGATCCTCAACGGCATCGGCACGGTGCAGGCGTTCAACATGGTCACGATCAAGAGCCGGGTGGACGGCCAGATCGTCAAGGTGAGCTTCGCCGAAGGCGATGAAGTCAAGGCCGGCGATCACCTGATCCAGATCGATTCGCGCGGGTTCCAGGCAGCGCTCGAACAGGTCGAAGCCGCCAAGGCCAAGGATGAGGCTCAGCTGGTGAGTGCTCAGCTCGATCTTCAGCGGTCCGCGCAACTCGTCGGGCCCGGATTTCGGACACAGCAGACTTACGACCAGCAGAAGGCCACGGTGGCTCAGCTGCAGGCGGCGCTAAAGGCGGATCAGGCAGCGATCGAAGCGGCGCAGGTCAACCTCAACTATTGCGACCTGCGGGCGCCGATCTCGGGCCGCCTCGGCGTTCGCCTGGTCGATGCCGGCAACATGGTACGCGCAACCGACAATACCGGGCTGGTGACGATCACCCAGACCAAGCCGATCTATGTCAACTTCACGCTGGCGCAGGAAAACCTGCACAAGATTCACGAAAAACAGGCGCTCGCGCCGCTCAAGGCGCAGGTGTACGGGTCGGACAACGCCACGCTGCTGTCCGAAGGCAAGCTGACCGTCATCGACAACACGATCGATCAGCCCACCGGCACGATCCGCCTCAAGGCAACCTTCGAGAACACCGACGAGCGGCTGTGGCCGGGTGAATTCGTCAACGTCCGGCTGACTCTGAATATGCGGCGGGGCGTGCCGACGGTGCCGCAGCAGAGCGTCCAGGTCGGGCCGAACGGCTACTACGCCTACGTCATCAAGCCGGACAACACGGTCGAGCGGCGGCCGGTAGAGGTCGCCTCGACCCAGGACGGCATCGTAGTGATCAGCAAGGGGCTGGCGGTCGGCGACAAGGTCGTGGTCGACGGCCAGTACCGGTTGACCGAAGGGGCGAAAGTGCGGATCTCCAACAACCCGCCGTCGGGTTGAGCGAGATACTTCCTGCGCAAGACTGAAGCCCGCTGGTTTGAAAGCCGCCGTTAATGAACATCTCGGAACCCTTCATTCGCCGGCCGATCGCGACCTCCCTGATGATGCTGGGGGTGCTGGTGTTCGGGATCGGCGCCTACGGCCTCTTGCCGGTGGCGGCGCTGCCCAATGTCGATTTCCCCACCATCGTGGTGTCGGTCAACTACCCGGGCGCGAGCCCCGACACGATGGCCTCCGCGGTGGCGACGCCGCTCGAGCAGCAATTCGCGGCGATCCCGGCGCTCGACCAGATGACCTCGACGAGCGGCATCGGCTCGATGTCGATCACGCTGCAATTCGACCTGAGCCGCAATATCGACGCCGCGGCCCAGGATGTGCTGACCGCGATCAACGCCGCGACCGGTGTCTTGCCCAAGGATCTGCCCAGTCCGCCGACCTACCGGAAAACCAATCCTGCCGACCGGCCGGTGCTGATCTATGCGGTGCATTCCGACGCGCTGCCGATCTACCGGGTCGACGACTACGCCTACACCGTTCTGGCGCAGAAGATTTCGACGGTGAAAGGCGTTTCCGAGGCGCGCATTTTCGGTCAGCGGCCTTACGCGACGCATGTTCAGGTCAATCCCGGGGCGCTTGCCGCCCGTGGCATCGGCCTGGAAGACGTGCGCAGCGCGCTGGTCGCAACCTCGATCAACCGGCCCAAAGGGACGCTCGAAGGGACGCACCAGACCTTCACCCTCGACACCAACGATCAGCTGTTCAACGCCGCCGCCTTCGAGAACGTCATCGTCGCCTATCGCAACGGCGCGCCGGTGCGGATGCACGATGTCGCCGACGTCATCGACGGGGTGCAGAACGCGCGCATCGGCGCCTGGTATTACCAGACCCCGGGCGAGGGCCTGGCGATCCAGCGCCAAGCCGGCACCAACATTCTCGAGGTCGTCAATACGATCAAGGGCTTGATACCAAAGCTCGAACAGGCGATACCGCCTTCGGTTCACGTCGATCTCGTCTCCGACCGCTCGCTCGTCGTCCGCGCCGCGGTGCACGACGTGCAGTTCACGATGATGCTGACCATCCTCCTGGTCGTCATCGTGATCTTCGTCTTCCTGCGCACCCTGTGGGCGACGGTGATCCCCAGCGCGGCGGTGCCGCTATCGCTGCTCGCCACCTTTGCGGTCATGTACGCGGTAGGCTACAGCCTCGACAACATCTCGCTGATGGCGCTGACGATCTCGGTCGGGTTCGTCGTCGACGATGCGATCGTGATGATCGAGAACATCGTTCGGTACATCGAGGAGGGTGACCGGCCGTTCGACGCCGCGCTCAAGGGCGCCGGGCAGATCGGCTTCACCATCATCTCGCTCACCTTTTCGCTGATCGCGGTGTTCATCCCGCTCCTGTTCATGGGCGGGATCATCGGCCGGCTGTTCCGCGAATTCGCGGTGACCGTGACCGTGGCGGTGATGGCCTCGGCCTTCATCTCGCTGACCCTGACCCCGGTGATGTGCTCGCTGTTCCTCAAGGAGAAGGGGTTGCACCCGGCGGGACGCTTCAATCGCACGGCCGAGGCTGTCTTCAACGGGATGCTGCGTGGTTACGACCGGGGGCTCGTTTTCGTCTTCCGGCACCAGTTCGGCGCGCTGCTGGCGACCTTGGCGCTGATCGTCGTCACCGGCTACCTCTACGTCAAAATCCCCAAGGGCTTTTTCCCCGAGCAGGATACCGGGTTCATTTTCGGCCAGGCGGAGGCGCGCCAGGACATCTCGTTTGCGGCGATGTCCGACATCACCCACCAATTCGTCGACATCGTCAAAGACGACCCGGCGGTGTCGGGGGTGTTCTCGTTTACCGGCGCCAGCTCCTACAACCCCACGGAAAACACCGCCCGGGTTTTCATCCAGCTGAAGCCGCACGACCAGCGCCAGGAAACCTCGAACCAGATCATCCAGCGGCTGCGGCCGAAAGCCGCCGCTGTCCAGGGCGCCAAGTTCTTTATGCAATCGGGGCAGGACATCAGCATCGGCGGACGGCTCAGCCGCACGCTCTACCAGTACACGCTGACCGACAACAATCTCGACGAGCTGAACCACTGGGCGCCGATTGTCCTGGCGGCGATGCAAAAGGCGCCGGAACTGCAGGACGTCGCCTCCGACCAGCAGATCGCCGCGCCGCATATCGGCATCGAGATCGACCGCGACGCGGCCTCGCGGATGGGAATCTCGCCGTCGCTGATCGACGAGACGCTGTACGACGCGTTCGGCCAGCGCCAGGTCGCGACGATGTATACCCAGACCAGCCAGTACAAGGTCATCCTCGAAGTGCAGCCGCAATTCCAGGACGATCCGACCGCCCTGACGAAGATCTACATATCGGGGCCGAACGGTGCGCAGATCCCGCTCAGCGCCTTTGCCCACGTCACATCAAGCGTGCAGTCGCTATCGGTGAATCATCAGGGCCAGTTTCCGGCGGTGACGCTGTCGTTCAACCTGGCGCCCGGCTTCGCGATCGGCCAGGCCGTCGACAAGATCCATGCGCTCCAGGCCGAACTGCGCCTGCCGCCGACAGTCGACGGCGCCTTCCAGGGCACCGCGCAGGCCTTCCAGGCGTCGCTGAAATCGACCCCGCTGCTGGTCGCCGCGGCGATCCTGGTCGTCTATATCGTCCTGGGCATGCTCTACGAAAGCTACATTCACCCGATTACGATCCTTTCGGCGCTGCCCTCGGCCGGGGTGGGTGCGCTCCTGGCGCTGATGCTGCTGCACTACGACCTCAGCGTGATCGCGATGATCGGGGTCATCCTGCTGATCGGCATCGTCAAGAAAAACGCGATCATGATGATCGATTTCGCGCTGACCGCCGAGCGCTATCAAGGCAAAAGCCCGCAGGAGGCAATCCACGAAGCCTGCCTGCTGCGCTTCCGCCCGATCATGATGACAACCTTTGCGGCCTTGTTCGGTGGGCTGCCGATCGCGATGGGCCAGGGCGCCGGATCGGAATTGCGGCGGCCGCTCGGCATCGCCATCGTCGGCGGGCTCCTGGTGTCGCAGTGGCTGACGCTCTACACGACGCCGATCGTCTATCTCTATCTCGACCGGTTCAGCTATTGGCTCGGCGGGTCGCGGCGGCGCTCGCGCCTGGCCGAGGCGTTGGATTCGCCGCGACCGGCGCTGGCCGACGAACGGCAAGGTGCAGAATAGGCCGCGCGACCGGCGTCGATGAGCATTTCCGAACCTTTCATCCGACGGCCGATCGCCACCTCGCTGCTGATGCTGGGGGTGCTGGTTTTCGGCATCGCCGCCTACGGGCTGCTGCCGGTGGCGGCGCTGCCCAAGGTTGATTTCCCGACGATCGTGGTCAACGTCAACTACCCCGGAGCCAGCCCGGACACGATGGCGACCGCGGTGGCAACGCCGCTCGAGCAGCAGCTGACGACGATCCCGTCGCTCGACCAGATGACCTCGCTGAGCGGCGTCGGCACGACGTCGATCACCTTGCAGTTCGACCTCAACCGCAATATCGACGCCGCTGCGCAGGACGTGCAGACCGCGATCAACGCCGCCGCCGGCGTGCTGCCGAAAGACCTGCCCAGCCCGCCGACCTATCGCAAGACCAACCCGGCCGACCGCTCGGTGCTGATCTATGGCGTTCATTCGGATGCGCTGCCGGTCTACCGGATCGACGATTATGCCTACACGATCCTGGCGCAGCGCCTGTCGACCGAGCAGGGCGTCGCCGAAGCCCGCGTCTTCGGGCAGAAGCAATACGCCACCCGGGTCGAGGTTGATCCGGGCGCACTGGCCTTGCGCGGCCTCGGGCTCGAGGATGTGCGCAGCGCCATCGCCACGGCGAGCGTCAACCGGCCAAAGGGCGAACTGCAGGATTCGAACCAGATCCTGTCGCTCGCCACCAACGACCAGCTGTTCAATGCGGCTGCGATCGGCAAGGTGATCGTCGCCTACCGCAACGGTGCCCCGGTGCGGCTCAAGGATGTCGGCGACGTCATCGACGGGGTGGTCAACACCCACGTCGGCGCCTGGTTTGGCGTGCAGCCGGCGGAAGGCCTGGCGATCCAACGCCAGCCCGGCACCAATACGATCGATCTGATCGCGCGGATCAAGGCGTTGATGCCGCGCCTCAAGGCGTCGATCCCGCCTTCGGTTCACGTCGATCTCGTCTCCGACCGTTCGCTGGTGATCCGCGCCGCGGTGCACGACGTGCAGTTCACGATGATGCTGACCATCCTCCTGGTCGTCATCGTGATCTTCATCTTCCTGCGCACGCTGTGGGCGACGGTAATCCCCAGCATCGCCGTTCCCTTATCGCTGCTCGCGACATTCGCGGTGATGTACGGGATCGGCTACAGCCTCGACAACATCTCGCTGATGGCGCTGACGATCTCGGTCGGGTTCGTCGTCGACGATGCGATCGTGATGATCGAGAACATCGTGCGCTACATCGAGGAGGGCGACCGGCCGTTCGACGCCGCGCTCAAGGGGGCCGGGCAGATCGGCTTCACCATCATCTCGATCACCTTTTCGCTGATCGCGGTGTTCATCCCGCTGTTTTTCATGAGCGGCATCATCGGCCGGCTGTTCCGCGAATTTGCCGTAACCGTGTCGGTCGCCGTCGTCGCCTCGGCGATGATCTCGCTGACCCTGACCCCGGTGATGTGCTCATTGTTCCTGAAGGAGCGGGGAATTCGTCCGCAAGGCGCCTTTAGCCGCGGCGCGGAGCGGGTGTTCGAGGCGGTGCTGCGGACCTATGACCGCGGCCTCGTTTTCGTCTTCCGGCACCAGTTCGGCGCGCTGCTGGCGACCTTGGCGCTGATCGTCGTCACCGGCTACCTCTACGTGACGATCCCCAAGGGCTTCTTCCCGCAGCAGGACACCGGCTTCATCTTCGGCCAGGTCGAAGCGCGGCAGGACTCCTCGTTCGAGCAAACTGCCGAACTGTCGCGCCGCATCGTCAGCATCGTGCGCGAGGATCCCGACGTTTACGGGGTCATCTGGTTTGCCGGCGCCTATTCCTACAACCCCACGGAAAACACCGCGCGCGTCTACATCCAGCTCAAGCCGCACGACGAGCGCCAGGCGACCGCGAGCCAGATCATCCGTCGCCTGCGCCCGAAAGTGGCGGGGGTCGAGGGCGCCAAGTTCTTCATGCAGTCCGGGCAGGACATCAGCATCGGCGGGCGGCTCAGCCGTACCCAGTTCCAATACACGCTGACCGATACCGACGCCGCGGAGCTGAACCACTGGGCGCCGATCCTCGAAGCCGAGATGCGCAAGCTGCCGGGGCTCGAGGATGTCGCTTCCGACCAGCAGATCGCCTCGCCCACTCTGGCGATCGAGATCGACCGCGATGCCGCGGCGCGGATGGGGCTCTCCGCCTCGGTGATCGACGAAACGCTGTACGACGCGTTCGGCCAGCGCCAGGTCGCGACGATGTACACCTCGACCAACCAGTACAAGATCGTCATGGAGGTGAAGCCCGAGTTCCAGAAGGATCGCTCGGCGCTGTCACGGATCTATGTCATCGGTCCGGGCGGTGCCCAGGTGCCGTTGAGCTCGTTCGCCCACTACACGACCAAGGTCGCGCCGCTTTCGGTCAGCCATCAGGGCCAATTCCCGGCGGTGACCCTGTCGTTCAACCTGGCCCCGGGGGTCGCGCTCGGCCAGGCGGTCGAAAGGATCCAGGCGCTGGCGGCCCGGATGCGGCTGCCGGCAACGATCACCGGGTCGTTCCAGGGCACCGCGCAGGCGTTTCAGGCGTCGCTGAAGTCGACCCCGCTCCTGGTCGCCGCGGCGATCCTCGTCGTCTACATCGTGCTGGGAGTGTTGTACGAGAGCTACGTTCATCCGATCACCATCCTCAGCGCGCTGCCTTCGGCCGGCGTCGGTGCGCTGTTGATGCTGATGCTGTTCCACTACGATTTGAGCGTGATCGCGATCATCGGCGTGATCCTGCTGATTGGCATCGTCAAGAAAAACGCGATCATGATGATCGACTTCGCGCTACAGGCCGAGCGCTACGAGGGGAAAAGCCCGCAGGACGCGATCCACGAGGCCTGCCTGCTGCGCTTCCGCCCGATCATGATGACGACGTTTGCGGCGCTGTTCGGCGGTTTGCCGATCGCGCTCGGCCACGGTGCCGGGTCCGAATTGCGCCGCCCTCTCGGTATCGCCATCGTCGGCGGGCTCCTGGTGTCGCAGTGGCTGACGCTCTACACGACGCCGGTCATCTACCTCTATCTCGAACGCTTTAGCCGGTGGGTCGGCGGTGCACACCGCCCGTCGCGGCTCGCCGTCGCGCTGAACGATTCACCCCGCTCCGCTCCGCTGGAGGATTCGCATGGCGCCGCCAAGTGATGTCGTGCGGTTGAGGGGCGCTGCGGCCTGGCAGCCGCCGCGCGCCGACGAGGCCCCAACTCGGCCGTCGCCGGCGGCTCTCGAGCCCGGTCTGGCCCATCGGCTGCACGGGGTCGCCCGGCTGATCCGCCGCCGGTTCGAGCGCATGGTGCGCCAGGCGGGGCTTCCCATCACCCGGCTGCAGGCGGCGTTGCTGATCTATATTGCGCGGCATCCGGGGGTCGGACAGACCGCCGCGGCGGCCGATCTCGACATCGAGCCGATTGCGCTGGTGCGGATGATCGACCGGCTGCACGAGGAGGGGCTGGTCGAGCGCCGCGCCCATCCCAGCGACCGGCGGGCGCGTACCTTGTGGCTGACCGCGCTGGGATGGCCGGTGGTCGAGCGAATACTGGCGATCAATCGGGTGATCCGCGAGGAAGCCAGCGCCGGACTTTCCCCCGCCGTCCGTGCCCTCCTGATGGATGCGCTCGACCACAT
>DASQGR010000201.1:0-2612 GCA_035632515.1 Allostellaceae bacterium | reverse complement strand
TTGGAAGTCGCGGGTCAAGGGTCTGACGACGATGGTCAACAGCATCTGCAACGGCTGGCGGCTTGAAGATGTCCGGCTCGCAGGGTAGCGGGGCCGGGCTCCGCCGCTCGGCGAGCGCCGCAGCCTTGCGGCGTAAGCGTGAAGAGCGGCGACCGGGTGAACTCGTCGAGTTGTCGGTCGAACGGGTCGGAGCGCAAGGCGACGGCATCGCGTCGTGGCGCGGCGAGCCGGTATTCCTGCCGTTTACCGCGCCCGGCGACCGGGTCCAGGCCCGGCTCGGAGCGCGTCGTGGGTTGGGGTGGGAAGGCCGGGTCATCGGCCGCCTTGCGTCTGGGCCTGGGCATATCGAGGCGGTGTGCCGCCATTTCGGCCGCTGCGGCGGTTGCGCGCTGCAGCATCTCGATGAGGCTGCCTACCGTGCCGTCAAGCTCGACGCGCTGCACACCGCGCTTCGCAGGGTCGGGATCGATCCCGCTGTCGTAGGCCCGCTTCGGGTGCTTCCTCCCGCGCGTCGGCGCGCGCGATTTGGTCTGGTCCGCCCGAACGCTGCCGGTGCGCCGCCGGCAATCGGTTTTCGCGAACGGTTCAGCCACGCCCTCGTCGATCTTAGCGAGTGTGCCGTGCTGGAGCCGGTGCTGTTCGCGCTCCTGGCGCCGCTGCGATCGGTTGCGGAGGCGTTGTTGCCGCACGGCGGAATCGCGAATGTGACGCTGACGCGTACGGATAGCGGCGCCGATCTGCTGATCGAGGCCGACAAGTGGCCGGGGCTCGGCGCGCTCGAAGCGCTCGCCGGGCTCGCGGCGGAATGGGATCTTGCGCGCATTGTCTGGCGCGGGCACGGCGGCGACATGCCGGTCGTCGAGCGCCGGCCGGTGCGGGTCCGATTATCCGGCGTGCCTGTCGCGTTTCCCCCGGGCGGTTTTCTGCAGGCGAGCGAAGCGGCCGAAAGCATCCTTGTCGAGGAGGTCGTCGTCGCGGTCGGAACACGGCGTCCGGTGCTCGATCTGTTTGCCGGGCTCGGCACATTCGCCCTTGCCCTGGCCCCCGCGGGGCCGACGCATGCTGTCGAAGGCGATTCCCGAAGCGCCGAAGCACTCACCCAGGCTGCCGCGGACATGCCTCATCTTACCGTCGAGCAGCGCGACCTCGAGCGCGACCCGCTCCCGGTCGAGACACTGGCCCGCTATGCCGCCGCGGTGTTCGATCCGCCGCGTGCCGGCGCCCGTCGCCAAGCCGCCATGCTGGCCGCCTCGAAGCTCGAAACGATTGTCGCGGTCTCGTGCAACCCCTCGACGTTCGCACGCGACGCCAGCCTCCTGGTTGCCGGCGGGTTCCGGATCGAGCGTGTGGTTCCGGTCGATCAGTTTGTTTGGAGTCCCCATCTCGAGCTTGCGGCCGTGTTTCGCCGATGACCCCGCACGGTGGCGGCGGGGCAGCCCCCGCGGCTTTCCGACTCGCCGGATAAATCCGAGTCCGCAATGAAGGGCTTAATAGTCGTACTTGTAGTTAAGACCGATGCCCGTCCCTCCTGACTGGTTGCGGTCGGTCTCGATAGTTACGTGCGGGTAGACGTCGACCTCGACGGTTACTTTGTTTGTATTCGGCGTCGTCCCTTGCGTCGCGCCGACATAGACGCCGTTAGCGATATACTTGCCGCCGCTTATTGAAGGCCTTCCGGTTGCGGCGCCGCCGGCCGCCGGGTTGAGGGTGCTGCTGGCCGCGCCGTTTGCCCCGGGGCCGAAGCCCAGCCGGTCCAATCCAAGACCGGTTCGCAGCTTGTCCAGCACCCCGGGGCCACCGCCGGCCAACGTCGCCGCGGCCTGGGCAACCTGCAGTCCTTCCCCGGCGGAAATCTGACCAAGCCCGCGCCCGAACAGCACCCGGGAGAGGATTTCATCCTGCGGCACGACAGGGGTCGAGCTCAACGTCACCGTCGGCGCCGAAGCGACACCGCTGACGAGCGCCTGTGCGGTGATGTCGGCGGCAGCAATTTCGGCGGAAATGTCGAGCCGCGGATCGAAGGCCGTGCCGCCGTCGAAGGCGATCACTCCGTGGGATACCCGGAACGTCTTGCCCAGGATGTCGAAAGTGCCACGAATGTTTTCCAGCGATCCGGTGATGGCGGGCGCCGCACTGGTGCCGCCGACCCTGAGCTTTCCGCGCCACTCGCTGTCGAGCCCGTGCCCGCGCACAAAGGTTTGCCCGGGCAGCGTAATCTCGATGTCGATAGGAGCGGCGAAGGCCGTTTCCGCCTGTGGTGCCGGCCGGCGACCGCGGCGCGCCGCCGGGCCGTTTATTTCCACCACCTTCAGCGTGGTGACGCTGGGCGGCAGACTGTCGGGAATGGTGCAGTCCGCCCGATCGACGGTCAGCTGCCCGGTAATCTTGGGTGCCGTCACACCGCCGGCGACGGTGAGCGTGCCGCTCGCCGTGACGACTGCCTCGTCGCGCGCGGCAATCCGGAAACTGCTCAGCTTGGCGGAGAAATCGACCACCGGTCCCGCCGTTCCGCCGAGAGCCAGGCTGCCACGTGCGGCAATGTTGCCGCCGGCGCTATCGCCAGCGGTCAGCTCGCGCAACGTAAACCGGTCGCGATCGCCGGCAAGGTCGAC
>DASQGR010000200.1:0-20716 GCA_035632515.1 Allostellaceae bacterium | reverse complement strand
ACGTAGGAACCTTCATCGGCGACGATAAGGGTCCGCTCGAACTGGCCGGTCTCCGACGCGTTGATGCGGAAATAGGTGCTGAGCTCCATCGGGCAGCGCACGCCCGGCGGGATGTAGGCGAAGGAGCCGTCGCTGAACACTGCGGAATTGAGCGCGGCAAAGAAATTGTCGCTCTGCGGCACCACTGTGCCGAGATACTTGCGGACGAGGTCGGGGTGTTCCCGTACCGCCTCGCCGAAAGAGCAGAAGATGATGCCGAGTTCGGCGAGCTGCCCCTTGAACGTCGTCGCCACCGAGACGCTGTCGAACACCGCGTCAACCGCAACCCCAGCCAGCGCCTCGCGCTCGCGCATCGGCACGCCGAGCTTTTCGTACATCGCCAGCAGCTCGGGATCGACCTCGTCGAGCGATTTCGGCCCGTCGTCCTTCGACTTCGGCGCCGACCAGTAGGTCGCACCCTGATAGTCGATCGGCGCGACGTTGAGCCGGGCCCAGTTCGGGGCTTCCATCTTCTCCCAGGCGCGGAACGCGGCGAGGCGCCATTCCAGCAGCCATTCCGGCTCGTCCTTCTTGGCCGCGATGAAGCGGACCGTATCCTCGCTGAGGCCGGGGGGCGCCGACTCGGTCTCGATCTCGGTGACGAAGCCGTATTTGTAGCCCGCGTTGGCGAGGGTGGCGACCTGGTCGCGGGTGTCGAGGGGAGCGCTCATCGGGCCATCTCGGTCGGACGGGCGACCACCGCGCCCATGGACACAAAGGCCATCGGCGAGATCATGTCGTCGAGCGAGACCGCCGACAGCGCGGCACCGACGGCCCGGTTGATCGCCGCCCAATGCGGCCGGGTCGGGCAGTAATTGGTGTGGGCGCACTCGTCGACATGAACCGAGCATTGGGTGAGGCCGATATCGCCGTCGATCGCCGCGACCACCTCGGCCACCGAGATCGCCGCCGCCGGGCGGGCCAGGCGATAGCCGCCGGCCGCTCCCCGCGTCGCCGTGAGGACCCCGGCATGGGCCAGTGCCTTCAATAGCTTGGCGACGGTCGCCAGCGGCAGCCGCGTCGCCGCCGCGACCGAGGCGGCGTTCTCTTGCCGTTCCGGCGCGAGCGCGAGATGGGTAGCGACGATGACGCCGTAATCGGCGAGCTTCGATAGAATGATCACTGGATCCAAATCCCGAAAGCGGGCGGCACGAAAATCCGTACCAAATTGGTACGCAATACATCGTTGCTCCGGCTTACCGGGTCAAGGCGAAAATACGCGGCAACCGGCCGCACCACGCATCTTGCGGCGGAGGCATGGCGTAACGACTTGAAATTGTCGATGAAACACCCGCCCGGATGCCGTCGACGGACCATGGGACGACCGCCCCCGCCCCGCGCGCGTCTTCAGCGACCCTTCCGTGGAAAAGGCGCAGCGTTGGGGTTGGGTCGATGAAGCTCCTCGTCGTCGAAGACGACCGCAGCACCGCCGCCTATCTGGTCAAGGGATTGAGCGAGAGCGGCTATACCGTCGACCAGGCCGCCGACGGCCGCGAGGGGCTGTTTCTCGCCAGCTCGGGCAGCTACGACGCGATCATCCTCGACCGCATGCTGCCGGGGATGGACGGGCTGGCAGTGCTGGGCGCCTTGCGCGCCGCCGAGATCGGCACGCCGTCGCTGATCCTTTCCGCTCTCGGCAGCGTCGACGACCGGGTCAAGGGCCTGAAGGCCGGCGGCGACGACTATCTGGTCAAGCCGTTCGCGTTCAGCGAGCTCCTGGCCCGCATCGAGGCGCTCTTGCGCCGCGGCGGCACGGCGACGACCACGACCCGGCTGCGCGTCGCCGATCTCGAGCTGGATCTGCTGACCCGCACGGTCAAGCGCGGCGATGCGTCGATCGACCTGCTGCCGCGCGAGTTCCAGCTGCTCGAATACCTGATGCGAAACGCCGGCCATGTCGTCACCCGCACGATGCTGCTGGAGCATGTGTGGGACTATCATTTCGACCCGCAGACCAACGTCATCGACGTGCATGTGAGCCGCCTCAGGCAAAAGATCGACCGCAATTTCGCGCGGCCGCTGCTGCACACGATCCGTGGCGCCGGCTACTGCCTGCGTGCCGCCGACTGACGCCGATGCAACGCCTGCTCCTCCAGACGCGCCGGCTGGTGAAGACGCACGCCTTTCGCCTCGCGGCGCTGTATTTTGCAGTGTTTGCGGTGTCGGTGCTCGGGGTGCTGCTGTTCGTCTACTGGATGAGCGCCGATTTCGTCGAGCGCCAGACCCAGGCGACGCTGGATGCGGAGATCGCGGGCCTGGCCGAGCAATACGGCCAGCGCGGGCTCAGCGGCCTGGTTCAGATCGTCGCCGCGCGCAGCGCCGGGGATCGCGGCGACGGCATGCTCTATCTCGTCACCAACCGCGACGGGCACCCGCTTGCCGGCAACATCACCGGCTGGCCGGAAGGAACGCCGGTGGCGCCGGGCCCGGTCGCCTTCACCGTCGCGACCAAGGTGAACGGCAAGAGCCAGACCGAGAAAAGCCCGGCCCGGGGCGCACTGATCGTCATCCCCGACGGCTATCGCCTGCTGGTCGCGCACGACATCAGCGATGCGGCGCTGTTCCGCGAGCGGATCAAGATGACCCTGATGTGGTCCGGTCTGGCGGCACTGGTCGCCGGGCTGATCGGCGGCGCGGTGCTGAGCCGCAAGCTCCTCGGCCGGGTCGAAGAGGTCAACCGCACCGCCGAACGGGTCATGGCCGGCAATCTGTCCGACCGGGTGCCGCTCAGCGGCGCCGGCGACGAGTTCGACCAGCTCGCCGCCAACCTCAACGACATGCTCGACCGGATCGAGCGGCTGATGACCGGGATGCGCGAGGTGACCGACAACGTCGCGCACGACCTGCGCACGCCGCTCGCACGCTTGCGCGCGCGGCTCGAGCTGAGCCTGCTCGGCACCACGGACCCCGCAGCGCAGAACGAGGCGGTGCGCGGCGCGATCGACGAGGCCGACCGGCTGCTCGCCACCTTCAACGCGCTCCTCAGCATCGCCGAGGCGGAGGCCGGCACCCGCCGCAACGAGGCCGAGCCGCTCGACCTGGCGCAGACCGCGCGCGACGCCGCCGAGCTCTACGAGCCGGTCGCCGAGGAAAAGGGCTGCGCCCTCAGGCTCGACGTCGATCCCGGCATCATCATCCGCGGCGATCGCCATTTGCTGTCGCAGGCGGTCGCCAACCTGCTCGACAACCCGCTCAAATACGGCGGCGGCGAGGTGCTGCTGTCGGCGCACCAGCACGACGGGCGCGCCGCGCTGGAGGTCTCCGATTGCGGCCCCGGCATCCCCGAAGGCGAGCGGGAATCGGTGTTCAACCGCTTTGTCCGCCTGGAGCCGAGCCGCAGCACCCCCGGCAACGGGCTGGGCCTCAGCCTGGTGCGCGCGGTGGCGCGGCTGCACAACGGCACGGTGGCGCTGGCGGAGACCCACGCCGGCAATGGCCGGCCGGGCCTCAAGGTGCGCTTGGAGTTCGCTGCTCTGTAGCCGTTGCGCTGGCCCGCCCTCAATCCACATCCGGAAACCGCGGCGCGACGATGCAGTGTTCGAGGATGCCGCGACCGCCGTTCGGCAGCCGCCGCGCCTTGGCAAAACGCGCATGGACCTGGGTGATCGTCTCGGCCCGGCGCGCCTCGCCGGTCGGCAGGTACTGGATCAAATTGTCGCGGAAGCCGCGCCGGGTCACGTAAAAGCACTCGAGCCCGCGCTCGCGCGCCGCCTCGGCCTGGGCTTCGGCCATCGGCTGTACCTTCTTGTTGGTGGCGAAGTCGGCCCAGTTGGTCGCGAGGCACCCGCCGGGCGCCAGCGCCTCCAGGCAACGCGCCCAGAAGGCCGCGTCGAACTTGGCCGGCCCGCCCGAATTGTAAAGATCGACGAGGATCACGTCGAATTTCTGGGTGGTGCCGGCGAGGTAGCGCTCGGCCGTGTCGAGCACCACCGGCTGGTTGAGGTAGAACCAGCGCCGCGCGATCGCCGCCACGGTCTCGTCGCAATCCACCAGCGTCGGTGCGCATTCCGGCAGATAGGCGCGCACAAACCGCCACATCGCCGCGCCGCCGACGCCGAGCAGCAGCGCGTTGATCGGCCGCTCGACAAAGCCGAAGGCGAGCGACATCAGCCGCTCGTAATGAAACACGAGCTGGGCCGGGTACAGCAGGTCCATGCTCGACTGCTCGGTGACCTGGTCCTTGCCGCCGAGCCAGCCGGTCAGCGCCGTCTCGAACGACACGCCGAACGAGCCGAGAGTGCGGTAATGCCTGGCGCCGCGGTCGAAATCGATGACGAACAGCGAGGCGCCAAAGGTCGGCGACGGCCGCAGGGCGCGAATGCGCGCGTCCGGGCCGAAATACTCATGGATCAGGCGCCGCTGGCGCTCTTCGTCCGGTGGTTTCGCCATCCCCGGGATACAGGCGCAATTCGGCGCCGCTTGCCAAGGTTTTGTTGCAGGCTTTGTTGCAGGACAGGCGACGGGCGCCGGCCGGGCGTGGGATTATGCTGCATACGGCGACCTTGCGCCGCCGTAAACTCGCCGAGGAGCAAGCGATGCGCGCCCAGGTGCTGACCGCCCCGCACCGACCGCTGACCGCCGCCGACCTGGCACCGCCGCGCCCGGCCGCCGGCGAGGTGCTGATCGCGGTCAAGGCTTGCGCCGTCTGCCGCACCGACCTGCATATTGTCGATGGCGAGCTGGCGCACCCGAAATTGCCGCTCGTCCCGGGCCACGAAATCGTCGGCACGGTCGCCGAGACCGGCGCCGGCGTCGATCGCTTCAAAATCGGCGACCGCGTCGGGGTGCCGTGGCTCGGCTGGACCTGCGGCGTCTGCGACTATTGCCGCAGCGGGCATGAAAACCTGTGCGACCGCGCCCGCTTCACCGGCTACCAGATCGACGGCGGCTATGCCGAGCTGACGGTCGCCGACCAGCGCTATTGCTTTGCGATTCCCGACGCTTTCGACGATGTCGCGGCGGCGCCGCTGCTTTGCGCCGGGCTGATCGGCTACCGCACCTTGCGGCTGGCCGGAGAAGGAGAACGAATCGGAATTTACGGTTTTGGCGCGGCGGCACATATCGTCGCGCAGGTCGCCCGATATCAGGGCCGCAAAGTCTTTGCCTTCACCCGCTCCGGCGACCGGATGGCGCAGGATTTCGCCCGCCGGCTCGGCGCCGCATGGGCCGGCGGCTCGGACGAAGCGCCACCCGAGCCGCTCGACGCGGCGTTGATCTTCGCCCCGGTCGGTGCGCTGGTGCCGGCGGCGCTTAAAGCGACCCGGAAAGGCGGCACGGTGGTCTGCGGCGGCATTCACATGAGCGACATCCCCGCTTTCCCTTATGCGCTGCTGTGGGAGGAACGCGTGGTCCGCTCGGTCGCCAACTTGACCCGGCGCGATGCCAAGGAATTCCTCGCCCTGGCGCCCAAGGCGGGCATCACCACGACCACCCGGCCTTATCCCCTCGCCGCGGCCAACCAGGCGCTCGCCGATCTGCGCGCCGGCAATCTCGAAGGCGCCGCAGTGCTGGTTCCCTGAGCCGTCAGCCTGTATCGTCCGCCGCCATGAGCACGTTCCGCTTCGACCCGATCGATCTCCCGCCCGAATGCGAGGCGCTGCGCCGCGAGGTGCGCGGCTTTATCGCCGACGAGCTCGGCGCCGGGCTGTGGCGGCCGAACAGCGATTTCGGCTCGCACCGCTCGGCCGAGTTCAGCCGCCGGCTCGGCGCGCGCGGGTGGATCGGCATGACCTGGCCGAAGCGCTATGGCGGCGGCGAGCGCAGTTTCCTTGAGCGCTATGTCGTCACCGAGGAATTGCTCGCGGCCGGCGCCCCCGTCGGCTCGCACTGGATCGCCGACCGCCAGAGCGGGCCGCTGCTGCTGCGCTTCGGCACCGAAGATCAGCGCGACGAGTTCCTTCCGGGCATCACCCGCGGCGAGATCTTCTTCTCGATCGGCATGAGCGAGCCGGACAGTGGCTCCGATCTGGCCTCGATCCGCACCCGCGCGGTGCCGGTTTCTGGCGGCTACGAGGTCACCGGCGCCAAGGTGTGGACCAGCTATGCGCACGAGTCGCATTACGCGATCACCCTGGTGCGCACCGGGGACGCCGGCGCCAGCCGGCATCAGGGCCTGACCCAGCTGATCCTCGACCTCAAGGCGCCGGGGGTGACGATCCGGCCGATCCGCAACCTCGCCGGCGAGCACGATTTCAACGAAATCGCGCTTGACCGCGTATTCGTGCGCAAAGACCGGCTGGTCGGCGCCGAAGGCGACGGCTGGACGCAGGTAACCAGCGAACTGGCGTTCGAGCGCAGCGGGCCGGAGCGGTTTCTCTCGTCGCATCAGGTGTTGCGCGGCCTCGTCGCCCGCGCCGGCGACCAGCCCGAGCCGCAATTGGCCGAAGCACTGGGCCGGATGGCCGCCAGTTTGTGGACCCTGCGGAACATGTCGCTGTCGGTTGCCGGCATGCTGCAGGCCGGCGAGACGCCAAACCTTGAAGCCGCGCTGGTCAAGGATTGCGGCAACGCCTACGAGCGCGAGGTGCCGGAGATCGCCCGCCTCGTGCTGCCGGGCGGGCGACGGGGCGACCGCGACGATGCGGAACTGGCGCTGGCCGAGGCGGTGCTGCACGCGCCGTCATGGACGCTGCGCGGCGGCACCCGCGAGATCCTGCGCGGCATCATCGCCCGTGGCTTGGGGCTGCGGTGAGGGAGTTGCGATAGTGGCCGACACGATCCTTTACGACAGCGCGATGCGCCTGTTCGCCGCCGAGGTGACGCCGGCGGTGCGCGACGAGGCCAGCGAAGGGCTGTGGCCCGCGAAACTATGGCAGGCGGTTGCGGAGGCCGGCTACCTCGACGTGCTGCTCGACGGACCGGAAACGATGGTCGAGGCGACGACGATCCTGCGCGCCGCCGGTCATCACGTCGCGCCGATCCCGCTGGCCGAGACGATGCTGGCACGCTTTCTGTGCGCGGCCGTACAGGTTTCGGCCCCCGCTGGGGTGCTGACGGTGGCGCCGGTCGAGCCCGTGGACCGGCTGATCCTCGGTGGCGGCGCGGTCACCGGCAATGCCGGCCACATTCCCTGGGGGCTGGAGGCCGACGCCATCGTCGTCGTCGCCGACGGCGACCTGGCGCTGGTGTCGGGCGGTGCGCTCGCCTGGGACGCCGCCGACAATATGGCGAATGAGCCACGCGATCATCTGAGCGCTACCGGTGCCCGCGGCGAGGCGCGGAAATTGCCCGACGGCATCGACCAGGGCGCGGTGCTGCGGCTCGGGGCCTTGCTGCGCGCCGCGCAGATGGCTGGCGCGATGGCGGCGGCGCTCGACATTTCCACCCGCTACGCCAACGAGCGCGTCCAGTTCGGCCGCCCGATCGGCAAGTTTCAGGCGATCCAGCAGCAGGTCGCGGTGCTGGCCGAGCACGCGGCGGCAACCGCGGTGGCGGTCGAGACTGCGGCGCGCGCGGTCGCCGACGGCCGCCCCTCGGCCGCGTTCGCCTGCGCCGCGGCGAAAGTCCGCGCCGGCGAAGCCGCCGGGAAAATCGCCGAGATCGCCCATCAGGTGCACGGCGCCATGGGCTTTACCGACGAGTACCCGCTGCACCATCTGACGCGCCGCCTGTGGTCGTGGCGCGACGAGTTCGGCACCGAATCCTACTGGGCCCGCGAGCTTGGCCGCCAGATCGCCGCCGCCGGCGCCGACGCGCTGTGGCCGCTGATCACCGCCCGATAAAACACGCATCGAGGAGGCAATCATGTCGCAGCATCATGTCGTGTCGTGCCGGCCGGAGCATTGCCATTGGGGCTTTTTCGATGCGGCGCTGAAGCCGGTTGTCACCATCGCCTCGGGCGATACGGTGCAGGTCGATTGCGTCTCGGGCGGGCCGGACATCCTGCCCAAGGGCGACAATTGGGAGATCCTCGACGACCATCTGGCGATCCACGCCGGGCTCGACAAAGGCACCGGCGCGCATATCCTGACCGGCCCGGTCGCGGTCGACGGCGCCATGCCCGGCGACGTGCTCGAAGTCGAAATCCTCAACATCGATTGCCGGCAGAACTGGGGCTATACCCGCATCCGCCCGCATGCCGGGACGCTCCCCGAAGATTTCCCGATCCGCAAGGTGCTGCACAGCGGCATCGACCGCCAGCGCGGAGTCTGCACCCTGCCCTGGGGCGCCGAGATCGACCTCGCACCGTTTTTCGGGGTGATGGGGGTGGCGCCGCCGCCGGTCTACGGCATGTGCACCTCGATCGTGCCGCGCGAGTTCGGCGGCAACATGGATCTGAAGGAGCTGACCACCGGCACGACGCTGTACCTGCCGGTGTTCGTGCCGGGGGCGAATTTCTCCTGCGGCGACGGGCATGGGGTGCAGGGCGACGGCGAAGTCTGCGTCACCGCGCTCGAAACCGCGCTCTCGGGCACGTTCCGGCTGACGGTGCGCAAGGACCTGCACTTTGACCTGCCGCGGGCCGAGACGCCGACCCATCACATCACGATGGCCTTCAACGAAGACCTCGACGATGCCGCCAAGGACGCGCTGCGCCAGATGATCAAGCTGATCGGCGAGCGGATGGGACTGGACGCCGCCGAGGCCTATATGTTCTCGAGCCTCGCGGTCGACATGCGGGTGACCCAGCTGGTCGACGGCAACAAGGGCATCCACGCGATGCTGCCGAAGCGCTACGCCGAGCGGGTGAAGGCTGCATAGGCTACATCGCGTCCTTCGAGACGTGCTCTTCGAGCACTCCTCAGGATGACGGAAGTTTTTGATAGCAATAGGAAAACCGTCATCCTGAGGAGCCCGCAAAGCGGGCGTCTCGAAGGACGCACGATGGCTCGAATTAGAAAGCAAGCGCCGGATAGAGACAGGGCGGCGATTGCCCCATCTTCCTCGCATGACGATGCAGAGGAGCAAGACGATGTTGGACCAGGAAAAGTGCTGGGCGGCGGTTATCGCCCACGATGCGAGCCAAGACGGGCAGTGGGTCTATTCGGTCAAGACCACCGGGGTCTATTGCCGGCCGGGCTGCGCCTCGCGCCAGCCGCTGCGCAAGAATGTCGCGTTCTACGCGACCAATGAAGAGGCCGAGGCCGCCGGGTTCCGCCCGTGCAAGCGCTGCCGCCCGACCGAGGGCTCCCCGGCCGAGCGCCACATCGCCGCGGTCGAGCGCGCCTGCGCTCTCATTCGCGAGCGTGACATGCTGCCGAGCCTCGACGAACTGGCGGCGGCGGCGCGGATCAGCCGCTATCACTTTCACCGCGTGTTCAAGCAGATCACCGGCGCTACCCCGCGCGAATGGGGCAAGGCGCACCGGATCGGCCGCTTTGCCGACCGGCTCGACGCCGGCGATAACGTGGCCGAGGCGGTTTACGCCTCGGGCTTCGGCGCCAGTTCGCGCGCCTATGAGGCGGCACCGCAAGGGCTCGGCATGACCCCGGCGGTGCGGCGGAAAGGCGGGCGCGGCGAGACGATCCGCTTTACCTGCGTGCGGACCGCGCTCGGCTGGGCGCTGATCGCGGCGACGGAGCGCGGCATCTGCATGACCGCGCTCGGCGACGAAAAGGCGCCGCTCGAAGCCGATCTGCGGCGCCGCTTCCCGGCGGCCGAGCTGGCGGCGGCGGACGACAAGCTGGCGCGCTGGGCCGAGCGGATCGTGCGCTTCATCACCGCCCCTGGCGAGCAGCCCGACCTGCCGCTCGACATCCGCGGCACGGCGTTCCAGGCGCGCGTGTGGCGGGCGCTGCAAAAGGTGCCGCCGGGCCGCACCGCGACCTACACCGAGATCGCCGCGGCCCTGGGCCAGCCGACGGCGGTGCGCGCCGTCGCCGCCGCCTGCGCTGCCAACAAGCTGGCGCTGCTGGTGCCCTGCCACCGCATCGTGCGGCGCGACGGCGACCTCGCCGGCTATCGCTGGGGCGTCGAGCGCAAGCGCGCGCTGCTGGCGGCCGAGCACGAGGCGGCCGCGACCGAAGCAGCGGCCGAGTAAAACCGAGCCCCTCCTTCACGTCATCCCCGGGGCTTGTCCCGGGGATCCACGTGCATGGCCGGGAGACGCTCGGCCGTGACGAGTTAGGGAGAGCGCACGAGTGACGCAACTTGCCGAAACCGATCTCGCCGCCGCCTTTGACCGCGACGGCTACGCGGTGCTGCCGGGTATGCTCGACGCTGAGGAATGCCGCCAACTCGCCGCGCTCTACGACGACCGCGACGCCTTCCGCAGCCGGGTGGTAATGGCCCGGCACGGGTTCGGGCAAGGCGAGTACAAATACCTCGCCTACCCCTTGCCGCCGATCGTCGCCGGGTTGCGAGAGGCGCTGTATCCGCGGGTCGCACCGATCGCCAACCGCTGGCAGCGGCAGCTCGGGCTCGCCGCACAATTCCCGGACACGCTCGCTGCCTACCTCGCGCGCTGCCATGCGGCCGGGCAGCAGCGACCGACCCCGCTGATCCTCAAATACGGGCCGGGCGACTACAATTGCCTGCACCAGGATCTCTACGGCGAGCTGGTGTTTCCGATCCAGGCAACGGTGTTGCTGTCACGGCCGGCCGAGGATTTCGCCGGCGGCGAATTCTTGCTGGTCGAGCAGCGACCGCGCCGCCAGTCGAAGGGCGAGGTCGTCGCGCTGCGCCAAGGTGACGCGGTGCTGTTTCCGGTCAACCACCGCCCGGTCGCCGGCACCCGCGGGTTCTACCGGGTAACGATGCGCCACGGCGTCAGCCGGGTGCATTCCGGACAGCGGTTCACGCTCGGCATCATCTTCCACGACGCGGCTTGATGGATCGCGGGCGGTCCTCTTCTACCGCGCCTCGAACACTTCCTTTGCCAGGCTCGCCGCGGTCATTGCCGTCGGCCAGCCGGAGTAGAAGGCGAGGTGGGTGATCAGCTCGGCGATCTCGTCCTTGGTGCAGCCATTGTCGAGCGCGCGGGCGAGATGACCCTTGAGCTGCTCGGAGCGCCCCATCGCCATGAGCGCGCCGCACACGATCAGGCTGCGGTCGCGCTTGGACAGATGCGGACCCTCCCATATCTGGCCGTAGATCAAGGTGGCGGCGATCTCCGCCAGCTTGGGCACGGTGCCGCGGATGCGTTCGCGCGCGGGTGAGCTTGCCGTCTTGGCCATGATATCCTCCAAGGTTTGGTGAGGCGGGCAGCGTAGAGTAAGTCTCGCAAGATCGGGAGGACCGCATGCGCATCACCGTGATCGGAGCGGGCGGGATCGGCGGCATCTACGGCGCCGCACTGGCCAAGGCCGGGGCAGAAGTGATTTTCATCGCCCGCGGCGCGCACCTTGCGGCGATACGCGACAAGGGCCTGCGCATTGAAGGCGACCGTGGCGAGACCCACGTCCAGCCGACGCAGGCAACCGACGATCCAGCCGGCATTGGTCCGGTCGACTATGTGCTGTTCTGCGTGAAGCTGTGGGATGTCGAAAGCGCCGGCGCGGGGCTCCGACCGATGGTCGGGCCGCAGACCGCGGTGATCCCGCTGCAGAACGGGGTCGATGCACATGACCGGCTGATCCCGATCCTCGGACGCGCGGCGGTGATGGGCGGCAGCGCCTTTGTCACCGGATCGATCGTCGCGCCGGGAGTGATCCGCCAGACCGGCGCCTACCAGCAGATGACCTTTAGCGAGCTCGACAGGTCAATGAGCGCGCGCGGCCGGCGTCTCGCCGAGCTGTGCGTCACGGCCGGGATCGAGGGGATTTTCAGCCCGGATATCCGCGTCCCGCTGTGGGACAAATTTCTGCTGGTGGTGCCGCTCGCCAATCTCAACGCGCTGACCCGCCTGCCCCTCGGCAAATGGCGGGGGGAGCCGGAGCTGGTCGCACTCTACGAGGCGTCGCTGCGCGAGACCGCCGCGGTTGGCCGCGCCGAGGGCGTCAATCTTGCCGCCGACGCAGTCGAGCGCGGGATGGCGCAGATGTGGTCGATGCCGGATCACCACATGACCTCGATGGGCAACGACCTCCTGCGCGGCAACCGGCTGGAGCTGCCGTGGCTTGCCGGCAAGGTGGTCGAGCTCGGCCGCAAGCACGCCATCCCGACCCCGGCCAACGGCTTTGTCTACGCGGCGCTGAAGCCGTATGTGAACGGGGTGCCGGGTTAGTCCTAGTCCAGGACGGCAATAGCGGCATTGCGTCTTTCGAGACGCGCTCTGCGAGCGCTCCTCAAGATGACGGGTGCTTTTGGTGGCATCGCCCGCATACCGTCATCCTGCGGGCGCATAGCGCCCGTCTCGAAGGACGCACCGGATTCGATCGGGCATCAGGGCTCCGGCGCTTGCCATTCCACCCCGTCATCGAGCGGGATTACCGGGCGCGGCAGGTTGGTCCAGGCGAAATTGGACAGCACGGGCGAAGTAAGCCCCGGCAAGTCGACCTCGACGATCTGCTCGTGCGTGAAGAACTCGTCGAAGCCGCCGCGGAAATGGCCGCGCGACTTGACCACGACGGCCCGCGCCTTGGCGATGTCGAGCCCCATCATTTCGAAGAAGATCGGGTCGGCGCATTGCACCCGGTGAGAGATCACCACGACCGTCACCCCGCCGATCGCCAGCGCGGCGCAAGGGCCGAGATGCAGGCTCAGCCCGGCATAGATGCCGCGGCGGCCGACGCAATCGCCGTCGGTCAGCGCCACGACCCGGGCCGGCGCGGTCCATTCCTCGGAGAACTCGGTGTCCTCGGCGCGGTTGAAGCGTGCATCGAATTGGTAGTGGAGGCCGAGGCGGTGCGCCTCCTCGGCCAGCGGCGGGTCGTAAATGACCCCGACGAGCGCCCCCTTGACCCCGGCCTCGACAAGTGCGCGCAGCAGAAACATCGTGTTGCCGCGCCCGCCGCCGCCGGGATTGTCGGCGACATCGGCAAAGGCCAGCGCCGGCAGCGCCGGATCGCGCGAGGCGGCAACCGCCTTCTCCACCGCATCGCCGAGCGGCGTCAGCTTGGGATAGAAGCGCGCCCGGTTGTCCCAGCCGAACTGGGCGACCTCCCGCGCCACCGCCTCGGCGGCGCGGCTGTTGCGGCGGTCGCGCCGGGCAGTGACGACCACGGTCAGGCCGTTTTTCGCCGTATCGGAAAAGGCGAACCCGCCCATCACCGACACGTTCATGATCTCCGGCCCCACCTTGGTCTGGCCGAAGTCGATCATGTCGGCGTAAGGGCCGGCGGCGGTCAGCATGGTCACGGTCGGCGGCACGATCGGCAGGCGGATAAAGGCGCGCTCGGTCCTGGTGCCGGGCTTGTCGCCCTTTGGGAGCATCTCGCGGATCGCGCCGGCCGCCTCCTCGCCGCGCTCGCGCATGTCCATGTGCGGATTGGTGCGGTAGCCGATGAAGGCGTCGATCGACGACACCATCCGCTCGGAGATATTGGCGTGCAGGTCGAGGGTCGCGGCGATCGGCACATCAGGGCCGACGATCCGCCGCACCAGCGCGAACAGAGCACCGTCGGGGTCGTCATCCGCGGTGGTGATCGCCGCGCCGTGCGAGCAGATATAGACCGCGTCGACCGGCAGCGCGGCCCGCAGCCGGGTTTCGATGGTCGCCATCAATTCGGTGAAGAAGCCGTGATCGACCGGGCCGTTGGGCTCGGTCATCGCCAGCGCGATCCCGACCGGCTGCCACGGCCCGGTCTTGTCCATCGCCGCGACAAAGCCGGGGGTCTCCGGCAGCATCGTCGGGTTCGGGCTGCGGGCTTGAGTGACGATGTCGTCGCCCTCGAGGTAGGTGCGGGCGACAAAATGCTCGCGGGTCGCCACCGGGGCGAACCTGTTGCATTCGATCGAGAAACCGAGCAAGGCGACGCGCGGCGGGTTTGGGTTTGCGACCATGCCGGCGATCATAGGCCAGCGCCGTCGATTGTCGAGCAACCGACCCGCCGACAGTTCGTTTTTCGCCGCAGCGATCGCGGCGGACAAGGGCCGGGGGCCTTCCTACCTTCGGGTCATGCATACCCGCATGTCACGGAGGTTCGAATGAACGACGCCCGACTACAGCTCGATCGGCGCGAACAGCATTTCTACATACCCGGCCCGCTCCCCGGGCTGCATTCATGGGGCGCGACGATCGCGGGACGCTTCGCCGGCCGCCACCCGCAGGCGGTCGATCGACTGGTGCTGTTCGGACCGATCGCGCGCCGTGCGCCGGTCGGCGACCCCATGCGGCTGCCGGCTTGGCGGGCTGGCCTCCATGGCCGATGCAAGATGGCTGTTCGACGCGATGTCTGCCAGCGCCAACCGCCGGGACATAAAGGTCGCGCGGGGCACGCATCTGATGCATCTCGAAACCGCCCGCTATGCCCTCTACCGCGAGACGGAAGCGTTCCTGCGAGGCGGCGACGCCGCGGCTTAGCCGGCAAATTTCCCGATTGGCGAATTCCGTTTAGGATGCGCCCAAGGATCGGGAATGACGAACTGAGCAAGCCATGCCGAAAACCGATGGAGCACGCGTCGTCGCCGAGCTCAAGCGGCTCGCCGAATTCGGGCGATACGAGACCGGCGTGCACCGCCCGACCTATTCCGAGGTCGACGTCGCCTCGCGCCACTGGCTTGCCGGGAAATTTGCCGAAGCCGGGCTGGAGCCGGTGATCGACGGCATCGGCAACGTGTTCGGACGGGCGGCGGGAGCGACCCGCCGCCTGCTGGTCGGGTCGCACAGCGAGACCCAGCCGAAAGGCGGCTGGCTCGACGGCGCGCTCGGGGTGATCTATGCGCTGGAGGTGGCGCGGGCTCTGCGCGACGACCCGGATCTGGCCGGACTCGGCGTCGATGTCATCGCCTGGGCCGACGAGGAAGGGCATTTCGGCAATATGCTCGGCAGCCGCTCGTTCACCGGCACGCTCGACGACGATGAGATCGACCACTGCCGGAGCCGCGACGGGGTGACGCTGCGCAAGGCGCTGGCGGCGGCCGGATTTGCCGGGAGGCCGCGCATCGCGGTTGAGCCGGGCCGGCATCTCGGCTATCTCGAAGCCCATATCGAGCAGGGCGACACATTGGACAGCAGCGGCCTGCGGATCGGCGTCGTCGAGGGCATCGTCGGCATCTGGAACTACCGCGTGACGCTGGAGGGCCAGCAGAACCATGCCGGCACCACGCAGATGCCGCGGCGCAGGGATGCCGGGGTGGCGATGGTGCGCCTCGCCACCCAGATCCACGACCGCTTTGCCGCGATCGCCGGCAAGCGCACGGTGTGGACGATCGGGCGGATGCTGCTCGACCCCAACGCGCCGAGCGTCGTTCCCGGCCGCGCCGAGATGCAAGTGCAGTTCCGCGATACCGACGAGGCGGTCCTCGCCCGCTTTGCGGCCGCGTTGCAGGAGCTGTGCGCCGCCAGCGACAAGGCCGGCCCGTGCCGATGCATCGTCGAGGGCATGTCGCGGACCGAGCCGCGGGCGATGGACTCGGCGTTCCAGGCGCTGATCGAGGCGGCGGCCGAGCGCCATGCGCCGGGCGGCCATCTGCGCATGCCGAGCGGTGCCGGCCACGACGCGCAGGTGATCTCGCACCGGCTGCGGGCCGGGATGATGTTCATCCCCAGCCTCAAGGGCATCAGCCACCACTGGTCGGAAGACACGCGCGAAGACGACATTGTGCTCGGCGCCCAGGTCTTCGCCGACGCGGCGGCGGCAATTCTCAAAGCGGGGTGAGGCGATGGCGATCGTGGTGCAGGAATCGCTGCGCGGGCTGTTCTACGCTCCCTACTACGCGGCAATCGCGCTGGGGGCCTACGAGAAGGAGGGAGTCGAGATGCGCTTTGCCGGCGCCCCGGGCTTTGGCAATGCGCCGACCGGGCTGTTCGACGGCAGCACCGACGTTGCCTGGGGCGGGCCGATGCGGGTCAACCAGCTCTACGAGGAGCGCGCCGATTGCGATGTCGTCTGCTTTGGCGAGGCGGTGACCCGCGACCCGTTCCTGTTGGTCGGGCGCATCCCGCATCCGGAGTTCGCGCTGACCGACCTGGCGAGCGCGCGCATCGCGACGGTCAGCGAGGTGCCGACGCCGTGGCTGTGCCTGCAGCACGACCTGCGGCTGGCCGGGATCGACCCGGCGCGCCTCGACCGCGTCGCCACCGGCACGATGGCCGACAACATGGCGGCGCTGCGGGCGCGGACGGTCGATGTGATCCAGATTTTTCAGCCCCTGGCCGAGGAGCTGATCGCCGAGGGCACGGGGCATCTGTGGTACGCGGCGGCAAACCGCGGCCCATGCTCGTACACGACGTTCTATGCCCGGCGCCGCGTGCTCGACGCCAAGCGGGGCGAGTTCCGGCGGCTGGTGCGCGGGCTCTACCGCACGCAGAAATGGCTGCACCACGCGCCGCCCAAGGCGCTTGCGGAAGTGGTGCGGAGTTACTTCCCCGACGTGCCGCAACCCCGCCTCGTCGCGGCTCTGGCAAGGTACCAGGCGCTCGGCATCTGGGGCCGCACCCCGATCCTGCCGCGCGACGGCTATGACCGCCTCAAGGACGGCCTGGTCTCGGGCGGCTTTGTCAAAGGCACTGACTACGAGATTGCGGTCGACAATTCCCTCGCCGACGAGGCCGTCGCCGAAGACCCTCCGGGGCTGACCTAATCGGGCTGACCTAAGCTGACCTAATACGTCCGGAACGCCTGCTGGATCTCGGCAATATCGCGGGTCGTCGTCAACATCAGCATCAACAGGATACGGGCCTTTTGCGGCGAGAAATCCTCGCCGGCGACGATGCCGGTGTCCCGCAAACGGCGGCGCGGGGCGACCCGGCCGCTCGCCGCCCGGCTGCATTGGACGACGACGATGCCGGCCTTTGCCGCCTCGGTGAGCGCGGCCTGCTGCTCGGGATTGGCGATCCCCGGCGCGAACCCGGCCGAGACGATGCCCTTTGCCCCCGCGCCGATCGCCGCATCGATCAAGGCCGTGTCGGCCCCGGCATAGCTGAGCACGATATCCACCCGCGGCAATGCGCCGAGCTCGCGGTTGGCAAAGGCCGTATCGGGCATGTGCGCCTTGACGGGCGCCCGGTAGAAATGGACGCCGTCGCCATCGACATGGCCGAGCGCGCCGAAATCGAAGCTGCGAAAGGTCTGCACCCGGTAGGTCGAGGTTTTCACGACATCGCGGGCGGGATGGATTTCGTTGTTGAGGACCACCAGAACACCCTTGCCGCCGGCCTCCGCCGAGCCGGCGACTTGCAGCGCGTTGACCAGGTTCATCCCGGCATCGGTGCTGAGCGCGCTGGCGGGGCGCTGCGCCCCGACCAGCACCACCGGATGCGGGGTGGCAAGCGTCAGGTTGAGGAAGAACGCGGTCTCCTCCAGGGTCGCGGTGCCGTGCGGGATGACAAAGCCGGCGACTTTCGGGTCGTCGCGGGCGATCCGGTGGATCATCCGGCGCAGTTCGAGCCAGTCCTCGGGACCGATCGCGGTGCTGCCGACCTGGCGGTAGGTGACCGGCACCGGCTCGGCGACCAGCCGGGTCTCCGGGAATTTGTCGAGCAACGCCTCGCTGGTCAGCTTCTGCCCGAAATCGGGATAGTCGAGCACGTCGAGGCTGTTGGCGCCCAGCGACGAGATCGTGCCGCCGGTGCCGATAACCGCGATGCGGGGAAGGTCGGGCATGGGGACTCCCTTGGCTCGTCATCCCCGGCTTGACCCCGGGGTCACAGGAAAGCTTTCGGGAGATGACCGGGTCAAGCCCCGCGATGACGACGGTCCCTACGCCAGCCAGCGCTTGCGGCGCTTGTAGTGCTTGGCGTTGTGGTAGGATTTGCGCGCGCCGGTCTCGTTGAGGCCCAGATAGAACTCCTTGATGTCGGAGTTCTGGCGCAGGTTTTCCGCCGGCCCTTCGAGCACGATGCGGCCGTTTTCCATGACATAGCCGTGATCGGCGACATCGAGCGCCAGGGCCGCGTTCTGCTCGACCAGCAGCACCGTCAGTCCCTGCTCTTCCTTGAGGCGACGGATCACCCCGAAGATCTCCTCGATGATCAGCGGCGCCAAGCCGAGCGAAGGCTCGTCGAGCAGGACCACCTTGGGATCGGACATCAATGCCCGGCCGATCGCCAGCATCTGCTGCTCGCCGCCGGAGAGATAGCCGGCGGGCTGCCCGCGCCGCTCCTTCAGGACCGCAAAGGATTGGTAGACCCGATCGATGCCGCGCCGTACGGCAGTGAAATCGGTGCGGCTATGCGCGCCGACGATCAGGTTTTCCTCGACCGTCAGGTTTTCGAAAACCCGCCGCCCTTCGAACACCTGGACGACGCCCCTGCGGACGACGTCATGCGGCTGCCGCCGGTCGAGCCGCTCGCCGTCCAGTTCGACATTGCCCTTGGTCACCTGCCCCCGTTCGCTGTGCAGCAGGCCGGAGATCGCCTTGAGCGTGGTGGTCTTGCCGGCGCCGTAGGCGCCGAGGAGGGTGGTGATCTTCCCCTCCTCGGCGACCAGCGAGACGCCGCGCAACACCAGGATGACGCCGTCATAGACGACTTCGATGTTGTTGACCGCCAGCATCGAACGACCCCGGTGTTGCTCGGCGTTACGGCTGATTAGCCACCTTATTCGGCGGTCTTGAGGGCGTTTTCGACGACGTCGCGATAGGAGTGGATCCAGTCGGTCGCCGCGACGAACTTGCCGCCCTTGACCTGGAAGATGCGGACCCAGCCACCGCCCTCGTGGTCGGTCGGGGTAATCTGCAGCGGCGGGACCAGACCGCCGAGGGTGAAGTCCTTGATCTGCTCCATGCCGGTCTTGACCTGCTCACGGGTCGGCAGCTTGCCATCGCTGATCTTCAAGGCATTGGTAAGCGCCTGGATCTGGATCGCCGCCTGGAGCAGCCCGCGGTTGTAGACCACGGTGTTGTCCATTTCCTTGGGCGGCTCCTTGCCTTCCTTCTTGTACATCTCCTTGATTTCCTGGCGCACCGGATAGTCGTCGCCGGCACCGGCGAATTGTATGGTGTTGTACCCCTCGGCGACGCCCCAACCGCCGGCGGCCAGGATATCGGCTTCGGCCGAGGCCCACACCAGCCCGATCACCTTCGACAACGGGTAGCCGGCGCCCTTCAGCCCCTTGATCAGGACCGACGGCGAACGGCCGAACAAATGGGCGATGACAAAGTCAGGATGGAAGCGCTGGGTGACATCGATGATCTGCGCGCCGAGCTCGACCCCGGGCGGCGGCACCGCAAACGTCCGCATCTCGAACCCTTCCTGCTTCTGCAGGGCTTCGAGGATGGGCATCGGCTCCTTGCCGGCCGGGTTGTCGTAATAAATGTAGGCGATTTTCTTACCCTTGAGACTGCCGCCGAGCTTGTCCTTGGCGAATTGGACCGCGGAAGCACTCTGCGACCAGTAGGTCGCGGCGATCGGGAAGAGATAAGGGAAGCGGGCGCCGTCCCCAGCCGCCGAAATGCCGAACCCCGGGGAAGTCGTCGGGATATGATCCTGCTCGAGGCGCTGGTTGAGCGCGACGGTCTGCGGCGTGCCGTAGAGGGTCATCAGCAGCGCCCCCTCCTGCTTTTGCCGCTCGTAAGCCTCGATCCCCTCGGGGACTTTGTAGCCGTTGTCGATCTCGTCGCCTTTGACCGTCCAACCGTTGAGGCCGCCCTTGGAGTTGATCAGCTTGTAGTAGTCCTGCATCGCCGGGCATAGCACCGTGCCGACGATCTGGGTCGCGCCGGTGCGGTCGCACTGGTTGCCGATCAGCAGCACCTTGTCCTCGGCTGCCGCACTGCCGGCGAACGCGATGCCCAGCGCCAGCGCCAGCACGCTTTTCGCTAAGGTGGTCATTGTCATTCCTCCCTTTACCGCCCCGAGTTAATAGGAAAATGGCCAGACGCGGAAGTAATTGCGGATGTTGCGCCACAGCCGGTTGAGGCCCTCGGGCTCGACCACAAGAAAAAAGATGATCAACCCGCCAAAGATCACCAGCCGCAGATTAGGGATCACGTTGAGCAGGTCGGCGTGGGAGAAGAACACGCCGCCGAACGACTCGAGAAACCAGCGCGTGGCGATCGGCAGCAGGGTTACGAAGATCGCCCCCAGCACCGAGCCGAGCACCGAGCCGAGCCCGCCGATGATCACCATCGCCAGGTAGTCGATCGAGACGTTGATCTGGAATTGCTCATAATTGGCGATGCCGAGGTAATAGCTTTCGAGCGCACCCGTCACCCCCGCGAAGAACGACGAGATCGCGAAGGCATAAAGCTTGTAGCGGAAGATGTTGATGCCGATGATCTCGGCGGCGATATCCTGGTCGCGGATGGCGATAAAGGCGCGGCCGATGCGGCTGCGCACCAGGTTGAGGGTCGCCACGATCGCCAGCACGACAAAGAACATCAGGAACAGATAGATCTGCCATTCGCTCCTGAGCTGGGTGCCGAAAACACTCGGCCGCGGGATGTTGATCGACGCTTGCACCCCGCCCGAGATCCATTCGACATGATTGATCAGCCACTCGATGATCAGCTGCGCCGCCAGGGTGGCGATGGCGAGGTAGATGCCCTTGATGCGCAACGACGGGATGCCGACGACGGCGCCGACCAGCGCGGCCATCAAGCCGCCCGCGGGCAGCGCCACCCAGAACGGCGCATGCAGCAAAACCACCAGCTTGGCGGCGGTGTAGGCGCCGACCGACATGAACGCGCCATGGCCGATCGAGACCTGGTCGGTGTAGCCCACCAGAATGTTCAGGCCGATCGCGCCGATCACCGC
>DASQGR010000199.1:0-3840 GCA_035632515.1 Allostellaceae bacterium | reverse complement strand
AGGGACCGCATCGCGGTCGGCGAAAGCGGGCTCAATACGCCGGAGGACCTCGACCGCCTCGCCGCGGTCAATGCACGGTGCTTCCTGGTCGGCGAATCGCTGATGCGCGAACAGGACGTCGCGGCGGCGACCCGGCGTCTGCTCCGCCTCCCCGACCTCAGCCACGTCGACGCAGGGGGCCGCGCCCGCATGGTCGATGTATCGGACAAGGCCGAGACCGACCGGGTCGCGGTCGCCGGCGCGCGGGTGGTAATGCAGCCGGAAACCCTGGCCCGGGTCCAGGCCGGCGAGATCGCCAAGGGCGACGTGCTTGCTGCCGCCCGGATCGCCGGGATCATGGCGGCCAAGCGCACCCCGGACCTGATCCCGCTATGCCATCCGCTGTCGCTCACTTCCGTCGCGGTCGATTGCGTCTGCGTGCCGGAGCGCGCGTCGATCGAGATCACCGCGACCTGCCGCCTGAAGGGCCGCACCGGGGTCGAGATGGAGGCGCTGACCGCTGCGAGCGTCGCCGCCCTGACGGTCTACGATATGTGCAAGGCGATCGACCGCGGAATGACCGTCACCGATGTGCGTTTGCTGCGCAAATCCGGCGGCAAGTCGGGCGATTACCAAGCCCCGGGAGGATGAACCGATGATCTCGGTCGAAGAAGCCCTCGCGCGCGTTCTGGCGGCGCTGCAAGCCGTGCCGGCCGAGCAGGTGTCGATAGCCGACGGCCTGGGCCGGGTCCTGGCCGAGGACCTCGTCGCCCGCCGCACCCAGCCGCCTTTTGCCGTTTCGGCGATGGACGGCTACGCCGTTCGCGCCGCCGATGTGCAGGAGGTACCGGCGCGGCTGCGCATCGTTGCGGAAATCCCCGCCGGAGCCGGGTTTGGCGGCGTTCTCGGCAAGGGCGAGGCTGCCCGCATCTTCACCGGCGCGCCGCTGCCCGACGGCGCCGACACCATCGTCATCCAGGAAGACACCGAACGCGACGGCGATATCGTCAAGGTGGTGGAGGGCGCCAGGCTGGGCACTTATGTTCGCCGCGCCGGGCTCGATTTCACCGAGGGCGAGGTGCTGCTCCGCGCCGGGCGCCGGCTGACCCCGCGCGATGTCGGCCTTGCCGCGGCGATGAACCGGCCGTGGCTGTTCGTCCATCGCCGGCCGCGCATCGGCATCCTCTCGACCGGCGACGAGGTGGTGATGCCGGGCGACCCGATCGGGCCGAACCAGATCGTCAGCTCGAATGCGCTGGCCTTGGCGGCCTTCGTCACCGCCTGCGGCGGGGTGCCGGTCAGCTTGGGCAACGCGCCCGACGATGCCGATGCGCTGCGCCGGTTTGCCGCCGGTGCGCGCGGCGTCGATCTGCTGGTGTCGACCGGCGGCGTCTCGGTCGGCGAGCACGATCTCGTGCGCGGCGTATTGAGCGAGGACGGGCTGGCGATCGATTTCTGGGAGATCGCGATGCGCCCTGGCAAGCCGCTGATGTCGGGCAGCTACCGCGGCACCCCGATGATCGGCCTACCCGGCAACCCGGTCTCGACGCTGGTGTGCTCGCTGCTGTTCCTCAGACCGGCGATGGAGCGCCTCGCCGGCCTGCCTGACAATCCGGAGCCCCCCGTCACCGCCCGCCTCGGCCGTGACCTGCGCCAGAACGATCGGCGACAGGATTACCTGCGCTCACGACTGGCGCGCGGCGCCGACGGCGCGCTCGAAGTCACCCCGTTCGAGGTCCAGGACAGCTCGATGATGCGACCGCTGGCGTCATCCGACTGCCTGGTGATCCGGCCGCCGCACGCGCCGCCCGCCGCCGCCGGAACCCAGGTGCCGATCATCCTGTTCCCCGGCGGCGCCTGGCCGCTGTAGCGCGGGCCGGTCCGGGCTGCGGTCAGCGGTACGGCGGGTAGTAGCCGGGCTGCCCGCCACCCTGCAGCTGCTGCTGGTTAAGCTGTTCGGTTGTCGGGCCCGGAGACGGATAGCCGCCACCGTAGGCTGGTGCGCCGTAGGCCGTAGCCGGCGGGCGCGGCGCGTATTGGGCCATGCATTGCTGGTAATACGCGTAGGCCTGCTGATCCGCATAAGCGTTCGCGTTCGCCGCATCGGCGCCGCCCGCGCCGCCGCCGACGATCGCACCCGAGGCCGCGCCGATGCCGGCGCCGCGGCCGCCGCCAACCGCAGCGCCTATCCCTGCGCCGAGCGCGGCGCCCAGCAGGGTGCTGCCGACGGCATTGTTGGCCGCCTGCTGACGAATGCCGGCGGTCTGCGAGTCGGCGTATTGCCGGCAATAGGCATCGTAGTTGTATTGCGCCATCGCGCTGGTGCTGACGGTCATCGCCACCAGCGCGCCACCGACCAGTTTTGTCATCATCGACTTCATCGAGGATTCTCCTGCGCTGCTTCGGTGCGCGACGCCGGATAGCATCCTGCTCCGCCCGAACCACGAATCTAAATGATATCCGCCCGTATGAGCGCAAGAGGCGATACGGCCCCGGCACGTTTCGCGTTGCAGATTATTTTATGGACTGGATTATTTTCCGGGCAGCATCTTTCCCGGGTTGAGGAGCCCCGCGGGATCGAGCGCGTCCTTGATTCGCCGCATCAGGTCGAGCTCCGGACCGCCACGCCAATCCGGCATCATGTAAGGCTTCAGCCGGCCGATGCCGTGTTCGGCCGAGAAGCTGCCGTCGAGGTCGCGGACGATCTCGTTGACCGCATCCATCAGCTCATGGTCGCGGGCGAGGAAGGTGGCGCCGTCGGCGCCTTCCGGCTGCACCAGGTTGAAATGGATATTGCCGTCGCCGAGATGGCCGAAGGGCACGCAGCGGATGCCGGGTACCAGCCGCTCGCACGCCGCCGCCGCACGATGGATCAGCTCCGGGACCCGTGATACCGGGACGGAGATATCGTTCTTGACCGAGGCGCCGGCCCGCTTTTGCGCCTCGGAATGCTCCTCGCGCAGCTTCCAGACCGCGGCGCGTTGCGCGCCGCTTTCGGCGATGACGGCATCGGCGACGATGCCCTGTTCCATTGCCGCGGAGAGCAGCTCTTCGAGCGCGCCGCGCAGGCCGGCGCCGGTACGCGAGGTTGCCAGCTCGACCAGCACGTAGTGCGCCGCCGGAGCGCTTAGCGGCGGGATGGCGTTGGGGATAAAGCGCTCGACCAGCGCCATCCCGGCGCCGGACATGTATTCGAAAGCCTGGATCGCCGCCGCGTCATATTGCTGAAAAGTCTGGAAAAGGCGCAACGCCGCCTCGGGCGAGGCCACCGCGCACAGCGCCACCTCGATCTCGCGCGGACGCGGCCACAGCTTCAGTACCGCGGCGGTCACGATGCCGAGCGTCCCTTCGCTGCCGACAAAAAGCTGGCGCAAGCAATAGCCGGTATTGTCCTTGTGCAGGCGGCGCAGACCGTTCCACACCTGCCCGTCGGCCAACACCACTTCGAGGCCCAGCACGAGGTCGCGGGCGTTGCCGTAGCGCACCGTGTTGTTGCCGCCGGCATTGGTCGCCAGCACCCCGCCGATCTGGGCCGACCCCTCCGAGCTGATCGACAGCGGCAACAGGCAATCGGCCTCCTGCGCGGCGAGCTGTGCCGCCTTCAGCGTGACCCCGGCCTCGATCTCCATCGTCATGTCGACCGGGTCGATTTCGCGGACTCGATTCATGCGCGACAGGCTGAGAACGATCTGCGACCCGTCCTCGGCGACCGCGGCGCCGCCGACCATGCTGGTGTTGCCGCCCTGCGGCACGACCGGCACGCGGTATTCGGCACAAAGCCGCACCGCATCGGCGACTTCGGCGGTGTTCGCCGGCCGCAGCACCGCCGGAGTCTTGCCGTGGTAGAGCCGCCGCCAATCC
>DASQGR010000198.1:0-8867 GCA_035632515.1 Allostellaceae bacterium | reverse complement strand
GCCGAGGTGGTCGATCACGCGCACCTGCGCGCGCACCATGTCGGCGTTCGTGATCACCGGGAAGGTCAGGCCGTAGGGCTTGCCGGTCGCCGGATCGAGGTCGCGCGGACCGGTCGTGCCCATGCAGCCGCCGAGCACGTTGGCGCAAATGAGGAAGTACCGCTCGGTATCGAGCACCAGGCCGGGGCCGGCCATCGTCGTCCACCAGCCGGGGTGCCGGGTGATGGGGTGCGGGTCGGCGACGTACTGGTCGCCGGTCAGCGCGTGGCAGATGAGGATGGCGTTGGAGCGCTCGGCGTTGAGCTTGCCGTAGGTCTGATAGGCGATCGTGAACGGGCCGAAATCGACGCCGCAATCGAGCGGCAAGGGTGTGTCGACCACCAGCCGATAGCCCGGCCAGTCGGTGTCCGGTCTCGTCAAGGTGCTGGGTGTAATCGCGGATGACACAACGGTTCTCGGTGACAGTTTGTCGCCAGTGCAACCTTGAGTTAACGACGCCGAAGGCCGATTGCCGTGCCTGGGCTAGGGGAGCCTAGCTAGGGATCGTGAGCCTGGCATGTCAACGTTTTCTTTGATTTCGCCGATTCCTCTCTCTACTACTATCAGCCGTACAGACAGTGATCGCCCCCATGTTGTCGACCTCGTCCGATCTTGAAGATTTACGCCGTCGGCTCGACGGGATTGATAACAATTTGCAGGATCTTTTGATCGAGCGCATGGCGGTCGTCGCTCGGGTGGCGGCGCAGAAGCAGAGCGGCGCGATCGCCCCGCACGTCCCGGCGCGCGAGGCGGAGATGCTGCGCCGGCTGGTCGAACGCCAGGGCGATCGCTTCCCGGCCGGAACCCTGGTGCGCATGTGGCGCGAGCTGCTCGCGGCGACGACGCGGCAGCAGGGGCCGTTTGCGGTGGCCGCGTATGCGCCGCCCAACGGCCCCGGCGTATGGGATCTGGCCCGCGACCATTACGGCAGCCAGACGCCGATCACCGCCTATCAATCGAGTTTTCAGGTCATCCAGGCCGTCACCGAGCACCGGGTCGCAGTCGGGGTCCTGCCGATGCCGCAGGACGGCGACGCCGATCCGTGGTGGCGGCACCTGATATCGCCCGATGAGGATGCCCCGCGGGTGATCGCGCGCCTGCCGTTCGGCCCGCCCGGCAATGCCAGAGCCGACAGCGATGCGCTGGCGATCGGCTTTGGCGCCCAGCAGCCGACCGGCGATGACCGCACCTTGCTGGCGACCGAGAATGCGGTGCAGATCAGCCGGGGACGCCTGATCGCGCTGCTGACCGGGGTCGGCCTGTCCTGCACGTTGCTCTTGTCCAGCGTTCAAGCCGAGGCGGCCAATACGCTGATCGAGCTCGAGGGGCACGTACCGCTTGCCGACTCGCGGCTCGGCGCCTTGCGGGAGCAGCTTGGCAACGATCTTTTCCGGCTGGTCGCGGTCGGCGGCTACGCGATGCCGCTGCCTGCGGCGCCGGCCGATGGCGATCGGGCCGCCGGCAGGGGCTGACGAGGATGACCGAAAAAAGCGCGCCGGTCCCTGGGCCGGTCCCTGGGCCGGGCATCCTCGACATCGCCCCCTATGTTGGCGGCGACGCCAGGCTCGAAGGGATCGAGCGCCCGATCCGCCTCGCTTCGAACGAAAGCGCGCTGGGGCCGAGCCCGAAGGCGGTCGCCGCGTTTCGCGCGCTGGCCGGCGAGATCCATCGCTACCCCGACGGCAGCGCCGGCGAATTGCGGCATGCGCTGGGCGAGCATCACGGGCTCGATCCCGCCCAGATCGTCTGCGGCGCCGGCTCGGACGAACTGATCGGGCTGCTGATTCGCGCCTATGCCGGTGCCGACAGCGAAATCGTCTATAGCCGGCACGGCTTCCTGATGTATCCGATCGGCGCGCTGTCCGTCGGCGCGACGCCGGTCGCGGTGCCCGAGCGCGATCTTACCGCGGATGTCGACGCGATCCTCGCCGCCGTCACCGAACGCACCCGGATCGTCTTTATCGCCAATCCGAACAATCCGACCGGCACCTATCTCTCGACCGGCGAGATGGCGCGGCTGCATGCCGGGCTGCCACCCCATGTGATCCTGGCGATCGACGCCGCCTATGCGGAGTTCGTCAACCGCAACGATTACGAGCCCGGTATCAAGCTCGTCGCCGCCGCCGACAATGTGGTGATGCTGCGCACCTTCTCGAAGATTTACGGGCTGGCGGGGTTGCGCTTGGGCTGGGGGTATTTCCCGCCGGCAATCGCCGATGTGCTGAATCGGGTGCGCGGGCCGTTCAATGTCAGCGCCGCGGCGCTGGCGGCCGGGGTGGCCGCGCTCGAGGACACCGAATTCCTGGCAAAGGCACGCGCGCATAACGATCGCTGGCAGCCCTGGCTGCAGGAGCGGCTGGCGGCGCTGGGCCTCGACCCGACGCCGAGCGTCGGAAATTTCGTGCTGCCACGCTTTCCGGAGCAGGGTCGCCACACTGCCGACGCCGCTTTCGCCTTTCTCCAAAAGAACGGCATTCTGGCGCGCAAGATGGGTGGGTATGGCCTGCCCAACCGTATCCGCATCACGATCGGCACCGGCGAGGAAATGGAAAAGGTCGCGGCGACGCTCGCCACGTTCATGGCCTCGTGATGGCGGAAGCACTGTTCGACCGGGTCGCCCTGATCGGAATCGGGCTGATCGGATCGTCGCTGGCGCGGGTGCTGCGCCGCGACAGCCCGAAGACGTACATCGTCGCCTGCGCCCGCCGTGAGGAGACCTTGGCGGCGGTACGCAAACTCAAGATCGCGGACCAGACCACCGACGACCCCGTTGCTGCGGTTGCCGGCGCCGATCTGGTCGTGCTGGCGACGCCGCTTTCCGCTTATGCCGGCCTGGCTGCGCAGATTGCACCGGCGCTGAAGCAAGGCGCCATCGTCACCGATGTCGGCTCGGTCAAGGAGGCGGTGATCCGCGACGTCGCGCCCGCCTTGCCGAAAGGGGTGCATTTCGTCCCCGGGCACCCGGTCGCCGGAACCGAGCATTCCGGGCCGGAGGCCGGGTTTGCCGAGATGTTCCACGATCGCTGGTGCATCCTGACGCCAACCCCCGACACCGATCCCGAGGCGATCGCCAAGGTCACCGCGCTGTGGCGGATGGCGCAGATGAAGGTCGTCACCATGCCGGCCGACCATCATGACCGGGTGCTGGCGGTGACCTCGCACCTGCCGCATCTGATCGCCTATACGATCGTCGGCACCGCGACCGCGCTCGGCGACGACCTCAAATCCGAGGTCATCGCCTTTTCCGCCGGCGGGTTTCGCGACTTCACCCGGATCGCCGCTTCCGACCCGGTGATGTGGCGCGACATCTTCATGAACAATCGCGAGGCGGTGCTCGACGTGATCCAGCGCTTCAGCGAGGATTTGACCGCGTTGCAGCGGGCGATCCGCCGCGGCGAGGGCCAGATTCTCGAAGACTGGTTCACCCGGACCCGCGCGATCCGCCGCTCGGTGATCGAGGCAAAGCAGGCTTGAGCCTGGTCGTCGCAGCCGGGGTCGACAGGCCTTCCAGCTCCCCGGCTCAAGCCGGGGAACGGGAAAGGGCAGGGCGCGCTACCAATTGAGTCGCGGCATCTTGCCGAGCTTGGCTGGCCCCAGGAATATTTCGCCGTTCTGGATCGTCAGCGAGCTGGTGATTTCCGGCCGTCCGTCGGGGCCGGCCTTGGCGATCATCGCCAGCGCCAGCCGGGCGACGCGGGCGTCGTTGGACTTGACCCGCCCTGCCGCGACCAGGGCCTTCATCAGCTGGTCGTAGCCGGCGATCCCGCCGGAAAACCCGCCGATCGGCTGCAAATCATTGTCGAGCGCGAGCGTGCCGGTGCCGGAGATCGACGTCTCGCCCCAGCGGAGGCGGAAATTGTCGAGCTCGACCGTGCCGCCGGCGTCGCGCCAGGCGGCCGCCACCTGGCGCGGCGGGCCGGGGGAGAGTGCACCCATGACGCTGAAACCGAAGGCGAGCTCGTCGATGGTCTTGCCAAAGCCGGTCGGCGCGACCGGCACCTCAAGATCGCGCGCCATCATGGCGATCGTCATCGCGGGCTCGGTATGCGATGTCGGCGGGGTGCCCGGAACGATGAACCAGCCATGCACCAGGCGGGCCGAGATTTCGTCCCCGCTCGACGCCTTCATCTCGAACAGCGACAGCCACAGCGTCGACTCGCCGTCGCGTCCCATCGCGTAGGCGGCGCTGGCCTTTGCCGCCTCCAGCTTGCCGATGGGCGCGCCGGCGGCGCCGAGCGTCGCTGCAATCCCGTCGGACGCGGCAGCGTTTGCCGAGTGGAAATCCCACGGCGCGACGCTGATCGAGAAGCGCGGCGCGTGGACCTCGCCCGGCGCCTCGGGCGCGGCGGACCGCAGCACCGCATCGGTGAGCTCGAGGCGGAAGGCGAACGGATAGCCGGCGACCCGCATCGTCTTCCACGACACGTCGATCTTTTGTTGCGGCGCCGCTTCAGCCCACTTCCGGGCTTCGTCCTTGATCCGGCCGGCGGCAATCCACCAGAAGATGCTGTAGGCGCCGATCCCGATGACAAGGACGGCGCCGATCACCCTCAGGGTCGTCGAGCGGTGCATCCCCGGTATATAGCCGCGGGCCTTGCCGTGCGCCAGCAAAGGGTCAGGTGCGCATGTAGCCTTCGAGCTCGCGCTCGGCGAAGGTGATTGCCTCGTCGATCGATTTCCCCTGCTGGGTGCACTGGGCGATCATCTTGCACATCGTTCCCTGTGCGTACATCTGCACCCCGATCCGCGCGGGAGCCGGGGAGCCGGCGACCGACACGATGACCTCGCCGCGCGGCGGGAAGTTGTAGAGCGTGCCCTTGGGCGGCTCGGCGTCGGCCCAGACGGTGGACTCGGCGGCGAGCTTCTCGAACGGCGGCACGTCGAAACCCTGGCTGGCCACCAGCAGCCTGCCGATCGCCTCCCGCGTCGACAGATGGAGCAGCAGGCTTTTCGCCGCCGCCTTGTTGGCGGAGAAGTTCCAGATTCCCCAATAGCGGTATCGTCCGGAGATGTGTCGGCCCTTGGGCCCCTTCGGCGCCGGGAAGGTCCACAGCTGCTCGGCGATTTTCGGCGCATCCCGCTTGGCCACCGCCCAGGCCGAGGGCGCGTTGAAGATCAGCGCGCTTTGCCCCGAGATCAACGCCTTGTTGTTCGAGGAATCGTCCCAGGCAAAGACGCTCGGCGGGAAGAACGGCACGGTCTTCTTGAACCATTCCAGCACCGTGCGGGTGGCGTCGCTTTTGACCGTGATCTCGCCCTTGGCGTCGACCAGCTGCGCGCCGTAGCTGTTGAACATCGCGCCGACCCACTGGACCGCGTCGCTGGTGGTGCTGATCGGCATGCCGAACGGGTAGCCGGCCTTGTGGCACTTCTCCGCCGCCTGCGCGAAATAATCCCAGGTCCAGGCCGCTTCCAGCTCCTTGTCGGGCGGCGCCCCGGCCGGGTACATCGCGGTGACGTCTAGCCCGGCCAGCTGCTTCATCAGGTCGATGCGCGCGCAGGGCGGCGACAGCGTGCTGCCGAACGAGGTCGGCACCCCGACCCAATGGCCGTCCTGCTTGCCGAGGTATTCGGCGCCGGCGCTGACCGCGCCGTTCTGCTGAATGAGCGCCGCCATGACATCGTCGACCGGCTCCAGGTTTGCGGCCTGGCCCGGCGCGTACCAGGCGGTGAAGCTCAGCATGTCGTGCCCGGCCTTCGCCTGGGCTTCCGCCGCGACGGTCAGCAGATCCTTGTCGCCGTTGGAGGTGATGAAATCGATCGTCAGCTCGACCTTTTCCTTCTCCGCCCACTCGCGGCACAGCTTGTCGAGCGGTCCATTGGCGCCGGGCACCCAGTGGTCCCAGAACCCGACGCTCAACTTTCCCGCCGCGTGAGCGCCGCGCACGAAGGGCGTGGCCATCATCGTCGTGGCCAGCGCCGCTGTCCGCAGCACGGTGCGCCGTGTCGTCGTCGCCATTTTTCCCTCCCCCGCCGCTTTCCCTCAAAATAGGCGATTGCGCGCCGGCCCGCTTGCCTTTTCGCGATGCCCATCATGCCCGGCGGTTGACGGCAGGCTGCGGGGGCGCGAAAGTGCGCAGACACGTTCCCAACCAGAGGAGTGGCGATGCCCACGGCAGCGCCGTTGAAGGCGTTCTGGCAGCCTGGCTGAACCAGCTGCCTGAGACTCAAGGAGTTTCTCTCGGTCCGTGGGATCGAGTTCGAATCGATCAATATCCTCACTGACGCAGCCGGCCGGGCCGAGCTGCAGCGCCTTGGCGCGCGCTCGATACCGGTGCTGTCGCGCGGCGACGAGTTCGTTTTTGCGCAGAACATCGCGCAGGTCGTCGAATTCCTGAAGCTCGATGAAAAGGCCGGGCCGGTGCTGTCGCCGGCACAGCTGATCGAGCGGATGGAACGGTATATCGACGCGGCGTTGCGGATGATCCCGCAAATGCCCGACGACCGGCTCGAAACCCAGACGCCGGGCCGGCCGCGCGCTTACGGGCGGCTGGCACACCACATGTTCCGCATCTGCGAGGCCTTCACCGAGGTCGCCGGCGGAAGCTTCTTCAGCCAGGGTCTGCCGGGCGAGGTCAAGCACCCCGAGGAGATGGCCTCGACCGCTGCGCTCGCCGCCTACGGCCGGCAGGTGAAGGCCAAGGTCGAGAATTGGTGGGCGACCACCCCCGACAAGGACGCGCAGGCCAAGGTGCAGACCTATTACGGCGAGCAAAGGCTGCACGAGGTGCTGGAGCGCGCGACCTGGCATATCGGCCAGCACACCCGGCAATGGGTGATGCTGCTCGACATGTACGGGATCGCCGCCGACCGCCCGCTCGGCGAGGCCGATTTCGCCGACCTGCCGATGCCGAAGCAGGTTTGGGACGACTGAACATCAATTGTCATTGCGAGCGCGGCGAAGCAATCTTGCTCCGGGTGCATACTTCCATCGGGATTGTTTCGTTGCTCCGCCTTTCGCAATGACGCTCGTCGAGCCCGTTCTCAGCTCTCCTTACCCGATCGACCCGATGCCGGGTTGGGTCGTGGATTTGCGCGTGAGCACCGCGCCGGTGTGGATTTTTGCCTACGGCTCGCTGATGTGGAACCCGGAGATGCGTTTTGCCGAGCGGCTGCCGGCTCGGGTCCACGGCTATCACCGCCGCTTCTGCCTGTATTCGCCCGAATACCGCGGGACGCGCGAGAAGCCGGGGCTGGTGCTCGGCCTCGACCGCGGCGGGTCGTGCCACGGCATCGCCTATCGCCTGGCTTCAGCCTCGCTCGCCGAGGAGATCGACCGGCTCTGGGTGCGCGAGATGACCGGCGAGGTCTATCGCATGACCCGCCTGGCGATGGCGACCGCGCGCGGGCCCGTCACCGGCTATGCCTTCACCGTGCGCCGCGACTCGCCCGATTATGCCGGCCGCCTTTCACCCGAAGCGGCGGCGCGGGTCATCGCAAGCTCACGCGGCGACCGCGGCACCGGCCGCGATTATCTCGCCAACACGGTGCGCCATCTCGAGGAACTCGGCATCGGCGACGGCCCGCTGCACCGCATCGAGGCGCTGGTCCGGGCGATGCGGTAGGATCGCTTCGCCGTCGAGCCGGATGTTCGTCATGGTCGCGCCTCGGTCACCGGCTGAACAACCGGGGTGAAGATGTAGCCGCTAGCGCGCACGGTCTTGATCAAGGCCGGGGTGTGCGAATCCTCTTCGAGCTTGCGGCGCAAGCGACCGATCTGCACGTCGATGGTCCGATCGAACGGCCCTGCCTCGCGCCCGCGCGCCAGGTCGAGCAGCCGGTCGCGGGACAGCACCTGGCCGGCGTGATCGACAAAGGCAACCAGCAATGCGAACTCGCCGCTGGTAAGACGAACCTCCTCGCCTGCCGGCGAGAACAGCTCGCGGCGTGTGAGGTCGAGGCGCCAGCCGGCAAAGGACATCTGCGTAGGCTGCCCTCCCGGCTTGTCGCCGGAATGCAGCGCTGCCCGCCGCAGAATGCTTTTCACCCGCGCCAGCAGTTCGCGCAGGTGGAACGGCTTTGGCAGATAGTCATCGGCGCCCATTTCGAGGCCGATGATCCGGTCCACCGGCTCGCTGCGGCCGGTCAGCATAAGGATGCCGACCTCGGATTGGCTGCGCAGCTCGCGCGCCAGCTGCAGCCCGTCTTCCCCATCGAGCATCAGGTCGAGGATGACAAGGTCGACCGGCGAGCGCGCCAATTCCTCGCGCAGGCCGGCTCCGTCGCGGGCCGTGGTGACCCGGAACCCCTCGCCCGTCAGGTATTCTCGTATGAGATCGCGGATCTCCCGCTGATCGTCGACCACCAGGATGTGGCCGGTTCCGCCATATCCGCTGATGCTATTCATCCATCACCAAGTCGAGGCCTGCAACCATTCGCGGATTAATGATATTACAATATGACCGGGCACATGCCGAGCCGGGCGGCCGCCATTTCGCGAACTTTTGAAGCGCGGTCTGGTCGGCGTGGGGCGAGATGGCCACGACCGGCGCCGGCAGGCGCGCGCGCAGTTACGGGGTGTTGCGCCCCGGGTGGAGCCCGCATCCGGCTCCGATCCCGATCAGGAGCGCTCGGCCTGGGCCGATCGCGTCGGCTGAAGGTGCCGCTGCCTCGTGCCGTGACTGCGAGGTCGCGGCCTCGGGCAAAGCCGGGGATAGAAATCCCGCGATCTGGGGTATGATGCGCGGGTGATGCATGCATTCCTGACGGTAATTCTGGTGCTGGCGATGCTGGGCGTGCTGGGTGCGCTCGGGGTCGGCGTGGCGACGATGATCAAAGGCGGCAACGCCCGGCGCTCCAACAAGATGATGCAGTTGCGCGTCATCATG
>DASQGR010000197.1:0-9657 GCA_035632515.1 Allostellaceae bacterium | reverse complement strand
AAGGTCAACGCCGCGTTTTTTGCCGGCACAAGCTGGCGGGCGAATTTCCTGATGAATATCGGCTACGGCAACCGCGAGCGGCTGCACCCTCGCCTCCCCCGCCTCTCCTTCGCCGAGGCGGCGCGGTGGGAGTGAGAGCGTCCGGCCATCGCGGCCGCGCTGTTCGGCAGAGTTTGTGGTACGCAAACAACCAAAATTGACGTCGCGTTTGCAATATGCAAACAATTGCATGTGGACATTACGTATCGCCGCGATGCGTTGAAAGTCCTTCGCCGCATGCAGCGCCCGAAGGCGGAGGACATTCTGACCGGAGTGGCTCGGGTGGCGGCCAGCCCGAGCGCGCCTAACAATAATGTGACGCCGCTTAAGGGCGTTTTGAACGGGTTTCGCCTGCGCGTCGGCGACTGGCGAGTGTCGTACACGATCGATCGGCGAACCGGCATACTCGAGGTTTTCGAGGTCGCACCCAGAGGAGGAGCATATCGATGATCAAGGTTCGCTTCGGAGACCGGGTCGGCGATCTTAGTGAACAGACTATCGCCGCCGCGCTCGATGCGCGTTTGGTCGGCGAAGATGAAGATGCCGATCTGGTAGTGCTCACCCCGACCGATCTCGACGAATTGCTTGAGGATGCGGCGGCGACCGGCGCCTATTGCCGCACTCGCGACCAGGAAGCCGTGCCGGCCGAGATCGTCGGTCGCCTCGTCGCCGGCGACAACCCCGTCAAGGTCTGGCGGGAGCATCGCAAGATGACATTGCGCGCACTCGCTGAGGCGGCGGAAATGAATGCCGGCTATCTGTCGCAGATCGAGAAGGGCGCGCGGCACGGGACGGTAGCCACACTCAAGCGCATCGCCGACGCACTCCGCGTCGATCTCGACGATTTGACCTGACCGGGCGCTTGTAGCGCTCCCACCGCCGGTTGCTCGTGCGCTTGGCGCCGCTTCCCCGCCCCGCCAGCACCGCGTGATGAGAACCCTTACGCCACTGTCGATTTCGGCGTCGGCACGATGCGGGTGACGACCATCTTGTCGCGGTCGAGGCATTCGGGGACGCGCGGCGCGATCTTGGTCTTCCAGTATTCGGTGTCATAAACCGCCTTGTAGAGCGCCTCGCGCTGCGCCTCGCTCTCGAACCGGCGCAGCCAGACATACCTCGAATCGTCGGTCTCGCCGCGGAAGCTGCCGCAGATCACCATGCCCTTCGACACCTGAAAGGGGATGATCTCCTCCTCCATGATCTTCACCCACTCGTCCATCTTGCCGGGCCGGACGTGGTATTGGCGGAGTTCGTAAAAGGCCATGAGTTTCTCCGTGGCTGATGATGGGGAAAGTTTAGCCGGTCGCCTCAACCTGTCATACCGGCGAAAGCCCGTATCCAACCATCCATTGCAGGGGCGGCTGAAAAGTGGATCCCGGCTTCACCGGGACGACACCTAACCTTCCGCCGCGAGATCGGTGGCTGGCTTCTTGAAAAACCGGTTCTCCGGGCGCGGCAGGCCAAGGTTTTCGCGTAGCGTCTTGCCTTCGTAGTCACGGCGGAACAGGCCGCGGCGCTGCAATTCGGGCACGACCCGGTCGACAAACTCGTCGAGCCCGCCCGGCACCCACGGGAACATGATGTTGAACCCGTCGCAGGCATCGCCGTGGAGCCATTCCTCCATCTGGTCGGCAATTGTGGCGGGCGTGCCGACCATCGCCAGCCCGCCATAGCTGCCAGCGATCTGCGCCAGCTGGCGCACCGTCAGATTGTCGCGTCGGGCGCGGGCAATCACGCGGTCGCGGCCGCTCTTGGAGGCATTGCTTTCGGGAATGTCGGGCAACGGCGCGTCAAGCTCGAACTTCGACGCATCGTGGCCGAGCGCGATCGACAGCGAGGCGACGCCGCTGTCCGGATGCACCCGGCTGTCGAGCAGCGCCCGTTTGGCCCGCGCCTCCGCCACCGTATCGCCGACGACGACCAGGCAGCCGGGCAGGATCTTGATGTGGTCGGGGTCGCGCCCGGCCGCCTTGGCGCGGCCCTTGATGTCGGCGTAGAGGCGCTGCGCATCGGCGAAATTGCCGCCGCTGGCGAAGACCATCTCGGCGGTCTCGCCGGCGAGCTGGCGGCCGGCATCCGACGCGCCGGCCTGGACGATCACCGGCCAGCCCTGGATCGGCCGGGCGATATTGAGCGGTCCGCGCACCGAGAGGAACTCGCCCTGGTGGTCGAGAACATGCATCCGGTCGGGATCGAAATAGATGCCGTCCTCGACATTGCGGACAAAGGCGTCCTCGGCCCAGCTGTCCCACAGCCCGGTGACGACGTCGTAGAACTCGCGGGCGCGGCGATAGCGCTCGCCGTGCTCCATATGCTCGGTGAGGCCGAAATTGAGCGCCGCATCGGGGTTCGAGGTGGTGACCAGGTTCCACCCGGCGCGCCCGCCGCTGATATGGTCGAGCGAGGCGAAACGCCGGGCGATCATGTAGGCCGGCTCGAACGTCGTCGAGGCGGTGGCGATGAGTCCGATATGCTCGGTCATCATCGCCAGGGCCGGCAGCAGGGTCAGCGGATCGAACGAGGTCACCGTCGCGCTGCGCTTCAGCGCCGCCATCGGCATGTTGAGAACCGCAAGGTGGTCGGCCATGAACCACGCGTCGAAACGGCCCTGTTCGAGCTTTTGCGCAAAGCGGATGAGGTGCTTGAGGTTGAAGTTCGCGTCGGGATAGGCGCCCGGATAGCGCCACCACCCGGTATGGATCCCGACCGGGCGCATGAACGCGCCGAGGCGCAACTGCCGTGTTGCCATGGTCTCCGCCGTCCTGGGCTTCGCCTGCGGCAATGTTACCCGTCCCGACATGACCTTCGCGAGAGAAGAGTTCGGTTCATCTCAAAGCCGGGTTGCGACCGGCGGGGACAAGATGGTTAAGTGCGTGCAACATCGATGATATGCGGGTGATCGTCCCGCAGCACTCTGGGAAGTTTCGCGTCAGGGGTCCAGCCGGCTCGCCGGCAACACAGTTGAGGGACCACCGTGACCGACATACCTGCCAATGCCTCTCCACGCCTCGCCCGCGCTCCAGCGGCGCAACGCAACATCGCTACAATCGCCGCGCGGATCGATCGACTGCCGAGCACGCGATATATCTGGCATCTCGTCGTGCTGCTGTCGCTCGGCGGATTCTTCGATGTCTTTGACAACGGGCTGATCGCCTACATCGCCCCCGGCCTGTTTGCGGCGAAGATCTTCGCCCCGACGACCCAGGGCTTTTTCGACATTCACGGCTTTGCCAGCCTGGTCGCCTCGACCTTTATCGGGATGTTCGTCGGCACGATGTTGTTCAGCTCGCTCAGCGATCTGTTCGGCCGGCGCACGATCTTCACCTTTGCGCTGGTGTGGTATTCGCTGGCGACCTTGATGATGGCCTTCCAGTCGACGCCGCTGGCGATCGATTTCTGGCGTTTTCTCGCCGGGATCGGCATTGGGGTCGAGCTCATCACGGTCGATACCTACCTATCCGAGCTGATGCCGAAAGACCGCCGCGGCCGGGCCTTTGCCTTCAACCAGTCGTTCCAGTTCCTCGCCTATCCGACGGTTTCGCTGCTGGCCTACAATCTGGTGCCCGTGGCGCCTTTCGGCGTCGAGGGCTGGCGCTGGGTTACGATCATCGCCGCCGCCGGTGCGATCGTCGTCTGGTGGCTTCGCCTGTCCCTGCCCGAGTCGCCGCGCTGGCTGGCAATTCACGGTGACATGGCCAAGGCCGAGCGCATCACCGCGATGATGGAGGGGAAGGTGCTGGCCGAAAGCGGCCGGCCGCTGCCGCCACCGGAAAGCCTGCCCGACGAGGTCGAAGCCGGGCGCGGCTCGTGGGCCGAGATCTGGCGGACGCCCTATCTCAGCCGCACGATCATGCTGATCCTCTTCAACCTGCTGCAGTCGATCGGCTATTACGGCTTTGCGAGCTGGGTCCCGACCCTGCTGATCGCGCAGGGCATCACGGTCACCAAGTCGCTGCTCTACACCTTCATCATCGCGCTGGCGAACCCGACCGGGCCACTGCTTGCCGCCGCCGTCGCCGACCGGGTGCACCGCAAGTGGCAGCTTGTCGGCGCCTGCGCCTGTCTCGGCGTGTTCGGCGTCGTCTTCTCGCAGATGACGAGCGCCATCGGCATCATCGTCGTCGGGGTGCTGATCACCTTTTCGACCAGCAACCTGTCCTATTCGTTCCACGCCTACCAGGCGGAGCTCTATCCGACCCGCATCCGCTCGCGCGCGATCGGCTTTACCTATGCGTGGAGCCGGTTCAGCACGATCTTTGTCGGCTTTATGGTTGCGTTCTTCCTGCGCAACTACGGCACGGTCGGCGTGTTCGGCTTTATCGCCTCGGCGATGATCGCCTGCTGCCTGATCATCGGGATCATGGGACCGCCGACGGCGCGGCTGCGCCTCGAGCAGATTTCGCGCTAGGATCGGAGGACGACGACAAGGAGAAGCACATGAGCCCAGCCGGCCGTCAGATGCACATGGGTGTATTCGTCCTCGGCACCGGCAATCATTCGGCCGGCTGGCGCTACGACGGTGCGTTCAAGACCCACATGGAACTCCCGGTGATGCAGGAGATTGCCCGCATCGCCGAGCGCGGCAAGTTCGACTTCCTGTTCATCTCCGACGCGATGGTGATGGAGCCGACCGACCATCCCTCGTTCATGTGCCGGTTCGAGCCGACGACCCTCCTCGCGGTGCTCAGCACCTGCACCACGCATCTCGGGCTCGGCGCGACGGTATCCACCAGCTTTAACGAGCCGTTCAACGTCGCCCGCATCTTTGGCTCGCTCGACCATCTGAGCGGCGGACGGGCGGCGTGGAACGTGGTCACCAGCTCCAACACCAAGGCGGCGCTCAACTTCAACTTGGAGGAGCACCTCGACCACGAGCTGCGCTACGCCCGCGCCAACGAGTTCGTCGATGTCGTTCGCGGGCTATGGGATTGCTGGGACGACGGTGCAATCGTCGCCGACACGGCGACCGGGCAGTTCATCGATGCCGGCAAGGTCCGGCAGCTCAATCACAAGGGGCGCTTTTTTCAGGTCAAGGGGCCGGTCAACATGGCGCGGTGCCCGCAAGGGCATCCGGTGATCATCCAGGCCGGCGGCTCGCCCAGCGGGCTGGAGCTGGCGGCGCGCACCGCCGACGTCGTGTTCTCGGTGGTGCAGGAGCTGGAGCCGGCCAAGGCCGCCTACGCCAACCTGAAAGGGCGCATGGCCAAATACGGCCGCTCGCCGCACGAAATCGCGGTGCTGCCGGGGGTGATGCCGATCATCGGGGCGAGCGAGGCCGAGGCCCGAGAGAAACTGGCCAAGCTGCAAAGCTGGATCACCCCGACCAACGCCCTCACCCTGGTCGCCAGCCGGATCGGCTACGATGTTTCCGGTCATCCGCTCGACGGACCGGTGCCGCCGCCTCCGCCGTTCCAGGGCAGCCAAACCTTCACCAGCGTGCTGTACGAGACGGCGCGGCGCGAAAACATGACCCTGCGCGACCTCTACAACCTGACTGCGGCGGCACGCGGCCATTGGGTCGTCTGCGGCACGCCGAAAACGATTGCCGACACGCTGGAGGAATGGTTCACCGGCGGCGCGGCCGACGGATTCAACATCCTGCCGGCTTATTTTCCCGGCGGATTCACCGATTTCGTCGATCTGGTCATCCCGGAATTGCAGCGCCGCGGCCTGTTCCGCCACGACTACACCGGCACCACCCTGCGCGACCATTTCAACCTTGCGCGAGTGCCGGCTCCAACGGCGGCACGGCGCGCGATCGGCGAGGAGTAGGGATTTTCTCAACGCCCATGGCGATGCAGCAGCCCGGTCAGCTCGCTGATATTTTGCCACTGGTCGATACGGTCGACCGCAGCCTCGACGGCAGCGGCGCCCTCTGCGGTCAGCACCACGCCCGCCAGTTCGCGAAACTTGTCGCGCAGCTCCGACTCGTCGAATGGGTTGTAGAAATCGCCGCGGTGGCTGTCGCAGGCGCGGGTGTCCGAGCGTCCATCAGTCAGGGTCACGGTGACCCGCGCCGGTCGCTTCATCGGGACGACAGCGCTCATCGCCGGGTCTTCCTCGATCTGCACGCGGTGGCGCAGCGCGGCGATTTGCGGATCGGCCAGCGCGCTGTCGTCGAGCGCCGCGTACCCGGCATGGCCGCGCACCACCATCGCGGCGGCGGCATGCGGCAGCGAATACTTCGAGGCAAAATAATTCGGCGGGTCCGGGTTGCGCATCACCGAGGCGAAGCGATAGGTCGCGATCTCGATGCGCGCGACCTGCTCCGGCCGCGGCTTCAGCTCGGCGAGCGCGGCGGCCAGACAATCGAGCGCCGGGTGGATCGGGTTGCAGCAGGCGTAGAGCCGGAAATAATTGCGGGTGATGTGCCACTCGACGCCGAGCCTGTCGAGAATGCCGTCGGCATTGAACCCGTCGCCGACCAGCAGGCCGAGCGCCTCTTCGACCGCGTCCGCCTGCGCCGTGAAGTCGGCAAGCGCCAATTCCGGCGCCAGCGCCGCGGCAAACCCGCTCATCCCGCCGGCGACATTGAGACTGGTCGCGCCGGCGACCGCATTGGTGTAGCTCGGGGTCAGCAGCAGGGTGGTGGCGATGCGCATTGCCCGGCTGACCCCGGCCGGGTCGAGGCCGCGCAGGCGAGCTCCCGCCGCGGCGGCGGCGAGCAGCGACACCTGACCGTTCTGGTGCGCCAAAGGCCGCGGCTTGAACCCGCCGCCAATGCGGCCGACCAGATCGTAGCCGAGCATCAGCGCCGCCAGCATCTCCTTGCCGGAACTCCCCGCCTGCTCGCCGACCGCCAGCACCCCGGGCAGCACCTGCATCGCCGCCTGCCCGGTGACGAGCCGCAGCCCCTCGCATAATTCGATCGCTCGGCCCGCGACGCCGTTGAGCAACGCCGCCGTGCGCGGGTCCTGGCGCGGCCCGCCGCTTGCGTAGATGGTGGCTCCATTGCCGGCGCTCGCCGCCAGCCGCTCGCGCAGCGCCGCCACCTCCGGCCGCACCGAACCGGCGAGGATCACCCCCAGCGTGTCAAGAAACACGATCTTGGCGTGGTGCCGCACCGCCTCGGGGATGTCCTCGTAGCGCGTGGTTGCGACGAAGCCCGCCAGGGTCTCGATCTGCTGGCCCATTCTTTCCCCACTCTCCGATGCGCTAGACTTGGCGGCCGCGGATCGGCCGGAGGCGCAGCATGACATTACCGCAAGCGAGCCGCTTTGCATTTGCCGGCGACCTGACCATTTGCCGCGTGCTCAACGGCCTGTGGCAGGTGTCGGGCGGGCATGGCACGATCGACCGGGCACGGGCGATCGAGGCGATGTTCGCCTACCACGATGCCGGGTTCACGACCTGGGATCTCGCCGACCATTATGGCCCGGCGGAGGATTTTATCGGCCGATTCCGCCGGGAATTCGCCACGCGGCGCGGCGCCGACCGGCTATTGGAAATCCAGGCCTTCACCAAATGGGTGCCGCATCCGGGACGCATGACCCGGCGCATCGTCGAGGATGCGGTCGGCGTTTCGCTGCGACGGATGCAGGTCGATTGCCTCGATCTGCTGCAATTTCATTGGTGGGATTACCACGACCGCGCCTATCTCGACGCGCTCAGGCACCTGGCCGACCTGCGGGACGAAGGGAAGCTGCGTCACCTGGCGCTGACCAATTTCGACACGGAGCGCCTCGCCGTCATCGCCGATCACGGCATCCGCGTCGTCTCGAACCAGGTGCAGTATTCACTGGTCGATCGCCGGCCCGCGGCGCGCATGGAAGAATTCTGCCGCGCCCAGGGGATCACGCTGCTGACCTACGGCACCCTGCTCGGCGGGCTGTTGTCGGAAGCCTGGCTGGGTCGACCGGAGCCGCGCCGGCCGGAACTCGCCACGGTGTCGCTGCAGAAATACAAGAACATGATCGACGCCTGGGGCGGCTGGGCGCTGTTCCAGGAATTGCTGGCGGTGCTGAAGGCCGTCGCCGACAAACACGGCGTCGGCATCGCCGCGATCGGCGTACGCACCATCCTCGACCGCCCGGCGGTTGCCGGGGTCATCATCGGCGCCCGGCTCGGCATCGCGGAGCACCGCGCCGACAATGCCCGCGTGTTCGGCCTCAGCCTCGACCCGGGCAATCTTGCCGCGATCGAGACGGTCCTCGCCAAATCGCGCGACCTGATGCGGGCGATCGGCGATTGCGGCGACGAGTACCGTTAGCGGTAGAACTCGACCTTGGCCTCGCGGAACCAGGGAAAATTGGCCGGCGCGGCCGAGATCGGCCCATTGATGGCAAAGACCGCGATCTCGAACTTGTCGCCGGGCTGAACGATGTTGTCGCCGAGCACCAGCCGGTTGGGCATGTTGAAGCCCTGGATGCAGGCCGGGCTCGGCCTTCCCGCGGCGCGCGGCATCTCGCCGTTGACCCAGATTTCCGCGTAGTCGTCGACATTGACCCGCAGCACCGTCTTGGCCCCGGCGGTGTCGAAACCGGCGGCGTTCGCCGGGATCGTCAGGGTCGCGCGATACCAGAAGAACGAAATCATGCCGCCGCCGCGCCTGCCGCCAAGATCGGTGGCGGGAACCTCGGCCCAGGCGGAATCGTCAAAGCCGAGCAGCTCGGCATGGGGCTCAACATCGTAGGTTGTCTTGAACTCCGGCCGCGAGTCGGAAAGGGCCGGAACCTCGATGAGCTTTGCCTCCATCCCCCGCCAGCGCGCGCCGAACACCGCGGAGCCCTCCGCGGTCATCAGGTCGACCACATGCACCGGCGGCGTCAACGGCGCCAGCGGCGGCTGCGGCGCGAGCAGCGGCGGGCTTGCCGGCGGAGCGGAAATCGTGGGGCGGATGTAGGTGGTGTTGGGCATCGGCGTTTCCTTTACAATGGGGAGTAACCGCTCATCGTCCTCCCCGCGCAAGCGGGCACCTTCACGAAGCCGAAGGAAGTTCTTGCGCGGGGACGACGAACCGGAGAATGGGCTCACGACATGTACTGTCCTCAGAGCGGCCCGAAATTGGGCGGAGGGATGCGCCGCCGGGAGGCGGCTTCGTAGGCGGAGGCGATCTTCAGCACCACGTCTTCGCGGCCTGGCTCTGCGCGGAACACCAGCGAGAACGGCAGGCCCGGTTCGGGGATCGTGGTCGGCCCCGCGGCGGGCGCGGAAACATAGCGCATGCCGTCGTCGCTGAGCTTGAAGACCGGATCGTAGACCGTGGTCACGTAGCCCGCCGGCACCAGCATCTCGGTCAGCCCGGCATTGGGGCCGTAATAGGATTCCGGCCGCAGATTGCTGCCGCCGCCGAGCGGGTCGTTGGCGCCGCCGATCTTCGCGGGCGGCAGCGGCGTGTGCAGCCGCACCAGCGCGTCGAGCCGGTTTTCGAGGATCACCATCATGTCGAGCCGGCGCAGCAGCTCGCGCAGCATGATGCGCTCGTCGACCCCCTGCCGGCCGCCGAGCCCGTTGCGCGGGTCGGTCACCTCCTCCCAGTTCTTGAAGGCGGCGCGGCCGTCGTCGCCCCAGAATTTGGAACGTGCGTTGAGGCTCGGCCAATTGACGAGGGTCTCGGTGAAGCCGCGGGCTGCCCAGTCGGCGGCGCGGCGGCCGAGATATTGCGGGATGTGGAAGCGG
>DASQGR010000196.1:0-7280 GCA_035632515.1 Allostellaceae bacterium | reverse complement strand
TGGACCCGCGGGTCAAGCCTGCGGGAGGGGGACCGCTTTGAGGCTTCGAGCTAAATAGATCGTGCTCTGGCAAGCGCCCGTCGAGGCGGTTCGGATCAAGCCCGGCCGAAGCTGTCGGAAAATTGCATTGATTTGCGGGCTTATCGTGCCGGCCCACCGCCTATTCGGCGGATTTGAGGTAGTCGATCAGCAACGCGTCGAGCTTGGCGATCTCGGCGTCGAGCCGCTGCACGTGGGCGGCGCCCTGCCGACGCAGCTCCACCGCGGTGACCCCGCGCAGCGACAGCAGCAAGTCGCGCAATCTGCCGCCGCCGAAATTGGCGGTGCAGCTGCGCAGCGCCTCGATGCCATCGGCAAAGCGGCGGGTATCGGCGGCCAGGGCGGCGCGGCTCAGCTCATCGAGAATCCGCCGCGAATCGGTGCGAAACGCGTCGATCACGTCGTGAAAAGACTGGCGTCCGTCACCCAATGACCACAATGCCCTGATGGCGCGCTCGTCGATCGGGGCCTCGCCGGCAAAGCGCGGGTGCGACGCGATCGCGGTGACGACCGCGTCTTCCGGCTCGTCTTGCGCCAGCTCGCCGCGGATCGCGGCCTCGATCGTCGCGATCAGCCGGCTGGGCTCGAGCGGCTTGGCCAACGCCGCGTCGAGCCCGGTATCGCGCATCAGACGTTCGGCCTCGGCGGCGCTGTTTCCGGTCAGCGCAACGATCGGCAGACCCGGCCGCACGCGCCGGCAGAGGCGCACCGCCTCGTGGTCGGCCTTGCCGGAGCCGACGAGGTCGAGCAGCAGGAGGTCGATCTCGCGCGTATCGAGCCCCTCACGAGCCTCGTCGATGGTCTCGACCAGATGAACCGCATGTCCGGCGCGGGTGAGGATCGAGCCGATGATCTTGCGGTTGGCGGCGTTGGCCGCGGCGATCAGGACCTGAGGGCGGCGAGCGGGAGAGCGCGGTTTCGGGCGCGCCGCCGCCGCGTGCGCCGGCGGCGGGGCTGGGGCGGCGACCGGCGGCGCAACGTCGGCCGCGGGCGGGGGCGCCGGTTCCAGCTCGGCGATCGTCGGCCGGCGCGGCGGCGCGATCGGCTCGTCGGCGATGGCGGAGGGCGCGTCCGCACCGGCAAGAAACCAGTCGGCCGGCTCGACGCGCAACGCGTGGAGGGCGCTGCGCAGCGCATTCAGGGTGAAGGGCGCGGGCAGGATGCCGTCGAGGTCGCCGTCGGCAAGGCCGATGACGCTGTCGGCGCGCGGCTCGTCGGCGACGAAGAGGATGTACGGCGGCGACGGCGCGGTGTCGCTGACGGCGCGATGCGCCCAGCTCAATGCCTGCAGCACATCGCCGCGTCCGTCGACGATCAGCACCGGGCGCCGGCCCTCCGGGTCGAACGCATCGAGGTAGGCCAGCGCCGCCTCGCCGGCGCCGATCCAGCGCGCATCAGCGCGCCAGCCTTCGAGCGGCTCCACCACATCGCCGACGAATTGCGAATCCTTGGTGACGATCAACACCGGCAGATGCGCCAGGTCGAGCGGTAAGGCCAGCGAGGCGTGGTCGACCGCAAACGGCAGCTCCACGGCCAGCATCACGCCGCGGCCGTGACCGGTCTCGACGCTGAGCCGCCCTTCCATCAGCGAGACGAGGCGCTCGACCATCGCCAGGCCGAGATGGCGGCCGGTCTCGGCGTCGTCGACCGGGTCGACAGGTTCGCCGGTGAATTCGGGCGGCGTGTCCAGCACCGAGCTGGTGACCGCAATCCGCACGGTGATCCTGTCGGTATCAAGCAATGCAGCGTCGAGGTTGACCCGCACCTTGGCCTTGCCCGAATGGCGCAGCGCGTTGGTGATCAGGCAGATCAGGATCTGGCGGAGCTGGTGCGGCCAGCCCCGCAGCTGATAGGGAAGCTGCGGGTCGATCCGCAATGCCAGGACGATGCCGCGCTCGGCCGCCTGGGCGCGCAGCGCCGCGACCGCGCCATTGGCCAGGCGGTAGAGGTCGAACGAACGGGTTTCCGGAGCAAAATCGCCGCCTTCGATCCGCACGTAGTTGAGGATGTCGTCAAGCTGCAGCAGCATCGAGCGCGCGCTCAGCCGGATGCGGGCGATCATGTCCCATTGTTCGGGCTCGATCGCGGCACGATCGATGGCGGCACCGGCGCGGGCAATCATCCGCAGCGGGTTGCGCAGGTCCTCGCCAAGGGCGGTGAGGAACCGGCTTTTGGCGATATTGGCCGCCTCGGCGCGGGCTCTCTCTCCGGCCAGCCCGTGCAGCAGCGACGCGACATAAGCGGGAAGCAGGACCAGCGCGGCAAACATCCCGCCGGCGAGCATCGGCTGCTCCCGCCAGAACGGCGTGGCGATCACCACCGCGGCAAAGGCGACGGCGCCGAGCAGCGTCGCCACCGTCAGCGAACGCAACCCGTAATGATGGCCGCTGCTGATCGCGATATAGGGATACACCGGGCACAGCGCGGCGGTGAGCCCGCCTCCGGCAAACAGCAACGCCGAGAGCACGCCGATATCGGCCGCCATCGCCACGTGACGACGCACCGCCGAAGGACGCGGGTCGAGGATCAGATGCAGCAGAAACTGCCATGCCGCCGCCAGACCCAGCGCGGCGATCAGCAGGCAGGGCGCGACCGCCGCATCGCCCGGCACGAAAGCCAAGATCGCAAATACATAGGCAAGGACGAGAAAGCCGAGCAGCACCCGGCCGATGATTTGGCGGTATTCGCCGCTGGGCTCGGCGCGCATGCGGGCAAGCACGGCGTCGAACCCTTGCAGCGCCACTGCAAACCCGACGAGGGCCGGGGCAAACAGCAGCGCGGTGACCAGCACGATCCCGGTGCGTGGAGCGCCCAGCATCGACAGCCCGCCGGGCAACGCGGCAAGCCCGACCGGCGGCAAGGCTCCCGCGGCCAGCAGAGCAAGCGCAATCAAGCGGGGCGTGCGCTCTGCCGCCCAGCGGGACAGGCGCGGTCGCCGCATCCGCATCGCCGGCTCCACTGCTGGCGACAGTGCCGGCCGGTCAGGCGATCGGCCGCGCATGCGGTCGCCATCGCCGTGGCACACACCGGGCGCCCGACTGTCGGGCGCCAAGCGATTCTATACGCAACGGCCGGTCGCGCCGGAAGCTTGCGAAAACCCCGGCGCATTGACTCGCGCCCACCGGCGGGCCGGCCATCGCGCTGTTACCGCTTCGCGCGAATCGCCGGGTCGTGCGGAGCACCCGGCCGGGCCGCAAATATCCTCGTTCGCCCGACATGGCCCAGCGTGGCGGTCGATCTGGCGCGATGATCGATCTGTCGCGGCGATCGATTACGACAGCACCAGCATGCCGACGCGCAGCACCGCAGCGATCGTCGGATCGCCGATCGCGACCTGCTCCTCGGGATTGTACATCTTCAGCATCAGCGGCCCGATCCCGTCGCCGATCACCACGGCTGCATCGGCGCTGTTGTCCTTGCGGATCAGGAATGCGATGTCGCCCATCGCCACCGGCACCGCCGGGTCGACATAGGCGAGCGCGCCCGGTCGCAGCAGCACGCCGAGCCGCTGCGAGAAATTGCGGATCAGGAACCCTTCCTCGCCCGGCCGCAGCAGCTCGGCGAGCGGCATCTGGTCGACCGCCGCCTCGCGATCGAGAATGAAGCGGCGAACCCCGTCGCCACCGCTTTTCATCCGGCCGTAAACCGGCAGCGTCGCGGTTTCGAGGGCCGGGCCGGCGGCATAGCGAATGCTGCGTCGCATCGCATAGCGCTCGACCGCGCCGAGCCGACCCCATTTGGCGTCTTCCTTCAGCAGCGAGCGCGGCACCCGGGGCAGCAGCTGCTCGATCGCCACGCCGTTCTTCAGCTGCTCCAGGTTCTCGTTGGTCCGCGCTTCGAACAGCGCGATCAGCTCGGCCGATTTCAAGCCGTAGAACTCGGCGACCTTGTCGATTTCGTCGGCCTGGATGGTCCGGCTCGCCATTTCCATGCGGTGGTAGACCGACAGCGTCATGCCGATGGCGTTGGCGACCTGTTGCATCGTTTTGCCGTATTTCTTGCGCAATTGCGCAAGGACGTAGCCCGTCGCCGCGGCGCCGCTGGCGATGCTGCTGCCGACGACCTCCTGCTGCGCGCGTTGCCAGCGCCGCACCCCGGCCGCAGGGTCGCGGCCGCTGACCACGGGGATCTCCTCGGGCCGGCAATTCAGGATCGTCGCGAGGTCGGCAAGCTGCAGATTGGTCAGCCGACGCTCGCCGCTTTCCATCTTTGAAATGGCCGATTCGCCGATCGGCGGGTCCATCATGCGGCCGAGCTGCGCCTGGGTCATCCGACGCCGCGTTCGTAGGTCTTTAATATTGTTGGGAAAAACTATTTCGGCTCTGGCGCGCATTCCCCGCTCCACAATGCAGGATTGAAAATTTTTCGGTTATCGTCAAGCTAAGGTGTGCGGGGAAAGTGCGATTCGCTTCCGTCGCCAGGGGATTTCTGCGGCCGGAAGCTAACCGGTTACGCGAAAATCCCGGAGTGTGATCGACTTATTTGGGTGATTTCGGCATGCTGGCCGCGAGGGAAGAGGACCGGGTGGAAAAGATCGACACGACGCGGCCGATCCTCCGCGTGCCCGAATGCCGCGCGGCGGCGCCGCCGGAGGCAATGCCATTGGGGGTGACGGCGATAGGTGCGCCGGCCACCGCCCGCGATGAATGCCTCGAACAGCTGCTCGAAGCCTTCGCCGATATCGCCGAGCGCGACGACATCCATCAGGCGGCCGAACGGCTCGCCCGTGTACAGGGCTGGATCAGACGCGAGGCGGAACGGGCCGCCGCCGATCCGATCTTCGCCGCGCTGCGTCTCGCCTCCTGAACAATTGCGCGAGAGCATCATCGAACCGCCCCCGCAGTGGCCAGCAGGTTTTCGAGCTCCACGAACTTGCTGGCGATAGCCTGCGGATTGGCCTGATAGGCCCCCGAAGCGATCGCCTGCTGGAGCTCGGCCACCTTGGCCTGATCGATCCCGGAAACAGTGCTTGCCGCTTGCAGGATCGACTGCAGCAGCGTCTCGGTCTGGCCGACATCGGCGAGGTCGAGGTTGGGGGTCGCGCCGGCCGACGCCGCCGAAGCGGCAGCATCCGTCGGTGCGGCGGATCCGGTCTGGCCGACCGAGCTCGCCGCACCGACCGGTCCGGCGGTGTTCACACCGCGAATGGCATCAGGCATTGTCTCGCCTCCCGCTCAAGGCCGCGTCGGGCTCTGCCTCCTCCCAACCGATCGCGTCGGGAAAGATCGTGCGCCAGGCCGAGGCAAGCTCGTCGAGCGCGACGCGCGCCGCACCGACCGCCTCCTTGTCGTCCCCGATATTGCCCTTGAGGATCGCGGCCAGGACGTATTGATACACGCTGGCGAGGCAGTCGCTCAATGGGCCCGGTGCGGCGCCCGATAGCCCGAGCATGAACTCGACGACATTGGCGGCCGAACTCAGCGCCTGCGCCTTTTCCCCGCGCTCCTCGGCCTCGATCGCGATCTCGGCCCGCAACAGCAGGTTGCGTGTCGAATCGAGCGCCATCTTCATGAAATCCTCGGGCGCCGCGCCGATCCCCTCGATGGCGCGATAGGCTCCTGCTGCGCTATTCCCTTGCCGCGTGCCGATCATCGTCATCCTCCCGATCCGCCGGACGGCAGATTGAAATAGGTGGTCAGAAAATTGCTGACCGTGCTGAGCTGCGACAAGGTGGCCTGGGCCACGCTGAATTGCGCGGTGAGCTGCTGGGTTTGCTGTTGGGCCTCTTGCAACAACGCTGCGATCTGCTTGTCCATCGAGACGATCGTCGTGTTCAGGCTGCCGATGGCGCCGACGACGCTGCCGGTGCCGCTGGCCAGGGCGCTGCCGACCAGGCTCGAAAGGCTGCCGAACAGACCCCGGCTGATCGTCACGTTGCCGAGGTTGCCGGTCACGCCCGACTGGACCTGCAGCGTCAAGCCATGCAGCGAGCCCGGGTCGGTGACGGTCATCACCCCGTCGGTGCCGCTTGCCGCCAAGCCGCCGACCGTGCCGGTGAGAACGCCGCCCGTGTTGCTCGATACAACGACCGCGTAAGTGCCGGGCGGGGTCGAGGCGACGCCCTGGACCGACACCGCGGCGTTGCCGGCGAGACCGGCACTGCCAAGCAACCCCGCGACCGCGGTGTAGTTCGCATTGGCCGCCGCCTGGAAGGCCGCGTCGTCGAAGGTCACGGTGCCGCCGCTGGTGATGCCGAAACCCACCGAGCTGAGCGTGGTGTAAGCCGAGCCGGCGCTGCCGCCGAAACCGAGCGGCGCGGTCAGCGCGTTCAGCAAGCCCGAACGCAACACCTCCAGCCCGACATTGCCGAGCAACGGCCCGCCGCCGCTGGTCGGCGAGAACGCGGTCTGCTGGTTGATCGTGCTCAAGGTCGTGTTGAGCGCCTGGACGACGGCCTGCGCGGCGCCGTCGAGGCCGGCAACACTCTGGTTGACCGTGACCGTCGCCGAGCCGCTGCCGGCCAGCGTCAAGGTGAGGCCGGGGATCGCCGCCGCGATTTTGTTGGAGCCGCTGGTGATCGATACGCCATTCAGCGAGAACCCGGCATTGGTCGCCGCCTGGGTCAGCGACAGGCCGGACGCGCCGGAATTGTAGCTGAGCCCGGCAAGAGCGCCGGTGCCGCTGACGGTGAAGGCGTTGGCGGTGCCGGTCGCTTCACTGGTCAAAACCAGGTGATATTTCGTGCCGTCGAACAAGACCGATGCGCCGACCCCGACATTGGCCTGGTCGATCGCCGCGGCAATCCCGGACAGGCTCGACGAGCCGCTGGCAATGTTGATCGTGACCGTGCTGCCGCTGCCGACCTTGATCGCGATCGACCCCGGGCCGAGGCTGCCGCTCGAACTCGACGAACCGGAGGAAATCAGGCTTTCGGCGTTGGCGAGATGGATGTTCGACAAGACGTAGCTGCCGACCCCGGCGTCGTTGGTTGCCGTTGCCTGCACGATCGTGCTGGACGAGGTGGTGACCGTGCGCTGAGCCAGCGTTTCGACGTCGGCGAGGCCGGCAAGCGCCGATTGCAGGCCCGACAGTGCACCCTGGACCTTGCCCAGGGCGGAAATCTGCGTCTTTATCGGTTGTTCCTGGGTCTGGAGCGTGGCGGCGGGCAGTTTGTAGGCCGCGTTCGCCTGCTGGATCAGCGAGGTGATCTGATCGGAGCTCAGGAGGTTGTTCACCGTCGCCATGATCTGAGTTCAACTCCTTTGCGGGATCGCCCGTCCTCGGCCGCTTGCCGAGGACGG
>DASQGR010000195.1:0-12385 GCA_035632515.1 Allostellaceae bacterium | reverse complement strand
AGATCACGCTTCGCTGAGTCGGTGCCGGCCCGCTCCCGCGCGGCAGGGCAAAACTATCGGCAATGGTGGGGCGGCGCCAGCGGCCTCGCGCCGCAGAGCGAAAGATCAGTTCGACAAATCGGCGGGCTTGACCTGATATCGGCGGCCCAGCCAGGAAAACGGGCGGCGCACCCGCGTCCAGGCGGCTTCGTAAGCGGCCAACAGGTTCGGCACGGAGTATTCGAAGGCGACGGTGCTGCGCAGCCGGTTCCGGCCGAATTCACCCATCCTGTCGCAGCGCGCGGGATCATCGATCAGCGCGGCGATGCCCTCGGCCATCGCTCGCGCATCGCCCGGCGCGACATACAGCGCCGCGTCGCCGGCGGAAACCCGCGCCTCGGTCAAGTCGGCCGAGACGATCGGCAGGCCAAAGAACATGTATTCGACGATCTTGTTGGCGGTGCTGCGGTCGGACCAGCCGTTTTTCGGCACCGGCTCGATCGCGACATCGGCCGACGACATGACCCGGCACAACAGCTCGTCATCGCTGATCGTGTCGGTAAAGGTGCAGAGCCCGCGAACCCCCTGCGCCTCGGCATAGTCGACCACCGCGCGGAAATGCGGTCCGCCGCCGACGAGAATGCAATGAAAATCGTCGCGGCCCAGCCCGTCGCGCAATGCCTTGACCGCGTCGATCAGGTATTCGACCCCGTCCTGCGAGCAGATTTCTCCCAGGTAGAGCAGCAGGTGCGGCTTGCCCTTATGGTATTGCAAGTCGGGCGGATACAGCTTGAACCGCGACAGCGCCGGGCCGGAGCGGACGATGAAGATCTCGTCCTCGCGCTTGCCGCCGCGCTCGATCGCGATCCGCTTGTAGCTTTCATTGGTGCTGATGACGATGTGCGCGGCGCGAAAGGTCATTTTCTCGAGCCACAACAGCGCCCGCACCAGCGCGCCGTCGCGGCGACCGAATTTGGCCTCGATCAATTCGGGCGACAGGTCGCGATGGTCCCAGATGAAGACTTTCCCGAAGGCCCGCCAGAACCACGCCAGCGGCCAATAGGTCTCCGGCGGGTTGCAGATGTGGATGATGTCGAAACCGCGCCCGAACCAGGCGATGCGGAACGACAGCAACAAGGTGGCGAGAAAGCAGTAGACGAACTCGACGGCAAAGCCGGCAAGCCCAGCGCCCTCTACCGGGACCCAATAGCGGTAGATGGCGACGCCTTCGAGGGTTTCGCGCGAGCGGTTGAAGCCGCGCGCCTTGGGGCAGATCGCGCTGACCTCGTAGCCGTGCTGGGCCAGGGTCGTCGCCTGCAGCCACGCACGCCGGTCGAACGGTACGGGCAGGTTCTGCAGGATGTAGAGGACGCGGCGTTTTTCGGGGAGCTGGGTCATCCCGCCAAGCTAGCGGCAAGACGTAAAGCGGCGGTTAGCGTCGCGCCGTCCCACCCCGACCTGCGCCCCAAGCGTCGTCCCGGCTTTCGCCGGGTTGGCAGGGCTATCGCTCCGGCACCGAGGCGAGCACCGGGAGACCGACGATGCGCTCGACGCTCTCGACGGTGATCAGCGTCTCGCGGAACACCAGCAGGTAGAGCAGCATCCCGCCGGCGCCGACGATGCCGATCAGGATGCCGCCGAGGATGAACGGCAAGTGCCTGGGACCGGCCGGCCGCACCGGCGCGTCCGGCCGCTGGATGAGGCTGACGCTGACCACCCGCTCCCGGTCGAGGTCCTCGTTCATCCGCGCCTCTTCGTAGCGGGTGCGGTAGGTGTGGACGAGCTCTTCGAGCACCTTGCGCTCGCGGTCGAGATCGTCGAGCGCCCGGGCGCCCTCGCCGAGCGCGCGCAGCCGGTCCTCGATGTTCTGCGCCTCCTTCTCCCGCAGCGCGATCTGCTGGTCGAGCGGTGCCGCGTCCGCCATCGCCCGGTTCAGCGCCACCACCATGTCGTCATAGGCAGTGTTGCGCTGCGACCATACCTTGCGGTTCATCGGGTCGGGGCGCGAGACGAATTGTCTGAGCTTGGCGATTTCGGCGTCGGCGTCCTGCAGCGGCTTGACGTCGCCGACGTAGCGTTCCCTGAGCTGCTGCTGTTTGACCTGGAGGTCGAGGAGGCGGGCCTTCGCCTGCTCGACCGCATCGGCGGCGGTCTCGCCGCCGGTGATCAGCGGCGGGGTCGTCTTAAGCCGGCTGGTCAGGAAATCGATGCGCTGGTGCGCGTCGATCGATTGGCTTTTCAATTGCTGCAAGATGCTCGAGACCGCGGCGCGGTCGTCGAGCAGCTTGGCGCGCTGGGAATCGACGTCGAACAGCGATTTGTCGGCGCGGATCGACCCGATTTTTCGGGTCACGGCGTCGAGCTGGTCCTGGTACTGCTTGGTTTGCTGCTCGAGGAATTTGTAGCGCGGGTCGGCGAACATCTCGGCGTGTTTCTGCTGGTACAGCTGAACCAGAGTTGTCAGCGCCTCGACCGCGACATCGTGGTTGCGGTTGCGGTAGCTGGCATCGATGACATCCGCCTGCTCGACCGGAGCGGCCTTGAAGTCGCTCTGGAAATCGCGGAGCGCCGCTTCGCCGCCGCCGCTGCCCGGATAGAGCCGCTCGGCACCGATCTTGTCGACCACCGCCGCCGCCAGGTCGCGGCTGGTCAGGATCTGGATCTCGGAATTGACAATTTCCTGCTTGGTCGAAGACGGCACCGCCGCGATCGGCTGGCTGGGGTCCGAGCGGGTCTGGAACTCGCGCCCGCTTTTGACCAGCAGGCGCGTCGTCGCCTCGTAATACGGGGTCAGCACATAGGAATAGGCGACGACCGCCGCGCACAGCACGACGAACACCAGGATCAGCTTGAGCTTTTCCTTGAACAGGATGCTCAACAACTCGCGGGTGGTGAGGTCGTACGGATTGCCGGCCATGCGCGGATCCCGGTGCACCAACGGGTCGAGAGTGAGGGCCCGAACGGTTAACGCTTACTGAATCGGGTAGTTGACGTAAAATGGAATGTTCTTGACGTAGTTGGCCAGGAAATCGCCGATCGAGCCTAGCGCCGTCTTGGGCACGAAAACCACGTCGTAGGAACTGAGTATCGGATCCTCGCCGCCCCCGGCGCCGGCATAATCGCCGAGCGCGACCTGATAGTAATGGATCTTGCCGTCACGGCTGCGGCGCAGCACCAGGATCGCATCGGTATGGGCGCCGCTTTTGGTGCCGCCGGCCTGGGCGATCGCACGCGACACGGTGAGCGGCACGTCGCTGCGCACCAGCCCCGGATTGGCGACCCAGCCGTCGACAAAAATCTGCTGCGGGGCAAAATTGCGCACCGTCAGCGTCGCCTGCGGATCGCGGATCACCCTGGCGTAGCGCTCGTTGACGAGCTTCGTCGCCTCGCTCACGGTGAGGCCGCCGACCGCGACGGTGTTGATCAACTGCAGCGACAGCCTTCCGTCCGGCCCGATCGTGACCTTGTCGTTGAGGTCGGGATAGAACGGGAAACGGATCTCGAATTCGTCGCCCGGGGCCAGCACATGCTCGCCGGTCAACGGCACCCCGCCGGCGACGGCATCCGCCGAGGCCAGCTTTGGCGCCGAGGGCGTGCATCCGGCGAGCCCGCCCAACAGCAGACCGGCGACGACAACCAGCCACGCAAATCTCACTCGTGCCTCAACCTGGTAAAGCGTCGACGGCCAGTCAGTCTCGGCGATGTCGGCGCCCAACCGCAAGTGCTGGAGACAACGGCAAATGGACGCCCGCTGCGGACTCCGCCGCCATGCCTGCCGCGATGCCTGCCGCGATGCCTGCCGCGATGCCTGCCGATCGACACGAATCGCCCGGCGGGCGGCCCGGCAGGCCGGACGGCAGGCGGCAAGCCGCGAAATACGCGATCCCTCTCCGCCTCACCGTGAATTTCCGGGCCGCCCGCTTACCGGGAACCGGTCAGTACGCGTGGCGCTGGCCGAAGGCGATGATCGTTGTCCGCAACAGGATGCGGATGTCGAACCACAGCGACCAGTGGTTGATGTAGTCGAGGTCGTAGGCGACCCGCTCATGCAGCGCCTTCTCGGTCTCGACCGGGCCGTGATAGCCGTTGACCTGGGCCCAGCCGGTAATCCCCGGCTTGACATGATGACGCAGCGCGTAGTCGGGGACGATGTCCTCATTGCGGCGCTGCCTGACACGCATGCTGATCGCGTGCGGGCGCGGGCCGACCAGCGACAGTTCGCCGCGCAGCACGTTCAAGAGTTGCGGCAATTCGTCGAGGCTCCAGCGCCGCAGCACCGCGCCGACGCGGGTGATGCGCGGGTCGTTGATTTCGGTCTGCTTCTCGCCGTTCGAATCGGCGAGTTCGGCCTTCATCGTGCGGAACTTGTAGACCTGGATCACCCGGTCGCCAAAGCCGTAGCGGTTTTGCCGGAACAGCACGGGGCCCTTGCTGTCGAGCTTGATCGCGACGGCAACCGCCAGCAACGCCGGCGACAACACGATCATCCCCGCCGCCGCGGCCACCCGGTCGAACGCACCCTTGACCAAGCCCTGGCCGAAAGTGAGCGGCTTTCCGTAGACGTCGAGCAGCGGCAGGCCACCGAACTCGCCCTGATCCTTGGCGGGGACGTTGAAGCCGACCATGTCCGGCGCGAGGCTGATCTCGACCGGCATCTTGTGCAGTTTGCGCAGGATTTCGAGGAGGCGCTGCTCGGCGGAATGCGGCAGCGCGACGATGACCCGGTCGATCACCTGCTGGCGCGACAGCGCGATCAGGTCGGCGGTGGTGCCGCGCGCAATATCGGCGAGGCTGGGACCCGCGATGCGGCGGCTGACGCGATCGTCGAATACGCCGACAATCTCGATCGATTCGGGACAGGCGGCGCGCAACCGCTCGACCAGGCGCTCGGCAAGTTCGCCGGTGCCGAAGATCGCCACCGCCTGCCTGAGCCGGCCGGACCGGCGCCAGCGGGCGAGGAACGCCCACAAAGCCAGGCGAACCGCCACGATGCCGCCCGCCGCGGCCAGCGCCCACAGCAACAGCCACGTGATCAGCAGCGCGCGCTCGGCCGGTTCGGGCTGCAATACCGCCATCGCGGCCAACAGGCCGAAGCCGAAAGCCGGGAGAACATGCACCAGGCCCTCGCACAGCTGGATCGACAGCCGGCGGGTCGGATCGGCCGCGGCCTGTATTCCCGGCTTCGGCATCCGCGCGGCCAACGCCAGCACCAGCAGCACCAACGGCCAGACAAACACCGACCGCATCGCCATACTGGCCATGCCGGCCACCAGCACCGCCAGGAAATCGGCAAGGCGGACCGCCGAGACGATGGCGTCGCGATTGATCCGGCGGCGCTGCCGGTCGGGAGCGAGGGTGAACGGGCGCGGCGCGAGGGCGGCGGGTTCGCCGCGGTGCGGCGCAGGGTGAGCGAGGCGCTTGTCGCCGGCGGTCGAAACATCCGACAAACGGACGGCAGCCGGAGGGCCGGACGCCGGGGGCGGCAGCACGGGGTAGTCCGGCGGCGCCGTGACAGCGGAAGGTTCGAGATCGGCGACGCGCGGAGATGCCATCGATGCAGCGGCCCTATTGTGAAATCCGACCGGGCATACGATCGCGCCGTCGGTGATCCCCTCGCTTTACCGGCATTCGGGATAATTTGCGGTAAACGGCCGTCGCCATTGCGGTTAAATCTAGTTACGACTCGTATCAAATTCACACTAATTCGTGGTTAATTATCGGCTGTCATGCTGCGGCGACGGTCGCTGCACCAAGCCGGTGTCTCACCTCCCTGGGCAGCAGAATAGGGTTAGCGCATTGCGATCCCGGCACCTGTTTGACTGGAACCCCTGGCGCTCGGTCGCCGTCGCCGCGGCGATGCTGGCGCTGCTCGGCGGCGGTCCCGCGCGAGCGGCAGAGGCGACCGGCGGCATGGTGGTCTCGGCCCAGCGCGAAGCCAGCGCCGTCGGCTTGGACATTCTCAAGGCCGGCGGCAACGCGGTCGATGCGGCGGTGGCGGTCGGCTATGCGCTGGCGGTCGTCGACCCGTGCTGCGGCAATATCGGCGGCGGCGGGTTCATGCTGATCCATCGCGCCGACGGCGGCGAGACCAGCGTCAACTTCCGCGAGACGGCGCCGGCGGCCGCGACCCCGGACATGTTTCTCGACGCCGCGGGCAACCCGATCCGCGAGGCGAGCCTCTACGGCTACCGGGCAGTCGCGGTGCCGGGCACGGTGCGCGGTCTCGACCTTGCCCTCTCGCGTTACGGCAAATTGCCGCGGGCGGCAGTCATCGCCCCGGCGATCGCCTTGGCGCGCGACGGGTTCGTGCTCGGCGCGGCGGATGCGGCGATCTTGGAGCGCGGCGCCAAGCGGCTCGCCGGCGATCCGCAAGCGGCGCGCATCTTCCTGCACCCCGACGGCACCCCCTATCGCGCCGGCGAGCGGCTGAAGCAGCCGGACCTCGCCGCGACCCTGTCGCGGATCGCCGCCGAAGGGCCCGACGGGTTCTACCGCGGCCCGTTCGCGGCCGCCGTCGCCGCCGCCGCCGCGACAAGGGGCGGCGTTCTCAGCGAAGCCGATTTCTCCGGATATGCCGCGAGCGAGCTGCCGCCGCTCGCTTGCACCTATCGCGGCTACCGGGTCGTGTCGGCACCGCCGCCGAGCAGCGGCGGCACCGTGCTGTGCGAGATCCTCAACATCCTTTCGGGATGGGAGATCGGCGCGGCCGGGTACCGCTCACCGCGCGCGGTGCATCTGACGGTCGAGGCGATGCGCCACGCCTTTCGCGACCGCAACACCGTGCTCGGCGACCCTGATTTCGTCCGCAACCCGGTAGTCCGTCTCACCTCTGCCGAATATGCCGCCGCGATCCGCGCCGCGATCGACCCCGAGAGGGCGTCGCCATCGGCCACGCTTACGCCGGTCGCCGACGGGGAGCGGCCGCAGACAACGCATTATTCGGTGGTTGACGGCGCGGGCAACGCGGTCAGCATCACCTACACGCTCAACGGCAATTTCGGCGCCGCGGTGGTGGCGCCCGGCACCGGCGTGTTGCTCAACAACGAGATGGACGATTTCGCGGTCAAGCCTGGCGCCAGCAACCTGTTCGGGCTGGTGCAGGGCGAGGCCAACGCAATTGCCCCCGGCAAGCGGCCGCTGTCGTCGATGACCCCGACGATCGTCGAAAGAGACGGCAGGCCGGTCTTCGTCCTGGGCAGCCCCGGTGGCCCGCGCATCATCACCGCCGTGCTGGAGACGGTGATGAACCTTGTCGATTTCGGCCTGTCCCCGGAGGAGGCGGTCGCCGCGCCGCGCTTCCATCATCAATACCTGCCCGACACGCTGTTCTACGAGAGAGCCGGGTTGCCGCCGGAAGCCGTTTCCGCCTTGACCGGCATGGGCCACAAGCTGGTCGAGCAATCGCCGTGGGGCGCGGTCGAATTGATCGCGATCCGGCCGGACGGCAGGCTCGCGGGGGTCAACGATCCGCGCCGCCCCGCCGGCGCCGCGCTCGGCTACTGATCGGCCCGGTCGGCCAGCCATCCGTTCATCACATCGGCGGGGATGGTGAATGGCTCGTCGAGCACCTCGGCGCTCGTCACCCGGTCGGTGCGGAAATGGCGGACGCCGCCGCGCAGCTCGCACCAGGCGCAGATCAGGGTCGCCTCGACGTAATAGGCGACGGCAAAGGGCTGGATCACCCGCCGCGTGCGGCGCCCCTCGCCGTCCTCGTAGGCGATGCGCATCTTGCGCCGGTCGCGGACCGCGTGGCGGATCGTCTCCGGCAGGTCGCGCCGGGCCGGCACCGGCGCCCCGCTTTTCGAGACATAGACCGGCGCCGCATTGAGGTAGTCGCGCAGCGGGTCGGGGACGACGAGCGTCACCTTCGACAGGACGCTCTCGGCCGCCTTTTGCAGGCCCGGGTCGCCGGTGCGGGCGAGCATGCGCACCCCGACGGCGATCGCCTCGGCCTCGTCTTCGGTGAACATCAGCGGCGGCAGGTCGAAGCCGCGACGCAGCACGTAGCCGATACCGGCGGCGCCCTCGATCGGGACGCGCCGCGCCTGCAGGGTCGCGACGTCGCGATAGACGGTGCGCGGGGTGACCTCGAGCTCGGCGGCGATCGCGGCCGCGGTCACCGGCCGGGTCGCCGCGCGCAGGATGCGCAGAATGTCGAACAGGCGGTCGGCCCGGCGCAGCGGCATCGCATCGCTCCTGACAAAACGCTGTCAGCAGGCAGAAGGTACACTCCTCACAACCCCTGACAAGGAGGAGGCGATGACACGAGGAACAGCGTCGATGCCCTGGCCCGCCGGCATCGCCGGAAGCCGCCCGGCGGTGTCGATTTGGCGCCGAATGGGCAAGACCCTTCGCGCGCTATGGGCTGCGACGATAGCGCTGCCCGACCGCGGAAGCGCCGCGACGGCAGACGACGTGCCGCGCGAATTCTATCGCTTTCCGATGTTCTAGGAGGCTGCAATGGCGACGATACGCACCGACTACGCCACGATGCCGTGGGCGCCCGGCATCGAGATGTACGGCCAGGCGGCGCTGTACGAAGGCAAGCCGATTCTCGAGCTGAAAGTGTTGAGCGACCGCCGCGGCGAAGGCGGCGGCGTCGCCTATCTGCTGCGCGCCACCCCGCCCGCCGGAAAGCTGATCAAGATCGTGGCCGTCGCACGCTCGGACGAGCATGTGTTCAACCTGTCGGGTAACCGGGCCAACAAAAGCGGCAAACCGGTCGCCGCCGCCGGCGGCTATGCGCTCAACCCGCAAGGCCAGCCGCACAGCGCGATGATCGCCGCCGAACTGACGAGCCTCGTCGTCTATGCCGGCGAACCCGACGAGATCAGATCGGTAGAGGTTCTCGACCTCGAAGCGGGCGGCGCGCAATGACAGCGATCCGATACTGACCCTTCCGCAAACCTGCGGCCTGCGGCCCGCAGGACGCTCGATTGAGCGGTGGACGCCTACCGCGCCGGCGGAAGACAGAAATGAAAGGTTTCGCCGGGCGACCTGTATTCGCCGCACAGCAGGCTATTGTCGATATGCATGTCCGCGTATCGCGTGCAGTCGAAGGTCTTGCCATCCCCGGACCTCTTGCAGGTCCGCGGCCGATCGACGAACGAGTTGGAAATATCCAGCTTTTCCATGCTGCGGTTCGCCTGGCGCATGATGCTGCCGTAGATGCGAATGGCGACATCGGCACCGGCGACGCCGTTGACAAAGAAATCGACCATGGTCGGGCCTACTGCGCCGCGCCAGTGCCCGGTCCGCAGCGGCTCCCTCGCCCCGCGCGGCGCCAGCGTGGCATTGTCCGCCGGCGGCGACGCGCAGGAACCAAGCAACAGCACCGCCGCTGGAAACAATCCCGTCAGCGCCTTGCCAGCAGCAGTGAACATGGAAAAAACACCCTCTTGTCGTTTCGCCTTTCGGCCGCGGGCGCTCGATCAAGGGCGCGCCGCGACAGCGACCGCAATCCTACGATGGAGCGAGCCGGATGGCGCCTGCCAATCGGAATGGGCAGGGCATCGCGACAGTCCGGGCGCGCGGGTATACCCGAAGAGCTAAGCCATGCGCCATCGCTGCGGGAACTGTTCAAGTTGCCGAGTGTTCCCTATTGTCGATACCGCCCCCTCGCCGAAGCGCGTGTCGCGCGAAGCGCCGGGGCTAACGCCGGACCGGGAGAACGCGTTCGGTTATGGTTTTTACGAACCTTGCTCTCTGTCGCGCGTCGATCGGCAATCCGACCAAGGAGAAGATCAGATGTCCAGGTATGTGCGATCTCTCGGTGCCGCGCTCGTTGTCGGCATGCTCGCGGCCTACCCCGCCGCCGCGGCGAACATGACCTATCGCTACAACGGCCCGTGGGAAACCCCCGAGCAGAACAACATCAAGAGCGCGTACTACGACCACCTCCTGCAGGTGAGCCCGGGTTTCCGCGCCTATCGCATGCGCAAGGAATGCAATCCGATCGATTTCGTCCCGGCGCTGCGCCAGGACTGCTTGGCTTCGTTCGACCAATACGAGCCGATGATCGCCGGCGGCTATTGACCGACTAAGCCGACGCCGTGGCACCGCCGGCTCGCCGGCGGCGCCACGCGCACCGCAGCGATCGGCAAAGCCTTTAGTGGTTCGCAGGATCGAGCCCGGGGAAGTCGGTTGCGCGCCCCTCCGGTCGGATCACGCCCTCCTGGCGCCTTGCTGTGAGGATGGCGGCGGAGAACTTCAGCAGATTGCCGCCGGTGAAGTGGTGCCCGGCGATGCCGGCGGCCGCGGCGGCGGCGAGGTCAGTCTCGCGATCGCCGATGAGAAAACTCGCCGCGAGATCGACCGGCCAGTGGTACGCCAGATCGAGGATCATCCCGGGCCTCGGCTTGCGCCAATCGCTGTCCTGCCGATAGGCGAGTTCGCTCGCCTCCGGATGGTAGGGGCAATAGCGGATATCGTCGATCCGGGCCCCCACCACCGCCAGCCCGGCGTGGAGGTGCGCGTGCACCGCGTGCACATGCGCCTCGGTGTAAAGCCCCATCCCGATGCCCGATTGATTGGTGACGATGAACACGTATAGCCCGGCATCGTTGAACGTCTTGACCGCGTCCTGCGCGCCCTCGATCCAGCGAAAGCGATCCGTCGAGCTGATATAGCCGTCGTCGTGATTGAGCACGCCGTCGCGGTCGAGAAATACCGCGGCGCGGCGTGGGCGGTCGGTGTTGCTCATGGCGCCGGCACTATAGCCTAAACGTGAAGCCCGCGGCCAAGCGCCGCCAATGCCGCCTCGCCGAACGCCTCGCTCAGGGTCGGATGGACGTGGATGGTGCCGGCGATGTCGTCGAGCAGAGCCCCCATCGCCAGGGCGTGGACGAACTCTCCGGCCAGCTCGGCGACGTCGCGGCCGACCGCCTGGACGCCGAGCACCCGCTGATCGCTCTTGCGGGCGACGATGCGGACAAAGCCGCCGCCCTCGCCGGCTTCGAGGCTCAGGGCGCGGCCGCTGGCGGCGAGCGGGAAGGTGCCGATGACAACATCTTCGCCGGCGGCCTTGGCCGCATCCGGCGACAGCCCGGCGCTGACGATCTCGGGCTCGGTGAAGCAGATCGCCGCGACCGAGGCGGGATCGAAGTGCCGGTGCTCGCCGGCGATGATCTCGGCCACCATCGTTCCTTGCGCCGAGGCTTTGTGCGCCAGCATCGGTTCCCCGACGAGATCGCCGATCGCCCAGACATTCTTCATCGCCGTGCGGCACTGGTCGTCGACCTTGACGAAGGGTCCGTCCCTGTCGACCCCCATCGCCTCGAGGCCCCAGCCGTCGATGCGCGGGCGGCGGCCGACCGTCACCAGGATGCGGTCCGCAGCGACCGCAATGCGCTCGCCTCGGGCGGTGTCGACCGCGAGATTGCCGTCGCCGTCGAGCCCGGTGACCTTGGCGCCGAGGTGCAGGGTCACCCGGTTGCGCTCGAGCCAGCGCCGCACCGGGCGGGTCAGTTGCGGGTCGTAGCGCGGCAGGATGCGGTCGGCCATCTCCACGATGGTGACCAGCGTGCCGAATTTGCGAAAAGCGATGCCGAGTTCCAGACCGATATAGCCCGCGCCGATGACGACGAGATGCCGGGGCAGCTCGGCCAAACCCAACGCTTCGGTTGACGATATCACCTTGCCGCCGAACGGCAGCATCGGCAGCGCCACCGCCTGCGACCCGGCGGCGAGGATGACGTGCTCTGCGGTCAGGGTGAGCGGCCCTTCGGGTGTCGCTACCGTGCAGGTTTTCGCATCGCTGAAAACAGCCCAGCCCCGCACGATATCGACTTTCGCCCGAGCGAGCAGAGCCGCGACGCCGCCGTTGAGCCGGTCGACGATGCCATCCTTCCAGGCCACCGTCTTCGCCAGGTCGAGCTGCGCCGGCCCGGCGGTAATGCCCAGCGCGGCGCTGTCGCCGATGCCGGCGAATTTATCGGCGGCATGGATCAGGGCCTTGGACGGAATGCAGCCGCAGATCAGGCAGGTGCCGCCGAGCCGGCCGGCCTCGACCAGCACCGTCTCGAGCCCGAGCTGGCCGGCGCGCAGCGCGGCGACGTAGCCGCCCGGCCCGCCGCCGAGCACCAGAACCTTCGTATGCCGCGGTTGAGCCACGGGTCGCTCCTGGAGCCCGGCCACGGCAAGGGAGAGGGCATCGGCCATCGCGCGCGCTCAGCCGATAAACAGGGTGGCCGGCTGTTCGAGCTGGCCCTTCACCGTGGCGATGAACGAGGCCGCTTCCCAGCCATCGACGATGCGGTGATCGAACGACGATGACAGGTTCATCATCTTGCGCACGACGATTTGTCCGCCGCGCACCACCGGCCGTTCATCGATGCGATTGACCCCAACGACCGCGACCTCGGGGCGGTTGATGATCGGCGTCGCCGCAAGCCCGCCAAGCCGGCCA